>NZ_CP113915.1:644229-966344 GCF_029395435.1 Bifidobacterium sp. ESL0790
CGGGTGGGGGTAGTCGCCGACGGTGCCGTCGGCGTGCGCGTACTCGATGCCTCCTTTCGCGGTGCCGAACCACGTGGGCCGGGTCACCGCAGTGGAGTAAGCTCCTGCGGGCGTGGTGTTTGATTGAAAATGCTTCTGCTTGTAGATGGTCGAGCCGTCCGGCAGCGTGGTAGCCTCAAAGGCACCTTCGACGTAGACTGTCTCCCCGGGGTAGGCCGGGAACGCTCCCGACTGCACCGCAGAAGCCAGTGTGGAGGTGCCCGCTCCTAATCTCAGTCGTTTGAGATGCGTGTAGCCGAACATGCTTGTGGTGTTGGTCACGTTGCTGGTGTCCCAGCCGCTCAGATCGAGGCTGACGAGCGAGGAAGCATTCTGGAACATTGCGTACATTGTAGTGATTTTGCTGGTGTCCCAACCGCTGAGATTTACCGAGACTAGTGCGGAACAGCGGGAGAACATATACTGTGTGTTTTGCAGGTTTCTGCTGTCCCAGCCGCTCAGATTGAGATCTTCCAGTTTCGGGCAATCCTCGAAGATGCCTTCCATGTTGGATATGCCCGAGACGTTCAAACCAGGCGCCGAAAAAGACTCCAGCTCAGTCATGTTAGAGAACCAGAAATTCATTGTGGTCACTCCGCTTGAGAGTTGCAGCGAACTGCTGATGGTCAGCGAGGTGATTTGATACCGGTAAACAGACCAGGGGAAAGGTGAAGTGTAATAAGGATAGTCATAGTTGAGTATTCCGCCGGTTATCGTCATATTGCAGTTGGCGTCGATGGTCCAGTCGATGTGGTCGGCGGTAGGACCGCCGTGGGCACTGCCCTGCCATGTCGCCGTCGTCGGCGTGCATGAGCTCTGCGGGCCCACCTGCGGTTGCTCAGTGGAGGTTGCATGGTGGGCCACGGCTGGTGGCCTGCTGGCCTGACTCTTTCCAGAGAAGCGCGTGAGCGAGGCCGCGTGGACTGAATTGGAAATGGAGCTGCGATGCTTCGAATCGGTCTTACGGTTGTGACCTGACTTTGTGGACGGGTGTGACGGGTTGCCAAGTTCCAACAACGATGAAAGTGACTTTGAAGATAAAGGTGAGAAGTGATTAGTTTGGGTTGGTGAGTTGTGATAAGAATTGGTCGTTAGGACTGCGGGGGGGGGTCGATCTCGGTGCTTTTTTGGTTGTCCACATTCGATAGGTTGCCCGTGAACGGCGCGAGCATCGCGGCGCACGCGAGCGCGGACACGACCATCTTCAACATCGAACCAAACCCCTTAACACCAAATTCTCCAACCGCGCGCCGCCGGCACCGCATCAGAATCACGAGGCCGCGGACCTTTCGGGTCGAGTCAAACGCCAATGGTTGAATGGTCTGACCTAACTTCATGACTCGCTGCGATGCAACACAACGCGCTAACTCAATATGCTCAAGATATTACAACATTTAACCGACGAAAACGCGAAATTGCCCAATTAACCCAGTATTTTCCGCGAATTTCGCGGACGACACGCCCATTCACAGGTGTTTGAATAGTCATACATAACGTCTTTTTGAGGTTTTTCCGCCGCGATATTTCCAAGCCGATATGTGACTTGATGTGTCACTTTTCGGACACCTTCGAATGTAAAAGGTTCAAAGGCCCGGAACCGGAACCCGAAAATGACCGGGCGGCCAAGATCTTGCAAAGGTGGGCGATGAGGGATTCGAACCCCCGACATCCACCGTGTAAAGGTGGCGCTCTAACCAGCTGAGCTAATCGCCCTTCGGACAATTGAACACTCTAGCGCGAAGGTTGGTCACTGGCATGGTGCGGCGGGGCGCTCGGCAGGTCGCTTCGTGGCGGCTCCCACGCACACCGAAACTGGCCACTTCGTGGAGTGAAGTTTCGGTGGTGTGATTGCGCCGATCCTGCAACGTGCCGAAGGCGACGGAGACAATCAATTGTCTGACGAAATCAAAGCTGGTGAATGTGGATAGCTGGTTCGCTATCATAGTGGCAGAGAACCAATGTCGTTAAACGTTTGTGGGAGTTGGGCTGCGCCCGTGTGAGCGAGTCCGTTGCGCGGCGATGCGAGTAGAAGAGGCGAAGGTCGATGTCGATGGTTGATGGGGAAGAGCCGCAAATCGGTGGCGGTGTTGGCGATGGTGTCGCCGTTAGCGATGGTACCGCCGTCGGCAATGGTGTCCCCAATAGCGATGGCGTCACCGTCCCCGGTTCGGCCGCCGTCTCCAATTCGTCTCTGGATGATGGCGTAACGTTCGACTTCACGTTGAACGGCCCGATGTGGTGGGAGTTCGCGATGGCGTCGAACGCCTACGGGCGTGGGGTGAGGAAGATTTTCGTGCCTTTTGCAATATTCTGCACTGTGATTAGCCTGATTCTTCTTGATATACCGATAACCAGTAGTGACGATCTATGGGTTGTGGTTGTCATGCTCATTTTGACGGTCTTAAGTTGGATGTGCTGTGGTGGTTGGTTGGCTCGTTGGGGCGTGGCGAACAAGCTGGCGCCGTTCGTGTCGGAGTGGTTTCCGGTGCGGAGCACGAGCACGATTGATATCTGGCGGATACTGGGGCAGCGCAGCGATGGTTTCTTCAGCTCCGGCTGGTCGACGCCGTGCCGTCTGACGGTCGACGTGAACGGCGTGGTGTTGGAGCGTTGGGTGCGTGGCGCGCATGCGCGTGAGGGGTCGGCGGGCCGGCGCCGTGTGGTGCGTGCGCGTTGGTCGGATCTTGATTGTGTGCGGGTGACCGATCACGCGGTGGTGCTTTCGCCCTCGGCCGGCGGGAAGGCATCGATGGACATCATCCCTGCGGTGCCCGAATTCGGTTTCGCGGATCTGGACGGGTGTGTGCTGGTGGACCGGTCGGTGCTGCCTGATGCGGAAGGCTTCGCGCGCTGGTGCCGGGAGCGTATCGCTGGGGCGTCCCCGTGGCCGGAGTCGGGCTGGCGGTTGCGGTTGTACCGTTTCCGGCGTTGGCTGTATGGGGACGACGAGTTTTTGGACGGCCCGCCGAAGGGCATGACCCGTGGGTGGTGACGGTGTCGCTGTCTGTCGTGTTTCTTTTTGTTGTGGTTTCCGGTGAAAGGGGTTGGTGATGGCCGGTGGTCCCCGTCAGGTGTGGACGGTGGGTGCGTTGGGTTCCGTGGCGTTCAATCCGGATCGGACGAAGTTTACGTCGAAGGTGGCATGTGATGTCGGGTTTTGATGCTTTTGTTCCTGCTGCGGGTGAGAATCATGTTGGAGGACAGGCGGCAGGTTCGGATGGCGGTGTGTCGCCGACTGATATCGGGAACGTCGGTTCAGGCACGGTTGATTCGCCGTTCGATGGCCAGAGGTCGTTCGATTTCACGCTGAACGGCCCGATGTGGTGGGAGTTCGCGATAGCATCGAACGCCTACGGGCGTGGGGTGAGGAAGATCTTCGTGCCTGGGGCGATATTTTGCACTGTGATTAGCCTGATTCTTCTTGACATACCGATAACCACTCGTGACGATCTATGGACGCTGATTTTCTGTCTGGTCCTGACTGGTGTCTGCTGGTCGCTTTGTGGCGGTGTGCTGCCTCGTCGTCTGATGATGAATCAGGCGGCGGGGTGGGTGTCGGTCTGGTTTCCGATACGGAGCACGAGTGGCGCGGAGATGCGCAGCGCGGTGTATGAGTGGAAGGACGGTAATTTCGACGATCGTTGGTCGACGCCGTCCCGGCTGGTGGTGGATTCTGACGGCCTGATGTGGATGTGGACCGTGGAGGGTGACGACCGATCCACAAGCGTGCGTTGGTCAGACCTGGATTGCGTGCGGCTCACGGAGCATGCGGTGGTGTTTTCGCCGTCGGCTGGAGGGAAGGCCTCGATGGATATCATCCCCGCGGTGCCGGATGTGCAGTTCATGGACCTGGCTGGTTGCGTGATGGTGGACCGTTCGGTGGTGCCCGATCTGGATGGGTTCGTGGCGTGGTGCCGGGAGCGTGTGAAGGCTGCCGCGCGTGGTGCCGCACGTCAGCCTGAGCGTGAAGCCGGGTATGAAGCCCGCCATAGCTCGGGCCGTTCGCGGGTTCGTAGGCCTGGTTCGCGGGTTCGTGGGCTTGGCCGGTTGTCTGCGTTGTGGGGTCGGTTCCGTCGCTGGCTGTACGGCGATGACGAGTTCCTGGACGGGCCGCCGAAAAACTGGCTTAACGGTCTGGTGTTCTAGGGGCGGTTTCGGGTTGGATTTGGTCTTTCGTTGGATGTGGTACGACCCTTGTCACGTGCCAACAGCAACCGATTGTCTTACAAGATCGGGGTTGGTTAATGTGGATAGATGATACGCTATCATGTTGCTAGAAATGTAATGTTGTCAAACGTTTGTTCGGGTTCGTGCCGCTCCCACGTGGGCGGGTTCGCTGCGCGACGGTGTGGATAAGGCTGGAAGTCGATGTCGATGGCTGATGGGGGAGACGCGCAAATCAGTGCTGGCGCTGGCACCGGTGTCGGCGCTGGACTTGGTGGTAATGCTGTCGTTGATGACGGCGCGGATCTCGCCGTTGAAACCGAGATCGTTCCCAATTCCTCCCTGGACGACGGCGCGTCGTTCGATTTCACGCTGACGGCCCCGATGTGGGGCGAGTTCGTGGAGGCGGCGAACGCCTACGGTCGCGGGATGCGCCGCATCGGTTTGCCGTTCCTGGTGTTCTTTGGCTTTTTTAGCTTGTTGATTATCGGAAAGATGGGACTCTCGATTTTTGGCGATCGAGATATGTTGGTGACGCTCGTCGTGTTTCTCTTCTTTACAGCTTTTTCTCTGTTGCTCTTTTGGGGCAAGTTCGACTCGTTGCTGGTGCTGAAAGTGATGCTCCGTTCCGCGGAAGGCTGGTTCAACGTGCTGAGCGTAAGCACAAAGGAGCAGATTCGTGTTCGTGAGCAGTGGGATGGCGCGGATTTCGACAGTCATTGGGAGACGCCCTGCCGGCTGTTGGTGGATGGCGATGGCGTCGAACTGATGGTGCATGTGCACGGCAAGGACTCTCACGTGCGGGTTGGTTGGTCCGATTTGGATTGCGTGCGCCTGACGCCGCGCGCGGTGGTGCTTTCGCCGTCGGCTGGCGGCAAGGCGGGCGTCGACATCATTCCCGCGGTTGCGGACGTGAGGTTCGCCGATGTGGACGGCAGCGTGATGGTGGACCGCTCGGTGCTGCCGGATGTGGACGGGTTCGTGGACTGGTGCCGCGGGCATATCGCCGACGCCGCCGAACCGCAGCCATCGTCGGGCCTGCGTCGCCGGTTGCATTCGTTCTGGGTGTGGCTTTATGGCGACAAGGAGTTCTTGGATAGCCCGCCGGCGTGGTCGGCCGTGTGGTTCGACGATGATGTCTGATCTCTGACGTCGTTGCCGGGTTGATTCGGGTGGTTCCGGGTTGGTTTGTCGATTGATTTATCGGTTTAGTTGTATATGAGGATTAACGAAGGAGGCCAATGATGGCTGAGGAAGTGACTGGCGGTTTCGCCCAAGGGCCGACCGTGGCGGCGTTGGGTACGGTGGCGTTCAAGCCGGACCAGTTGTACGTGCTCAATGGCGGGCCGGATTACTTGCGTTTCATGGTGCCGGAGCGCTTGGTGCCGTTCTCGAATGTGGGCGAGCCGAGGACGATCAACCGGATGCGCCAGCGCATGGCGTTCTCGCTGCAAAGGGAAGGCGCGGTGGACGCCAACGGCAATCCGTGCCCGGCTTTGGCGTCGTTGATGGCCCCGGTGCGCGACTGCGCGTTCGCGGTGGCCGATGGGCTGATGCCGGACCTTGACGAGGACCAGAGCGAGGAGCGCTCGTTCGTCACGTATTTCGGGGCCGATACCGCCACTTTGGCTCGCTCCTCGTCGCGGTTGTTGGGCGGAGACACGTTCAACCTGTATGGTTTGGGCGGCCCGCAGGGCTGGGAGGGCGCGTTCGCGCAGGCCTCGGGCCTGGGTTCCATGTTCCGTTTGGCGGGCACGCCGCTGTATGTGCGTTGCCGGAACGACGATGAGAAAGGGATGCTCGCCGGGCTCAGAGGTGGCAGCGTGGACGCCGCCGAGGCGCTGGCCGAGGCGCATGGCCTTGATCCCTCCATGCAGGCCATGCTGGCCGACGTGGCCGATGGCATCGACCGGGAGCGCTACCAGGTGATTCCGATGCAGGGCGTGGACTACCGGCAGACCAAGCTGGAGGGCATGGACCAGGCGCGTGACCTGCGTGTGGGCCCGCAGCCGTGGGTGTTCTCGTTCGTGGTGCCCGAGGTGGGCGTGATCATGCGCTCGGTGTATGTGCCGAACCCCGACCCGGACCTTTCGGTGTGGGACGAGCACCGTACGCAGTATTCGTATATGGACATCGAGTTCGTGGCCGGCGGGAGCGTCTTGGAGCGTCTTTCCGGCGTGCCGGCCGCCGAGTGGGGTGGGCGCAAGACCATCGACCGCTCCACGGCGGTTGCGGATCCGGCCCGGTGACAGCAACAGTGACAGTGACGGCGACAGCGACAGTGACGAAGATGAGGAAGCGTTGGTGATGGCGGTGGCGGATGAGGTCGTGCCCGGTGGCGAGGCCGGAGAGCATGGGCTTGACGCCGAAGACGGTTTGGACGCGGTTGCGAATGTCTCCTTAAGCGCCACGGCCAACCAGGGTCCCGTCGCTGGCCTGTCGCCGGACGGCTCCGGCACGTTCGATTTCACGTTGACCGGCCCGATGTGGTGTGAGTTCGCACAGGCCTCGAACGCCTATGGACGCGGGGTGCGCGTGCTTGGAGCGCTCTGCGCCTTCGTCGGTTTCGTAATACTGTTCATGGGTATTCATGAAGACCTTGATATGGGCGACCTGCTGGTGTTTGCGTTTATCGGCGGTGTGGGGTTGTTGGCGTTCACGAGGTCGTATTCGTCCTGGCTGGTGATGCGCATCACGCTGTGGTCGGCGCCGGCCTGGTTCCCCGTGCCGGAGCTCAACACCAGGCGCGCGCAGGAGACCGTCTCGGCCTGGCGCGACGGCAATTTCGACGGGCGCTGGAACACGCCTTGCCGCCTGCTCGTGGACGGGGATGGCGTGGATTGGCTGTGGCATCGCGCCAGTATGAACGGTGGCGAAGGCGAGGATCGCGAGGTGCGCGTGGCGTGGTCGGATCTGGCCTGCGTGCGTCTGACGGAGCACGATGTCGTCTTGTCGCCCTCGGCGGCCGGCAAATCCGGGGTGGATATCATCCCGGCGGTCCCGGACGTGAAATTCGCCGATCTCACCAATTGCGTGATGGTGGACCGTTCGGTGCTGCCGGATGTGGACGGTTTCGTGGCCTGGTGCCGCGCCTGCATCGCCGACGCCGCGGTGGCGCGCCCGAAGTCGGACCCGCGCTATTGGCTGCGCCGTTTCTGGTCCTGGCTCTACGCCGACCACGCCTACCTCGACGCCTCCCCGGCCTGGTCCGCCGCGTGACTCTCGCGGCATAGTACGAGAAAAGACGAAGAGCCGGAACCTTGAATCGGGTGATTCGGAATGCGGTTTGAGTAAATCGATATTGCGAAATTATATTATACTGAAGTTAGTTTTGTCGAATTTTTTGAGGGTCGAAGTCACCTTCGTGTGGTTGCCATGGCCGCGTGACCAGCCAGCCAAACTGTGGAAAGGTCGATGTCGATGAGTCCATCGCAGGATCCGCAAATTTCCCATGACGCCGAAGTCGTGTCGCCGCAAGAAAAGCACAGTGATATGAACGCGCATGTGTCGCAAGGTGATTCGACTCCCTGGCTGGGTCCGTTCCGTTTCCGTGTGGATTATGAGGGGTTCAAGGATATCTACCACGCGGAGGATGATGGTTCTACGCGGAAGATTGGTTTTGTATTGGTCGTTTTTGGCTTTGCGTATGCTTATGTGTGTTCCGGAATACTTGTTGATCATTTGAGGTCCGCCGATTTGGGTTCTCTTGGTTTCATGGGTGTTCTTTCTTGCCTAGGTCTTATCGGTTTGTGGTTGTATGGGGTGTGGTGTCTGGTCCGTCCGCCGTTGACAACGGCGAAGGCGCAGGCTGTCAGGTTTTTCCGGTATCACGGGAGGCGTGTGGCGAAGAGAGAGATTGTGGAGTATGAGTCTGCGGTTCTTTCAATGTCATTGGGCCCGTTGGGGGGCGAGGAGGTCACGGATGATGGTGGCTTGATACGCTCGGCCTACGCTTTCATGCGTCGTCCGGTGGTGGCCCGCGGCTTTCTCTACGCGGGGATGCATGATGTGAGGCGTGATTCGTTGGTTTGGGAGATATTCTCCAGCATGGCTAAATCTCCCCGCCCCAATTGGGATTGCACCGGTGTGTTCATACCGGTCTCGTGCCTGGGTGGCCGGCTTCGCGCATGGCGTGCGTGTTTCCGGTTGGCATGGCGCATCAAGCTCGCCCGGCGTCGCTATCGCCATGCCGTGTGGTGGCGGAGAATAGGCCACATATGGCCGTTCGCCCGCCGTCGGGCGCGTGCCCTGATGGCTCCGGAGTTGGCATGGCTTCAGGAGCTCGGCCCCGAAGGTCGCCGCGGCCCCGAGCCCGAACGGGACGGGGATGATAAGCCGGCGAGGATTGGCCACTCTTCGGTAGCCTTGCGTGGTGCCAAGGCGTTCCATACTGCTCAGGCTTCGTCGTCGGGCGGTTCCGGCTATAGCCATGCGGCCGCTGGTGAGCGGTGAATCTGTTAAATCAATGGACGGTGTGCCACTTCATGTGCGAATCTGGAACGATTATTTTTCAGTGTCGAAGATTGAGAATGTAAAGGAATTTTGTTTATTTTCTTGTGGATATGCCCAATAACGCGACAATGAAGAATATATTGTTGTATATAACCAACAATGGAGGGGTTGCTGGGGGAGTGATTCGTGGCCTTTGATGAAACGTTGCACATCGAATGGTGATGAAAAGGACATCTGTTTTGATATCTTTATGTCAGAGTCGAAACGACCACGTAAACTAAAACTATTGAGAATTCTTTTTCAGGAGGCAGGTTCGATGGCTGACAACACGACCAACAATCAGAATTCGAACGGAATCGAATACACCAGCAAACGCAAGTGGGGTTATGACCCCCGTCAGGTCGACGCCTTCCTCGAGAACGCCCACGAGCTTTACGACCGTGACGACGACGAGCTGACCCAGCAGGATATCCAGAGCGCCGCGTTCGCTTTCAGCAAAGGCGGCTATGTGATCGCCGAGGTCGACGCCGCGCTGGCCAGGCTCGAGCACGCGGTGGTCGATCGCCAGACCGCCCGTCAGATCTCCAACAACGGCCGTGTGGCGTGGAAGGCCGAGACCGACCGCCTCTACCAGGTGGTCCGCGAGCACGCCTCGCGCGCCCAGAAGGAGCGCTTCGCCCGCGCCCTCTCCAAGCATCCCTCCTACGACATCAAGCAGGTCGACAACCTCATCGACGAGGTTGTGGTGCGCACTTCCGACGACCTGGGCGTGAAGACCATGACGCCGAGTGAGGCGAAGGATCTCGCCGGTTTCAATTCCAGCACCGTCTCCAACGCCATCTTCGTGCAGCGCAAGGGCAAGAAGGGCTATGACGAGCGTCAGGTCGATTACTACCTCGATTCCTGCGTGCAGCTGCTCAGCCGCATCGAGTCCTACGAGCGCCTCACCAAGTACGAGGCCGCGAATGGGGGAGCCCAGGAGCCTTTGGCGAATCGTTCGGCGGGTGAGGCCAACCAGGCCGCGATGAACGTGCCGCAGTCGGTTTCCGCTCAGCAGGAGACCTCCGTGGTCACGCCGCTCTTCACCGAGCAGGCTTCCGCGGCCGCCACCTCCGCGACTGCCCCGGCCGGTGCGCAGGGTGCGACGTTCAACGACGTGCACGAGGAGGAGCAGAAGATTTTCGCTCCCACCCCCGCGCAGAACGGTGCCACTTCGGCCGTGCCGACCCCCGCTTCTCCGGTCGTGCCGTCGCTGCCGAATGAGGCAGCTTCGGCCAGCAACGTCCCGACGGCCGGTGCCACCGCAGGCGACGCCCAGGGCAGCAGCTCCTCGCTGGCGGCTCTGGCGAACATGGCCCAGACCTCTCAGACCGCCGCTCCCGAGCAGCCGGCCAGTTTCAGCCCGCAGATGCCCCCGCTGGCCTCCGACGGCGCTGGCTCCCAGGCCAACGGCGCCAAACCCGCCTCCGCCTCCGGCGACGACATGGGCATTCCCGATATCTCGCTCAACTCATTCGACTCGAAGCAGGGCAATGACGTCAACGGGCAGTGATTTCCATCTTCTTTCCCGCCTGGCGTCCGTGAAGCCGGTGTGATGAGTTCAGCATCGACCGCCGTGGTGGCGCCTGAGCGGGGAGAGGGCAATACCGGTTGGGGACTTGGCAAGCGCGTGCTGGTCACAGTCCCCATTTTCATCATGCTTTTGGGCCTGTTGGTCACAGTCTCCAGCCTGACCAGCGTGCCATGGAACAGGGAACCCACCGGGCAGAGCCTCGAGACCCTTTCCGCCAGCACCGCCGTCTCCTTCGACAATCCGCAAGGCCTCGCGTTGCCGGGCAAGGGCACCTACGCGGTCGCGTTGCGCCATGTCACCATCGACGCCAAGCGCCCCTCCACCGGCGAGGTGCAGCGTATCCGCGTGCTCATCCGCCAGCCGCTCAACGCCCCCGCGGGCCAACCCGGCGTCGTCTTCATGCACGGCGCGGGCTACGGCACCTGCGACAACTCCTTCGGCGACGTGGCCAACGACCTCGCCTCCGCCGGATTCGTCACCGCCGTGCTAGACAAGCCGGTCTGGTCGACCAACGACCTCACCCGCGACTACCCGGGCAGCGCCGTGGCCTACGACCAGGTAGTCCAATACCTGCGTGGCATAAGTTCGGTCAACCCCGACAAGATCGGCATCTACGCCACCTCCGAAAGCACGTGGATCTCGCCCTACCTGCTCCAACGCGACAAACGCATCGCCTTCCAGGTGCTGCTGAGCCCCATGGTCTATTCGCCACGGCAGTCGCTCGGCTTCTTCGTCACCCAGGACTTCTCGCTGGTCGGGGCCAACAATGGCTACCAGTCCATCGTCCGCCGGCTCTTCCACGCCGACCTCGGCAAGCCGGGCTCAAACTTCGACGTCAGGGTCGACCTGCCGGGCGCCTACGCCATCCCGACGCTCGCGGTCTATGGCTCCAAGGACGTGATGACCGCGCAGGTGGAGGGCATCGAGCACATCATGGACTCGGCTCACAAGGCCGGCAACCGCAACGTCACCGTGCGTAGCTACTCCGTGGCCAACCACGTGCTGCGCCTGGGCGATGAGGCCGACGAGGGCACGCCGCTGGCCGACGACTACATCAACGACCTCACCTCGTGGGCCACGGGCACGGTGGCGGGCTTGCGGCAGACCAGCGAGCCGGTGGCGGGCGTGACCATCCACCAGTCGATCGCCGTGCCCACCGAGCTGCGCGCCAACCGCCAGCTCACCGTCTACGGCGCCATCATCCACATCGCCATGGTGCTGCTGCTTTTCGTCTCGCTGCTGATGGCCCTGGCCGCGCTGGTGCTGAAAATCGTGCGATTCCTGCGCCATCGCGACGCCAAGGTGTTCGGCTTCTTGCACGGCTTCGGCGGCGAGCTGCTCGGCATCGCCGTGACCACTCTGGCCACGCTGGTACTGTTCGCCTCGGGCCTGGGCCAGGTGATCATGGCCGTGGTGAGGCTCGGTTGGGGCGGCGCACCCGTGGAGGACCCGGGCATGATGTATTGGAGCTGGCCGGTCATCCAGGTGGTCTCCACCCTGGTCGTCTGGGCGTGGTCGCGCGTGCTGGCCCGGCTCATCGAGGTGGCGCAGAGCCGTGGCATCACGCAGCTGCCGCCGCGCAAGGACGCCATCCGCGACTTGGTGAGCGGTCGCGAGCCCGTTTTGGCCTCCAGCCGTTTCGGCCGCGTCTATTTCTGGGTCACCGCCGCCGCGATGTTCGGCGTGCTGCTGGTCTTCGCCTTCTGGGGCTTCTTCATCTACTAGACCTGTTTGGCTGGTCAGGCATGACGGACTGGCATAGAGCCGGGGCGCGTTGTATGGTGTTGACGGAATCAGGATCGAGGTGAGGGCATGGCGTTGTACCGCGACGAGGGCGTTGTGCTCAAAACCGTGAAACTCGGCGAGGCCGACCGCATCATCACCCTGCTCACCCGCCGACACGGCAAGGTGCGCGCCGTGGCCAAGGGCGTGCGTCGCACCAAATCCCGCTTCGGCGGCCGGCTCGAGCCCTTCATGCGCTGCGACCTGCTCATCGCCGAGGGCCGTTCGCTCGACGTCGTCTCCCAGGCCGCCTCGCTCGCCGCCTACGCCGCCCCGATCTGCGGCGATTACGCGGCCTACACCGCCGCCAACGTGATGGTCGAGACCGCCGACAAGATCGTCTCCACCGAGCACGAGCCCGCCCAACGCCAATATTTGCTCCTCATCGGCGCCCTGGCCGCCCTGGCACGAGCCAAGCACCCGGCCGAGGCCATCGGCGACTCGTTCCTCATGCGCTCGCTTTCCCTGGCCGGTTGGAGCCCGCGCCTGTCGTCCTGCGTGGTGTGCGGCACACGTGACGACCTGGTCTACTTCTCCATAGCCTCCGGCGGCGTGATGTGCGCCTCCGACCACACGCCAGACGCCAAGCGCGTCGACATCAACGTGCGCGAGCAGCTCGAGGCGCTGGTCGAAGGCGACTGGAGCGTGCTCGATAGCACACCGCTCAACGGCGACACACGCCGACTTGTTGAAGAATGGGGAGAATATTACCTGGAACGCCCCATTCGTTCGATGAGGTTGTTAGATTCGTAGTATGGCTTTTGAACAAATGGACTACACGTCCCTTGAAGTCCCGGCCGCGCCGTTCTCCGACCCCGCGATCATCCCGGACTTCCCCAAGGCGAAGGTGCCCCGCCACATCGGCGTGATCATGGACGGCAACGGCCGTTGGGCCCAGCAGCGCGGCCTGATCCGCACCGATGGCCACCAGGCCGCCGAGCCCGTCGTCTTCGACACCATCGCCGGTGCCATCGAGGCCGGCGTGCGCTATCTGAGCCTCTACACCTTCTCCACCGAGAACTGGAAGCGCAGCCCGCAGGAGGTCCGCTTCCTCATGGGCTTCTCGCGCGACATCATCCACCGCCGCGTCGCCCAGATGGACGATTGGGGCGTGCGCGTGCGCTGGTCCGGCCGTCGCCCGAAGCTCTGGAAATCTGTGATCGACGAGCTCGAGGTCGCCATGGAGCGCACCAAGCACAACAAGACGATCGACGTAGTCTTCTGCATCAACTACGGCGGCCGGGCCGAGATCGCCGACGCCGCCGCGCGGATCGCCCAGGAGGTGCGCGACGGACGCATCAGCGGCGACCGCGTCACCGAGAAGATGCTCTCCGAGCACCTCTACAACCCCGACATCCCCGATTGCGACCTGGTCATCCGCACCTCGGGCGAGCAGCGCACCTCGAACTTCCTGCCGTGGGAGGCCGCCTACGCCGAGCTCGACTTCGCGCCCGAGCTCTTCCCGGACTATGGCCGCGAGGCGCTGTGGCGCTCGATCGACCACTACGTGCACCGCGACCGTCGTTTCGGAGGCGTGAAACCAAAGAAGTAGCGGGAGAGAGAGTGCGAGGCTCTGTGCTTCGCTAACACCCCAAACCGATAATCCGAATGTAAAACGGTATGGAAAACAGTTGTGGCTGGCGAATCATCCATTGACTCGCCAGCCACAACCGCTACAACATTGAAAACGTGCCTGACTCGTGCCCGTTTGGCGGGCGCAGTGAGGTCTTTACTCGCCTGACCCGATCACCGAGCTGTTCTCGATGAGCTTGCAGTGCACCTGCGCGGGGATCGGAGCGTCCACCGGCGGCAGGTTGTTGAGGTGCTCCGGGAACGGATGCTCGCCCAGCGAACGCTTCTCGATGAGCGAGACGAGCTTGCACACCGCCCAATAGCCCATCTCGTAATACGGCATCGCGATGGTGGTGAGCTTCGGGGTGAAGGTGCTGGTGATGATGGGGGTGTCGCCCACACCAATCACCGAAAGGTCCTTGCCCACGGTGAGCCCGCGGCGGGCCGCGCACTCGTAGACGTACCAGCAACGGCCGTCGTCATAGCAGAAGAAGGCGTCGGGCTTCTCGGTCTCGAAGAGGTTCGAAACGGCCTTGAGCGCCTCATCGTTGGTGGTCACGTTGGTCACGAGGTTCTTGTCGAAGGGCGTGCCGCTCTCCTTCAACGCGCGGCGATAGCCCTCGAGCCTGGTGGCCTGGGCGATGGTCGGCTCCGCGTTGCCGATATAGGCGATCTTCTTGGCGCCGCTTTCGAGCAGCCTCTTGGTGGCGTCATAGCCGATGAGGAACTCGTTGGGCTCCACGATGGGGAAGCGGTTGTCGACCGTGTTGGTGGAGATGAGCACCAGCGGGGAGTGCACCAGGTCCTCGGGCACCTCGGTGACCTGGCTGGAGGGCTTGGCGTAGAGGAAGCCGTCCATGCCGTAGCGCTGCAGCGCCGAGGTCTGCTCGGACTGGCTCACCGAGCCGTCGGTGTCGACCAGAAGGATGATGTAGCCCAGTTGGCTGGCGGCGTCCTGCGCACCCTGCAGCGTCTGCGAGGTGTAGGGGATGTCGTGGATTTGTTCGGCGACGAAGCCGAGGATGCCGGTTTTGCTGGTCCTCAGTGACCGAGCCATCGGATTGGGCTTATATCCAAGCTCGTCCGCGATTTGCCGTACATTTGCCGCAATCTTCGCTTTGACGCGGCCGGCGTCTCTGTTGTTGAGCACGAGCGAAACGGTGGAGATGGAGACTCCCGCCTTTTCAGCGACGTTTTTCATTGTTATCATAACTTCAAACATATACCCTTTTACAGACTAGTTAAACTTTATGACGTGATTTGTCTGTATGGCCGCCATCAAGCGCAAAGCGGGGTTTACTCCGTTTGACGCAGAATTTGGTCAACCAATTGCTGCTTTTCGTTTATCTGCCCTTTGAAACCGGGTCGAATATCAAGCTTTAACGTCACTTCGGTGCGGTATCCCTGGCCGGCCAGCGTCATCGACGCGTCGCGCACCACGGCGAGCACCTGGTCGAGGTCGCCCTCGATGTTGGTGAACATCGCGTTGGTCTCGCAAGGCAGCCCGGACTTGCGGATCACGTCGACCACCCGCGCCACGTGTTGGCTCAGCTCCGCTCCCACACCGCTTGGGGCGACGGCCAGCGCCGCCACCGTGTTGATATAGGGCTTGCCGGTTTTCGCGTCAATCGGCACTTCCTGTTTCTCTGCGTTTCTGTCGATCTCGCCTGACGTTTGCTGTGCCATTTCGGTTCCTTTCATTTGCTGTATATACGTTAAAAAACCATGGATACGTCTTCACGTTTTAATTCGCGGGTTTATATCGTTTTGTCTAATTTGACCCTTTTGCCGTGATTTTTGACGAAGTTATTGCAAAGTGATAATCCGGGGCCGCGCCGCCTATGGTGCATCGTCCATCATCGCTCCCTACGCTGGGTCTTGGCCATCCAGGTTCCAAGGGTCTGGCGCTCGCGCCACTCTCAACCCGCCTGCCCGGGTTCCCCTGCTTACGCTGTGAACGCTAGAAGCCATATGCGACAATCGGGCGCGCCCGCGCAGGCCCGCCAATCGGCTTCGCCGCGCGGCTGAGGTGTCATGCTCTGTCGATAAAATCGGCCTCATATTGTCTCTGATCTCTTCAACCAATAATCGGAAGGTGTGTCGTGGCTCAATCCAAACTTGATGAAGTCGTATCGCTGGCCAAGCGTCGTGGTTTCGTGTTCCCTGCGGGGGAGATTTACGGCGGCACGCGTTCCGCATGGGATTACGGCCCGCTCGGCGTCGCGCTGAAAGACAATATCAAGCGCGAATGGTGGCGCTCGATGGTGGTCACCCGCGGCGATGTCGTCGGCGTCGACACTTCTATTATTCTGCCTTCCGCCGTCTGGGAGGCTTCCGGCCACGTCAAGGTCTTCAACGACCCGCTGATCGAATGCCTCAACTGCCATAAGCGTCAGCGCGCCGACAAGCTTGAGGAATCCTACGCCGAGAAGCATGGCGACAAGATGCCGGAAGACGGCCTCAAGTCGATTGTCTGCCCCGACTGCGGCACTCGTGGCCAGTGGACGGAACCGCGTGATTTCAACATGATGCTGCGCACCCACCTCGGCCCCGTCGACGACGAGAACTCGTTGCACTATCTGCGTCCGGAAACAGCCCAGGGCATCTTTGTGGACTTCAAGAACGTGATGACCTCTTCGCGTTCGAAGCCGCCGTTCGGCATCGCCAACATGGGCAAGTCGTTCCGCAACGAGATCACGCCTGGCAACTTCATCTTCCGCACCCGCGAGTTCGAGCAGATGGAGATGGAGTTCTTCGTCGAGCCTGGCACCGACGAGGAATGGCACCAGTACTGGATCGACACCCGCACCCGCTGGTACACCGATCTGGGCATCAACCCGGAGAACCTGCGCCACTACGAGCATCCCAAGGAGAAGCTCGCACACTATTCCAAGCGCACTGTCGACATCGAATACAAGTTCGGCTTCAAGGGCTCCGACTGGGGCGAGCTCGAAGGCGTGGCCAACCGCACCGACTTCGACCTTTCCGCGCATCAGGAGCATTCCGGCGAAGATCTGGCCTTCTTCGACCAGGCCAGCGGCAAGAAGTACATCCCTTACGTCATCGAGCCGGCCGCAGGCCTGACCCGTTCGCTCATGGCCTTCCTTGTGGACGCCTACGCCGTCGACGAGGCGCCGAACACCAAGGGCGGCGTCGACCGCCGCACCGTGCTGCGCCTCGACCCGCGCCTTTCGCCGGTCAAGGCCGCTGTCTTCCCGTTGAGCAAGAAGGCGCCGCTGCAGGGCATCGCCCACGATCTGGCCGCTGAGCTGCGCCAGCACGACTGGATGATCGACTACGACGAGTCCGGCGCCATCGGCCGCCGCTACCGCCGTCAGGACGAGATCGGCACCCCGCTGTGCATCACCGTCGACTTCGACACCGCCGACGACCACGCGGTCACCATCCGCGAGCGTGACTCGATGAAGCAGGAGCGCGTCGACCTCGACAACGTGGCCAAGTACGTCGCCGACCGCATCGGCGAGAAGCGCGTGCGCTACCCCGAAGGCCCGGCCTCCATCGTCGGCACCACCGCGGCCGACGGAGCCGTGGACTTCGCCAAGGAGTCCGGCATCGACGAGTCCGCCCCCGTCAAGGTAGCCGAGGCCGGCGGTCTCTACTAAACCGCTTTCGGTTGAATAACGGTTTCTAACTGTGCGGAGACCGCGGAATATGCTGTGTTCGGGACACTCAAGGCCGTTCGGCCAAGCCTACGCCCGAACACAGCATATTCCGCGGTCTCAATCAATTAATGTATGATTTGAGTTTGCTCATCGTAATACTGTGTGCGGTTTAGATACCGTTGAGTGCTTGGGGCTGGGATATGCGATGTCAGACCGTATGACTTGGCCGAGCGGCCCGGAGCGTGTCGGACATCGTATATCCCAGTCCCAAGCACGTCAGTTGAAATATATTGGTTGGCGAATCGAATTTTTTAAGCGGAAATAAGCGAATAAGCGGAGGAAATGAATAGGTGAAGGACTTTGAGGAGTGGCTGAAGAGGGTGGATTATTCCGAGGCTCGGCAGAAGTTTGATGACGGATGGGACCAGGTGCTTGAGGGGCTGCCTGGGACCGATGCGGGGGATACCAGCGCGCAGGCCGGGGAATATGAGGCCGCCGATGATGGCAAGCCGGTGCCGAAGATCGCGCCGGTGGAGCTGGGCCCGTTGCATATCGAGACGCCGGTGGTCCTTTCTCCCATGGCGGGCGTTACCAACTGGCCGTTCCGCTCAATCTGCCGCGCGTACGGCCCCGACGGGCTCTACGTGGCCGAGATGATCACCTCGCGAGCCCTCGTGGCCCGCAATCCCAAGGCGTTCAGGCTCTGCCGCTTCGCGCCCACCGAGCAGCCCCGCTCGCTGCAGCTTTACGGCGTCGACCCCAACATCACCGCGCAGGCCGCGCGCATGGTGGTCGACGGCAATCTGGCCGACCACGTCGACCTCAACTTCGGCTGCCCGGTGCCCAAGGTCACGCGCCGTGGGGGAGGCTCCGCGCTGCCGTGGAAGACCGACCTCTTCCGCGAGCTCATCCACCGTGTGGTCGAGGTGTGCAACGATGCCAATATTCCGGTGACCGCCAAGATCCGCGTGGGCATCGACGCGGACCATACCACCTTCCTCGACGCCGCCCGCATCGCCGAGGACGAGGGGTGCGCCGCCGTCACGCTGCACGCGCGCACCACCGCCGAATATTATGGAGGCCACTCCGACTGGGAACGCATCGCCGAGCTGGTGGATGCCGTCGACATCCCCGTGTTTGGCAACGGCGACATCTGGGGTGCCGAGGACGCCTTGGAGATGGTGCGGCAGACCGGTTGCGCCGGTGTCGCCATCGGCCGCGGCTGCCAGGGTCGCCCGTGGATCTTCTCCGACATCAAGCATGCCTTCACCGGCTCCGACGAGCGGTTCAACCCGACGCTGGGCGGGGTCTTCAAGATCATCATGGCCCACGGCCAGCTGCTGGTGCGCTTCTATGACGGCGACGAGCGCATGGCCGTGCACGACCTGCGCAAGCATATCGCCTGGTATCTCAAGGGCTTCCCGGTGGGTGGCTCCACCAGACGCGAGTTCATGGAGTCCGAGACGCTGGCCGACGTGCAGGCGGTGATGGACCGGCTCGACCCGTCGATCACCTATCCGGAGCGTGTGGTCGACAAGCCCCGCGGCCGCGTGCGCTATGCGAAAAAGGTTCACGTGCCGTATGGCTGGTTCGATTCGAGGACCACCACCCACGAGGAGCGCGAACAGCTCTTCGGCGACGATCCGATGGACGCCAGCTACTGATTTGTCGGGCATCGGCGAATATATCGGCAGGGTTTGTGGTACATACCGGGAAATAGTCTTACTCTAGGCGGGTTCTGCGATAGAATAATTGGCATAACCGTGAAGTGACAGGAGACTATGGTGAGCGAGATTGCCCAGAATGACAATTTCAACGATAAGACGAGCATCAAGGTGGTCGGTGTCGGCGGTGCCGGTGGTAACGCCGTCAATCGCATGATCGCCGAAGGCTTGCAGAACGTTGAATTTGTAGCGATCAATACCGATGCGAAGGATCTGCTTCGCAGCGACGCGGATGTGAAGATCTCGCTGAGCGACCATTCCAGCCGAGGGCTGGGCGCCGGGGCCGACCCCGAGAAAGGCGCGAAGGCCGCGCAGGACCACCAGTCCGACATCGAGGAGGCGCTTAAGGGCGCCGATATGGTCTTCGTCACCTGCGGCGAGGGCGGCGGCACTGGAACTGGCGCAAGCCCTATCGTCGCGCGTGCGGCTCACCAGCAGGGTGCGCTGACTATCGCTGTGGTCACCCGTCCGTTCGCCTTCGAGGGACCGCAGCGCGCGGCCTCCGCCAAGCTGGGCATCGAGAACCTGCGCAAGGAAGTCGACGCGCTCATCGTCATTCCCAACGACCGTCTCCTGGAGCTTTCCGACAAGACCATCGGCATCGTCGACGCCTTCAAGACCGCCGACACCGCGTTGCTCGCCGGCGTGCAGGGCATCACCGACCTGATCACGATGAACTCCTATATTCACGTCGACTTCTCCGACGTCACCGCGATTCTGCGCGGCGCGGGCACCGCCCTCTTCGGCATCGGCTCGGCACGTGGCGAGGACCGCGCCACCCAGGCCGCCGAGATCGCCATCAGCTCGCCGCTTCTGGAGGAGAGCATCGAGGGCGCTCATGGTGCGCTCATCAACATCGCGGGTCCGACGGATCTCAAGCTGCAGGAGGCCAGCGACGCCACCGAGCTGGTGCGCAAGGCCATCCACCCCGAGGCCCAGATCATCTGGGGCCTCGCGCTCGACGATTCCTATGGCGACGAGGTGCGTGTCACCGTCATCGCCGCGGGCTTCGATTCGGAGTCGAAGAAGAGCGACGACGCCTCCGCGCTCCCGGCCGCTGGTGAGACCGCGCAGCTTGGTCAGAACGATTTCGCGCGGCACGACGCCGGCGAATCCGGCTCCAGCACGCTGCCGGATCTCGACGCCCCCATGATCTCCCACACCCCGGAGGAGCCCATCTCCAACGACTTCCCGGATGACTCGCAGGGCTCCTCGTCCGAGGATCCCGGCGATTTGGACATTCCCGATTTTCTGCGCTGATAAACGTCGATGAAGAAGAGTGAAAGGACTTTGGTATGGCTGGGTATATGAAAAAGGCGATGTCGTATCTGGGCATGACGGACGTGGTCGATGACGATGACGAGTTGGTGGACGACGAGCCGGACTCCACCGATTTCGACTCCGACGCCACCGTGGCTCCCGTGCTCCAGCAGTCCACGAGCGCGTCGACGGCCCAGGCCGCGCCGAGCCACGGCTCCAGGACCTTCCCGGCCGGCAGGCTCAGCCGCATCGCCACCATCTGCCCGAAGTCCTACGACGACGCGCAGAAGGTCGGGCGTGCCGTGCGCGACGGCATCCCCGTGGTCCTCAACCTCACCGGCCTGGCCGAGTCCGTGGCCTATCGCATCGTCGATTTCTCCGCCGGCGTGGTCTTCGGTGTGCGCGGTTCCATCGAACGTGTGACCCCGAGGGTCTTCCTCCTGAGCCCCTCCCAGGTGAAGATCAAGGTCGAGGACGCCAAAGACGCCGACAGCGATCTCTTCTGAGGCCTGATGCTGCTTTTCATCATCAAAGCCCTGCTGCTCTGGCTCATCGGCCTCTATATGACGGTGCTGTTCATCCGTGTCATCATCGACTGGGTGGCCTACCTGTTGCCCCGTTGGCGCCCGAATCGTGTGATTTTGGCCATCTTCAACGTCTTCTATGTGCTCACCGATCCGCCGCTGCGCTGGTTGCGCCGGTTCATCCCCATCATGCGCCTGGGCAACGGTGGTATCGATTTCACTCCCGTGGTCCTGTGGTTCGTCTTGGCCGTGGTGCAGGTGCTCATCGGGTTTATCTAAAGAGTTCCGTTGCCCGTTGGCCCGGGCGGGTTTGACGGCTGGGGGTTCTTCCGCGGTTATCGGTTGACGCCTTCGCCTCATCCGCTCCGAGTTTCCTTGACGTAGTGGTGCAAGACGTCGGGGTATACTGTGTGGTGTACTATCGCAAAGAGATATCAACGTAAGAGGCATCAAGCCCAAAGTGAGGTGTAAAGGTTTATGGCACTGTTAACGCCGAAGGATATCAGGGAACATGCCTTCCAGACTGTCCGTTTCAAAGAAGGCTACGACGTCGAGGAGGTCGATGACTTCCTCGATCAGGTCACCGAGACCGTGGAGGCTCTTGGCAAGCAGGCCATGCAGGGCGGCCAGTCCACGCAGTCGCTGGGCCCGGATGTCAGCAATCTCAATACCAAGATCTCTGACCTGACCGGCCAGGTGCAATCCCTGACCCGCGAGAACGAGTCGCTCAAGGCTGCCTCCGCCAAGTCCGGAGACAACACTGCGCAGGCCGCGCAGATCGCCCAGGCGACGCAGGAAGCCAAGCTCGCCTCCTCCAAGCTTTCCGAGGCCGAGGAGAGCAACCGTGCCCTCCAGGACCAGAACAAGCAGCTCAAGGACCAGGTCGACCGGCTCAACGCCCAGATCGACCAGCTCACCGCCCAGGCCGCCAAGACGCAGGGCAAGCAGGACCTCGGCGACCAGCTCGTCGCCGTGCAGCGCGAGCGCGACGAGTTCCGCTCCAACAACGAGAACCTTTCCCGCCAGCTCCAGCAGGCCCGCCAGCAGGTCGAGAAGGCCGACGAGCAGTCCAAGCAGCTCCAAGAGGTCTCCAAGCAGCTTGAGGAGTCCAAGCAGCGTGAGAACCAGCTGCGCGCGCAGGTCTCCAAGGTCGAGCCCGACACGCAGACCGGCAGCCTCCAGAAGATCGCGGGCGCCGCTTCCGGCGCGTCCAGCGAGCCCGAGCGCGCCACCGCCATGCTGACCCTGGCCATGCAGCTGCACGACCAGTACGTCGACAAGGGCAAGGCGAAGGCCAAGGAGATCACCGACGCCAGCCAGGTCAAGTACCAGGAGCTGGTCAACAAGGCCAACGATTATTCCTCCCGCACCCGCAGCGAGTCCGACGACTATAGCAAGCGCACGCGCAACGAGGCCGACGCCTACTCGCAGAAGACCCGTTCCGCCGCTGACGGCTACTCCAAGGAGAAGCACGCCGAGGCCGACAAGTACGAGTCCGAGGTGCAGAAGCGCGCGGCCGACTACGACCAGAAGACGCGTTCCGCCGCCGAGACCTACGCCCAGCAGGTGCGCGACAACCTCGAGTCCCAGTCCAAGGTCATGGAAGGCAACATCCAGAACCTCAAGCAGTTCGAGACCGAGTATCGCACCCGCCTCACCGAGTTCCTGGGCCAGCTTGTCTCCCAGGTCTCCGACACGAGCACCTACAACAAATTGGACTCGGCCAACAAGGACTGAGTCGCTACGTTGATGAAGGCTAACGATGCAAAACGGCTGCGCGTTCGCGTGGCCGTTTTCCTTGCCGTAGCGCTGCTCGCGCTCCTCGTCGACAGGGTCACCAAGATCTGGGCCGCCCACGCCCTCGGCGACGGCAGGACCATCGTCGTCATTCCACGGCTGCTGTCGCTCACCTTGGTGCACAACCCTGGGGCCTCGCTGGGCCTCGGCTCGTCGGTGACCTGGCTGATCTCATGCGTGGCGTTTGTGGCGTGCCTGGTGATGGCCTATTTCGCCCTGACCACCGTCTCGCTGTGGTGGACCGTCGGGCTTGGGCTCGGCTTCGCGGGGGCGATGGGCAACCTCATCGACCGTGTGATCTACGCCGACGGCTTTGTGAACGGCCGGGTGGTCGATTTTCTCAATTACGGATGGTCCGTGGGCAACGTGGCCGACATCATCCTGATGGTCGCGGCCGCCATCATCATCGTGCTGATCCTCGCGCAGGTGCCTTTCAGCAGACATGACGTCGAGGACGGTTCGGCGCCGCATGATGCTGATGCCGCCGATAACACGAATATTTCCGATGCCGCGAACGTCGCTGATGACTTGAACGCCGCTGATAACTCCAATATCGCCGCCGCCGAATCAGACGTGCACACCGGGGGAGTGGTGTGATGTCGAAGCTCTCGCCGGCTCCCGAGAACCTGGTGGGCAGACGCTTCGACGTCGCCGTCTCCAAGATGCTCGGTGTATCGCGCTCGAAGGCGGCCCAGCTCATCGAGACCGGCCAGGTGGGTGTGCTCGGCCGCGACATCTCGAAATCCGGCACTTTGGCCGACACCGACACCGTGGAATTCGACATCGCCGAGGAGCGCGAGGAGCCCGAACCCATCGCCTCCGGCATGGCCGTGGCCTACGAGGACGACGACGTGGTGGTGGTCGACAAGCCCGTCGGCGTGGCGGCACACGCCTCCGCCGGTTGGACCGGGCCCACCGTGCTCGGCAGCCTGCTGGCACGTGGCACGCATATCACCTCGCTGGGAGCGCCGGGGCGCCAGGGCATCGTCAGCAGACTCGACGTGGGTACCAGCGGGCTCATGCTCGTCTGCAAGTCCGATCTCGCCTACAAGGAGATGCGCCATCAATTCGCCGCGCACGAGGTCGTCAAGACCTACCACGCCCTGGTGCAGGGCAATCTCAAGGACGACAAGGCCACCATCGAGGCGCCCATCGGCCGGGCCAAGGTCTCGGATTTCCGCTTCACCGTCACCGCCGCGGGCAAACCGGCCGTCACCCACTGGGATGTGCTCGAGCGCTTCGGCGAGGCCACGCTGGTCAGCGTGAACCTCGAGACGGGCCGCACCCACCAGATCCGCGTGCACTTCTCGTCCATCGGCCACCCGCTGGTCGGCGACCCGATGTATGGCGGCAACCCGGTGCTTGCCAAGCGTCTCGGGCTCGACCGGCAGTGGCTGCACGCCATGCAGCTGGAGTTCAAGCACCCGCGCACCCGGGTGTGGACCACGGTGAAATCGCACTATCCAATGGATTTGCACAACGCCTTACAGTTGCTGCGTGACGAGAAGGACGAGAAAATGGGTGAGCCCGGAGACGAGCGGTAGCGTTCGTTCGGCTTGCTGATCGGTCTTCTTGCGGTTCAGCAGGTACCGGGTTCGCTCGGTAGGCAGCGCAGTGCCAGTCGTCGTTTCGTTCCACGAATTGTCTTGGTCGTGCGAACCGTCTTGGTTGTGCGAAACGTCGTTATCATCGGGGATTTCTCGCCGATTCCCAATCCTGTTTGCCTGTTGCCCGGCACGGGAGCTATGGGAGAACGAGCAACACTGCTTCGGCGATCAACGGCAGAGCACCGAGTACCAATCCCACCAACGCGAGGGATTTGCCCCGTGGCTTCAAGCCTGTCATCGGGTCGGGGTGACGGATTTGCACCAACGCCGCGACCGCGACGATAACCGTGGCGAGACTGAACGGAAGGCACACCACGAAGGCCACTTCTTGGGCGAGGAATACCAGCACATCGAGCGGATTGTAGGTGCCGCGCGTCAAGTAGCGGTCCAATGCCAACGCCACCAGGACCAGCGCGATGTCGACGATGCCCAGAATAAACGCCGTGACGCAGCTTTTGGACATGGGAGCGTTGGCTCCATGTCCGTTCCGCCAGGCATGGCTGTCAGCGGCCCCTTCCGGACCGTATGGGAAGGCGACGGGGCGCTCGCCGCCCGCAATCCGAAAGCCGTCGGCAGGAACCTGTGGGCCATGCGTCGAAGTTTGGAAATCCCCAGCCGGAACTTGTGGTTGAGCGTCCGAAATCGGTGGCCTTTCGCCAGAACCCGAAACTTTGGAATCGAACATGGGGACTTGGTATTCGTTGCCGGCCGTCTGTGACTGGTAGGTCGGCATTGGCGATAGGGGAGCGTCTTGTGCATTCCCAGCATTCCCAGCATTCCCAGCGTTCCCGGCGGTTTCAGCGGGCCCTGGCGCCATGGAATCGCAGGGCGGTCGGCTCTCGGTCATTTCCTCTCCTCCTTGGGACAACTGGTCATTCAACGAGATATTGATACATTCCAGTCTTGCGGATAATCGGGGAATGGGCAAGGTGGACGGGCCAATGTGAATAACTGGTCGGGATATTCAGATCGCCCGGGCGTGTCGCGCTAGAAACTCATGTTTCACTCACTTTTGGATTCTGCCTTACTGTGGAGTTTAATGTATGAACGAGGGGCATCAGAAAGATGCGAGTTTGCGATCGACTGGTGTCGCGGAATCATCATCGATGCGACACTCCGGGTGGGGGACTGCCACGTGGCAGATGTTTGCTGCGGGCTTCACGAGAGTCGGCTTCAATCGCTACCCTAGAAGCTATGGCTCAATCGGGAAATTTCGTGCAATTGCATAACCACACGCACTATTCGCTTTTGGACGGCGCCTCCAAGATTCCCGACCTGGTCGCGCGCGCCAAAGAGCTCAACATGCCGGCCGTCGGCATCACCGACCACGGCAACATGCACGGCGCCTACGAGATGTGGAGCAACGCCGTGAGCGCCGGAATCAAGCCGATCATCGGCATCGAGGCCTACCTCACCCCGGAGACCTCCCGCACCGACAAATCGCGTGTGCACTGGGGCACCGAGGCCCAGCGCAGCGACGACGTCTCCGGCGGCGGCTTCATCACCCACATGACCCTCTGGGCCGAGAACGACGAGGGTTTGGTCAACCTGATGAAGGCCTCTTCCGTGGCCAACCTCGAAGGCCGCGTCGGCAAGTGGCCGCGTATGGACTACGACGTGCTGCAGACCTACCACAAAGGCGTCATCGGCACCACCGGATGCCCGTCCGGCATCGTCCAGACCAGGCTGCGCCTGGGCCAATACAAGGAGGCCCTGCGCGCCGCCCACCAGCTGCAGGACATCTTCGGCAAAGACAACTTCTACGTCGAGCTGATGGACCACAACCTCGAGATCGAGAAGCGCGTCTCCGCCGACCTGCTCAAGATCGCCAAGGACCTGGGCGCTCCCATCATCGCCACCAACGATTCCCACTACGTCCACGAAGCCGACCGCGGCTCGCAGGACGCGATGCTTTGCATCAACTCCGGCTCCCACCTGGACGACCCGAACCGCTTCAAGTTCGACGGCTCCGGCTATTACATCAAGTCGGCCGAGGAGATGCGCGCCCTCTTCAAGGACCTGCCCGAGGCCTGCGACAACACCCTCGAGGTGGCCGAACGCTGCAACGTGATGTTCGACGACCACGAGGACGGCGCGTTCATGCCCAACTTCGACTGTCCCGAGGGCTGGGACGAGACCTCGCTCTTTTTGCACGACGTGCAGCAGGGCCTCGAGAAACGCTACGACCACAACGTGCCCGAGGACGTGCGCAAGCAGGCCGACTACGAGTGCGGCGTGATCTGCCAGATGCAGTTCTGCGGCTACTTCCTGGTCGTCTCCGACTACATCAACTGGGCCAAGGAGCACGGCGTGATGGTGGGCCCCGGGCGTGGCTCGGCGGCAGGCTCCATGGTGGCCTACGCCATGGGCATCACCGAGCTCGACCCGCTGAAGCACGGCCTGATCTTCGAGCGATTCCTCAACCCCGAGCGCGTCTCGCTGCCTGATATCGATATCGATTTCGACCCCGAGGGCCGCCAGAAGGTGCTGGACTACGTCGGCGACAAATACGGGCACGACAAGGTGGCCCAGTGCGTCATCTACGGCACCATCAAGACCAAGCAGGCCCTGAAGGACTCCGCGCGCATCATGGGCTACGAGTTTTCCGTGGGCGACAAGCTCGTCAAGGCGCTGCCGCCGAGCAAGAACGGCAAGGACGCCAGCCTCAAGGACATGTTCGACCCGAACTCCAAGAAGTACGCCGAGGCGCGCGAGTTCCGCGAGCTCTACGACGCCGATCCCGACGCCAAGCGCATCACCGACCAGGCCAAGGGCATCGAGGGCCTGATCCGCCAGACCGGTGTGCACGCCTGCGCCACCATCATGTCGGCCACGCCGATCACCGACACCTCGCCGCTGCTGGAACGCACCGACGGCACGGTGACCACGACCTTCGAATATCATACCTGCGAGACGCTCGGCCTGGTGAAGAACGACTTCCTCGGCCTCTCCAACTTGACCGTCATCCGCGACACCCTGAAGAACATCGAGATCAACGGCAAGGAGCCAATCGACTACACCAAGATCCCGCTGGACGACAAGGAGACCTACCAGCTGCTGACCCGGGGCGACACCCTCGGCGTCTTCCAGCTCGATGGCGACGGCATGCGCGCGCTGCTCAAAAGCCTCAAACCCGATAACTTCAACGATATCTCCGCGTTGATCGCGCTCTACCGCCCGGGCCCGATGGATATGGACTCGCACAACAACTACGCCAAGCGCAAGAACGGTCTGCAGCCCATCACCCCGATCAACGACGAGGTGGCCGAGGCGCTCGCCCCGGTGCTCGACGAGACCTACGGCCTGATCGTCTACCAGGAGCAGGTGCAGTCCGCGGCGCGAATCCTGGCCGGCTACTCGCTGGGCCGAGCGGACGTGCTGCGCCGAGCCATGGGCAAGAAGAAGCCCGAGGTGCTGGCCAAGGAGCAGGGGCCGTTCTTCGAGGGCATGAAGGAGCACGGCTACTCCGAGAAGGCCGCGCAGGACGTCTGGGACATCCTCGTGCCCTTCTCCGGCTACGCGTTCAATAAGGCGCATTCCGCCGCCTACGGCATGATCTCCTATTGGACCGCCTACCTGAAGACCCACTATCCGGTCGAGTTCATGGCCGCCCTGCTGCAGGCCGAACGCAACAACAAGGACAAGACCGCGCTCTATCTGGGCGAGGCGAGGCGCATGGGCATCAAGGTGCTGCCGCCGGACGTCAACGAGTCGCGCCTGGAGTACGCCCCTGTGGGCGACATCATCCGTTTCGGCCTCGGCGCCATCCGCAACGTGGGCGACAAGGCGGTGCAGGACATCATCACCGAGCGCGAGAGCAAGCGCGGCAAGTTTGTCAGCTTCATGGACTTCATCCGGCGTGTCTCGCTCGAGGCGCTCAACAAGCGCTCCGTGGAATCACTGATCAAGGCCGGCGCCTTCGACTCGATCGACCCCAACCGCCGCGCCCTCTTCCAGATCCACGAGACCGCCATCGACTCGGTGCTGAGCCTCAAGCGCAAGCAGGCCGAGGGGCAGTTCGACCTCTTCAGCGACCTTGACGGTGATGACGACGGGCAGGGTGAGGACGCGATGGGCGACGCCCAGGTCAACGTGCCCGACATCGAGGATTGGGACAAGAAGACGAGGCTCAACTTCGAGCGTGAGATGCTCGGCCTCTACGTCTCCGACCATCCGCTCTCCGGCATGACCGCGGTGCTTTCGGGCCTGCGCGACATGTCGATCGCGCACCTGATCAACAGTGCCAAGGACATCGACGAGCGCGCGCAGATCACCATCGCCGGGCTCATCACCAACGTGGACCGCAGGGTCTCCAAGCGCGGCAATCCCTGGGCCATCGTCACCATCGAGGACATGGAGAGCTCCATCCAGTGCCTCTTCTTCGGCAAGGCCTATACCCGCTGTGCCGAGGACATGGCCATCGACGAGGTGGTGCAGATTCGCGGGCAGATCGAGGAACGCGACGAGACGGTGAGCATGCGCGCCAACGACATGGTCGTGCCCACCCTCGAGGCCGAGGACGAGCGGCCGTTGGTGCTCACGCTGCCGCAGATCGCGCTCGACCGTAGGCATGTCATGCAGCTCGGGAGGGTGCTCACCAGCCATCCCGGCTACTGCGAGGTGCGGCTGGCGATCATGGACGGCAAGGGCAACGCGCAGGTGCTCACCTTCGGCGACCGGTTCCGCGTCAAGCGTGACGCCTCGCTGTTCGGCGAGATCAAGACGCTGTTCGGGCCCAGCTGCCTGCCCGCCGCCTGATACCTGATAGGGGAGCGCGAGAGGGTTTCGAGCCGGCCTGTCCCAAGGAATTGGGCGGGCCGGTTCGCGTTATGCATGGGAATTGGCGGGCCGGTTTGCTTGGGCAATTGATGTTATCGGCGGGTATTGGTCTCAGCATGTGGCTGATTGCAAAGTGGGATAACTCACAGTGGATACGATAAACAGCTATGAGCGATAACACCATGCGAATCATTGACCTGCGCGGAAAGCGCCTCACCCGAGCCCAGATGCTGGAGGCCATGCCCCGTGCCGAAATGGGCACGAACGAGGCCAGCAGCGCCGTGCGCCCGATCCTCGACGATGTCAAAGCCCGTGGAGCCGCGGCTCTGCGTGATTTCGAGGAGAAGTTCGACCATATTCGCCCGCATGATCTGCGTGTGCCCGTCGAGGCGATGCAAAGCGCGCTTGAGGAGCTGGACCCGGAAGTCCGCGCCGCCATCGAGGAGTCGGTGCGCCGCATCCGCAAGGTCTGCGCCTCGCAGGTGCCGAAAGACTTTTATACCGACTTGGCCGAAGGAGCCCGCGTCGCCGAACGCTGGATTCCGGTCGAGCGCGTCGGCCTGTACGTGCCCGGCGGCAAGGCCGTCTATCCGACTTCCGTGATCATGAACGCCGTGCCGGCCCAAGTCGCGGGCGTCTCTTCGCTCGCCATCGCCACGCCTCCGAGCGCCGAGAACGGCGGCCTGCCCAACAAGACCATTCTCGCCACCTGCGCCATCCTCGGCGTCGACGAGGTCTACGCGGTCGGCGGGGCACAAGCCGTCGCCATGTTCGCCTACGGCGCCAACGGTTCCGAGCCGCAGGACGGCGAGGTGCTCTGCGAGCCGGTCGACAAAATCACCGGTCCGGGCAACATCTTCGTGGCCACGGCCAAGGGCATGGTCTCCGGCATCGTCGGCATCGACGCGGTCGCCGGACCCACCGAAATCGCGATTCTGGCCGACAAGACCGCCAACCCGAGCTGGGTGGCCGCCGATCTCATCGGCCAAGCGGAGCACGACGAGCTCGCCGGTTCCGTCCTGATCACCGACAGCGAGGAGCTGGCCAAGAAGACCCAGGAAAGCCTTGACTATCGCGTGCCGCGCACCATGTCGCACAAGCGCGTCGCCACGTCGCTGACCGGCCGTCAGTCCGGCATCATTTTGACCGACGGGCTCGATCAGTCGGTCGACGCCGCCAACGCCTACGCCGCCGAGCACTTGGAGATCCAGACCGAAAACCCGGACGAGGTCGTGCCGCGCATCAAGAACGCCGGCGCCATCTTCCGCGGGCCGTATTCGCCGGTCCCGCTGGGCGACTACATGTCCGGCTCGAACCACGTGCTGCCCACCGGCGGCACCGCCCGCTTCGCCTGTGGTCTCGGCGTGCACACCTTCATGAAGCCGGTCGAGGTCATCGAATACGACGAGCAGGGCCTGAAGCCGCTGGCGTCGCTCATCAATGCCTTCGCGGTTTCCGAAGACCTGCCTGCCCACGGCGAGTGCGTGCTGAGCCGCTTCATCGACGACCCGTACGACAAGGCCACGTTGAAGGACCAGGAGCGCAAGGCCGGCCTGCGCAAGTAGTGTATGGCCATACTCTGGTATGGTTCTATGTTGCAAAATCGTCAGTAGAGCACTCGTGGGAACGGGACGGTTAAGAACACGTAGTGATCGGTTTCTGGCATGTTGTTTTCAGGATGCCGAAAACCGATCACTAAATTGTTCTCGGTGACTGTTTTTCGGCATGGTTGTGGTGAGATGCAGAAAAACGTTCATTTGCAGCTGTTCAGTGACTGTTTTTATGCATGGAGTCGGTAAGATGCAGAAAAGTGATTGTTGAGAGAGGTTCAGTGGCCGCTTTCCAGCACGGGCTGCGTTGGATGCTGGAAAGTGGTCGTTTAGAGTCTGTGAGTGTCCGTTTTCTGGCATGAGGTAGGTAAGATGCCGGAAAATGGTCGTTTGGGATGACTCAGTGGCCGTTTTCTGGCATGGCTTGTGCCGGATGCCAGAAAACGGACACTGTCGAAACGAAGGGAAGAGCAAGATGACCAATACGATTCCGCAGGACCTGCCGTTGCGCAACGACCTCATCGGGGAGGTCCCCTACGGCGCACCGCAGCTCGACGTGCCGGTGTGCCTGAACGTCAACGAGAACCCGTACCAGCCCGAGCCGGCCGTCGTGGACGAGATTGCCGAGCGTGTGCGGCAGGTGGCCCCGACCCTCAACCGTTATCCCGACCGCGAGCACACCGCCCTGCGCGAGGCGTTCGCCCGCTACCTCAAGCGCGAGTCTGGCGTGTGGCTCGACGTCGGGCAGATCTGGGGCGCCAACGGCTCCAACGAGATCATGCTGCAGGTCTTCCAGGCCTTCGGCGGTCCGGGGCGCAAGGCGCTGGGCGCCGACCCCACCTATTCGATGTATCCCGAATACGCCCGCGACACCTTCACCCAGTGGCTCACCGTGCCGCGCCGCGACGACTTCACGCTCGACCTCGACGCGCTGCTGCGGGCCATGGGGCGCGAGAAGCCGGCGATCGTGCTGCTCACCAGCCCCAACAACCCGACCGGCACCATCCTGCCGATGGATGACCTCGAGGCGGTGCTCAAGGCCTCGGCCGAGATCGGCGTGGCCGGCGCCAAGGACGGCGTGCATCCAGTGGTCGTGGTCGACGAGGCCTATATCGAGTTCCGCGACCCGGGCATGCCCACGGCCCTGGAGCTGCTCGGCCGCTATCCGAACCTCGCCGTGAGCCGCACCATGAGCAAGGCCTTCGCCTTCGCCGGGGCGCGCGTGGGCTATCTCGCCGCCTCACCCGGCATCATCGACTGCGTGCGCATCGTGCGCATGCCCTACCATCTTTCCGCCGTCACGCAGGCCACGGCGCTCGCCGCCCTGGAGCACACCGACGAGCAGCTGGCCCAGGTGAGCCACCTGCGCGAGACCCGCGAGGCCACCGCCGACTGGCTTAAGCACCAGACTTGGCATGGCCAGCCGCTCAAGGTGGCCGATTCCCAGTCCAACTTCCTGCTCTTCGGCGGCTCGTTCGACGACCGCGACCGCATTTTCGACGAGCTGCTGAAGCGCGGTGTGCTCATCCGCGTGGTCGGGCCCGAGGGCTGGCTGCGCGTGTGCATGGGCATCGACGAAGAGATGGCGCGCTTCCGTGAGGCGTTGACCGAGGTGCTGGCGCAGCTCGAACACGAATAGGCGTTGTGGGCTGTTCGCGGCGCGGATGCGTTTCGTGGCTTCAATCGCATCCGGCCTGTTTGCTGGTTGCTGTGTGTTGATCGGCATGGGTTGGCCATGTGGGCGTGACTGCGCGGCGTGGCCTGGCGTGTGATCGCGTGTGCGGGATTTGGAATAATCGCGAGTCGGTTGCGCCGATGGGGAATGGTCGGCTGAGAATATCCGCGCGGCTCGGAAACGTCGCGTTATGGCCGTGGGCCGGGCGAGGCGTTCCCGGTTGGCTTCGCGATGAATTATGATGGTGAAAGCCTTGAAATGTGTGGGAACCAGTGAAAAGGAGCGGACATGGCAAGAACGGCGACGATAGTGCGCGAGACCAGCGAATCCAAGGTGGAGCTGAGCCTGAATCTGGACGGCACCGGCAAAACCGACATCGAGACCTCGGTGCCGTTTTACAACCACATGATGAACGCGCTGGGCAAGCATTCGCTGATCGACCTGAAGATTCGCGCCACCGGCGACACCGACATCGACGTGCACCACACCGTGGAGGACACGGCAATCGTCTTCGGCGAGGCGTTGAAGCAGGCGCTGGGCGACAAGCGCGGCATCCGCCGGTTCGCCGACGCCACCGTGCCGCTCGACGAGGCCCTGGCGCGCGCCGTGGTCGATATCTCCGGCCGCCCGTACGCCGTGTGCACCGGGGAGCCCGAAGGCTTCCAATACGCGATGATCGGCGGGCATTTCACCGGTTCGCTGGTCCGCCACGTCATGGAATCCATCGCCTTCCACGCCGACCTCTGCCTGCACATGACGGTGCTCGCAGGCCGTGACCCGCACCATATCGCCGAGGCCGAGTTCAAGGCGTTGGCCCGTGCGCTGCGGTTCGCCGTCGAGCCCGACCCGCGCATCGCCGGCATCATCCCGAGCACCAAGGGAGCGCTGTGATGGCCGACGACAAGGGCGAGGACAGCAAGGGCCAGGATTTCGGCGAAGGCGACCACGACGGGGAGTCTGATGACCTGCACTTCAGCGACGCCGAGCTCGAGGCGGCCATGGCCGGTTTCGAGAAGGAGTTCGCCGACCAGGATGCTGGTGGCGATGCCGGTACTGATGCTGGGGCTCAAGCGGATAACTCCGGGGATGCTGGCAGTGCCGATGATGGTGACGATGATGCCGGTGACGACTCGAACGATGGCTCAGACGACGATGCGCAAACCGTCACCGGTGCTGCCGAAGAGACGCTGAACTTCGACGACGAGCTGCAAGGGCTTTTGGGCAATCGCGCCAAGGTGGCGGTGCTTGTCACGCGTCTCTCCTCGGCCGACCTGCTCGCCGCGTTCTGCCAGATCGCCGACATCTCCGCCGAATGCCTGGCCGACGAGAGCGGGGCGGTGGCGGTGCTGCGCAACCTCGATGGCGACGCGCCCGAGGCCGCGGCCAAGGACCTCACCCGCGTGGTCAACGGCATGCCCGTGGTGCTGGTCGTCAACCGCGCCGACAAGCTCGAGGCCACCCTCTACCTCGGCGGCGAGCCGGGCCAGAAATTCGCCCCGCCGGCCCTGCTGGATTCCTCGCCCGCGTTCGTCGAGGACCTCATGCTCGGCATGATGGACGTGATGGGGCTGAAGGCGCAGGGCGAGCATGTCATCGACACCGGCGAGTTCAACCGCGTGAAGGCCATGAAGATCATCGCCGACCACGTCAAATTCGGCCGCCGAGGCCCCCAGATCCAATAATCCGGAGCCTGGCCGGTCACTTTGGCGGCCCCAAAATGGCGCAACGATGGGATTGCGCCATAAATGGGCCGTTGGTGTTGCCTTAGTGGCGTGAATATGGCGTATTTCTGGGGTTGCGCCATAAATGGGCCACTAGCGTTGCCTTAGTGGCGTGAAAATGGTGTAACTCTGGGATTGCGCCATAAATGGGCCGCTGGCATGCATTCAGTGGCGTGAATATGGCGGAACCTTGGGTTTGCGTTGCAGACCTATCTTTCGTGATGATGTTGGCTAGGTGACCATCCGTCTGGCGTCATGTCCCGCGATATGAGCCGGATGGGGTCTCGCACAGGGTGGGCGCATAGGATGAAAGCATTGTGTTGGCAGGTGCTCCAGGTGTCTCTTGATGCCCATTCCTAGCGGGAGGTGACGATGGCGAAGGTCGTCGTGTTTGATTATGGCTTCGGCAATGTGCGCTCGATGATGCGCGCGCTCGCCCATATCGGCCTGGACGCCACCCTCACCAGTGACCACCGGCAATCGCTTGAGGCCGACGGGCTGGTGGTGCCCGGCGTCGGCGCGTTCGCCGCCTGCATGGAGGGGCTGCGGGCCGTGCGCGGGGACGACGTCATCCTGCAACGGCTCGCCGCGGGTCGGCCGGTGCTCGGCGTGTGCGTCGGATTGCAGGTCATGTTCACACAGGGCAGCGAGAGCGGCGTCGTGACGCCCGGGCTTGGCGTGATCGATGGCAGCGTCGACCTGATCGACGCCGACGTGGTGCCGCATATGGGCTGGGACACCATCCAAGCGCCCGCTGATTCCACTTTGTTGCGGAGCCTGGGCGACGAGCGCTTCTATTTCGTGCACTCCTACGCCGCGTCGTCGGCCGAGATTCCCGAAGCTAGCTCCAACGGGAAAGCCGGCATGGCGTCAAAACCAAGGCCATCCGCGCTGATCGCCCCCGACGTGGCGCAACGGGTGACATGGTGCGATTACGGCCGCAGCCATTTTGTCGCCGCCTACGAGCGCGGCCCGCTTTCCGCCACGCAGTTCCACCCCGAGAAGTCCGGCGAGGCCGGTTCAGCGTTGTTGAGGAACTGGGCCGAAACCCTGCGGTGAAATTCACGAATTCGCGAATCCGCGAATAAGACCTACAAACGCGATAAACAAAAACTGAACGAGCAAACGAGTACCAGAGAGATACAGACCAGAGAAAAGAGAAGATCATGATTACATTGCTTCCCGCCGTCGACGTCAGGGACGGCAAGGCCGTGCGTCTGCGCCAAGGCAAGTCCGGCTCCGAGACCGACTACGGCAGCCCGCTCGAGGCCGCGCAGACCTGGGTGGACGCCGGGGCGGAATGGATCCACTTGGTCGACCTCGACGCCGCGTTCGGCACCGGCGACAACCGCGCCCAGCTGCGCGAGATCGCCCAAAAGCTGGGCGACAAGGTCAAGATCGAGATGAGCGGGGGAGTGCGTGACGACGCGAGCCTGGGCGCGGCGCTCGAGGCGGGCGCGGCACGCGTCAACATCGGCACCGCGGCGCTGGAGAACCCGGATTGGACCGTCTCGATCATCAAGAAGTACGGCGACCGCGTGGCCGTGGGCCTCGACGTCAAAGGGCACACGCTCTCCGCCCGCGGCTGGACCCGCGACGGCGGCGACCTCTTCGAGACGATGGAGATGCTCGACAAGGCCGGCTGCACCCGCTACGTGGTCACGGACGTGGCGCGCGACGGCATGATGACTGGTCCGAACCTCACCCTGCTGCGTGAGGTCGCTGAACGCACCGACGCCCACGTCACCGCCTCGGGCGGCATCTCCAGCCTCGACGACATCTGCGCCATCAAAGGGCTCGAGGGCATCGGCGTCGACGCCGCCATCGTCGGCAAGTCGCTCTACGCCGGGGCCTTCACGCTGCAGGAGGCGCTTGAGGTCGTAGGCTGATAATCCTGGTGTGGGCGGTCGCGCGCGAATGGTCTTGCCGCATAATCCCGGATGGTTTTCGCGTGCGACGCCAAGCGTGGCCGATAACGCCGCTGCGAACAATTACCCAATGCATAATTGCCGGTCATAATTGTCCGTCAAATGATAACGGTGACGGTATTCCCAAGCCCACCCCACCCCACCCAGCAACCTCACGCCTGCTGTTTAACTGGCCGTAATATTGCAATGAGAAAATGGCGATATGGATAAACAGCAGGAATTCGCCTTGCGTACCGTCGAGGAACGCGATGTGCGATTTATTCGTTTGTGGTTCACCGACGTGCTGGGGACGCTGAAGTCCGTGGCCATCGCGCCAGCCGAACTTGAGGACGCCTTCGAGGAGGGTCTGGGCTTCGACGGCTCGGCCATCGAGGGCATGACGCGTGTCTCGGAGGACGACATGATCGTCTGCCCCGACCCCTCCACCTTCCAGATCTTGCCATGGCGAGGCGGCCCGCAAGGCACCGCGCGCATGTTCTGCAACATCTACACCCCCGACGGCGAGCCCTCGCTCGGCGACCCGCGCCACATCTTGAAGCGTGAGCTGGAGAAGGCCAAGGAGAAGGGGTTCACCTTCTATGTGCACCCCGAGATCGAGTTCTACCTCTTCGAGCAACAGGACGATTGGGGCGTGCCGCCCACGCCGATCGACCACGGCTCCTACTTCGACCACGTGCCGCGCAGCCCCGGGATGGACTTCCGCCGCGCCGCGGTCAATATGCTCGAGCAGATGGGCATCTCCGTGGAATACTCGCACCACGAGGTGGGCCCGGGCCAGAACGAGATCGACCTGCGCTACGCCGACGCGATGGCCACGGCCGACAACATCATGACCTTCCGCACCGTCATCAAGGAGATCTCGCTGGAGCGCGGCATCCAGGCCAGCTTCATGCCCAAGCCCCTGACCGACGAGGCCGGCAGCGGCATGCACACCCACCTGAGCCTTTTCGACGGGGATTCGAACGCCTTCTACGAGGCCGGGCAGGAATTCAACATGTCGCTGATCGCCCGGCAGTTCGCCGCCGGCATCCTGCACCACGCCGCCGAGATCTGCGCGATCACCGACCAATACGTCAATTCCTACAAGCGCCTGTGGGGCGGCAAGGAGGCCCCGAGCTACGTGTGCTGGGGCCACAACAACCGCTCCGCGCTGCTGCGCATCCCGCAATACAAGCCGGGCAAGGGCAACTCGGCGCGCATGGAGTTCCGCGCGCTCGACCCGGTGGCCAACCCCTATCTCGCCTTCTCCGTGCTGCTCGCGGCGGGGCTCGACGGCATCGAGCAGCAGATGACGCTCGGCGAGCCGACCAGCGACGCGGTGTGGGACCTCACCGACGCCGAGCGCAAGGCCATGGGCATCGAGCCGCTGCCGGAATCGCTCGACGACGCGCTGAAGGTGATGGAGAAGTCCGAGTTCGTCGCCGGGGTGCTGGGCGAGCACGTCTTCGAGTACTTCCTGCGCAACAAGCACCAGGAGTGGGAGGACTACCGCCGCCAGGTCACCCGCTACGAGCTGGAGAAGTACCTGCCCAGGCTCTGACAGTGCAATTGCGCCATAATTACGCCGCTGAGTGTACCTATGCGGCCCAAAAATGGCGGGAAAATGTGGTTACGCCATAAATGGGCCGCTTGGAGTCTCTCAGCGGCTTGTTTATGGCGAGACTGTTGAATGTCGACATTTTTAAGCCACTGAGTTGGGCTGAGTGGCTCAAAAATGGCTGGAAATTCGAATTGCGCCATTTTGGGTCGCTGAGTGAGGCTGAGTGGCGTGTGTATGGCAGTCGCGCCCTATTTGCGGGGGTCGCCGAACCAGTTGTCGTAGATCAGGGCGAAGTTGCGGTTGCCGTAGCTGGAGCACGAGTCGCCCTCGTTGAAGCCGGCGGCCAGCGCGGCGTTGTTGGGCTGGTAGGGCGTGTAGACGTAGAGCAGCGCCGTGGCCGAGTTGCGGATGTAGACCTGGGTGCCGCCGCAGCTCTTGTTCGGGTGGTATTGCACGTAGTTGAGGGTGCCGGCGTGGTAGCCGTACTGGCTTTCGTGCGCCTGATAATACCTGAAGCGTTTCGCCGAGCCGTAGACCTGGCGGAAGAACCCGGCGTATTGCGGGTCGCAGTCGGCGTCATCGGGGCAGCTCAGCCCCATGGCGGACTTGTATTGGAAGTCGCTCGGGTTGGCGGAGCCGATGAGATGTTGCTCCTTCTGCATGACGGTGAGCAGTACCTTCTCGCTGACCCCGCAGGCTTGGGCCGACTTGTAGATGATGGCGCTCGCGAGCTCGCCCTTGGCGCCCTGGTAGGCCTTGCACTGCTCGTTGGCCGGCATGGTCTCGGTGTCGAAGGTCTTGACGGGCAGGCAGTTGGCCGACGTGCAGTTCGGCCCGTGCTTGATGATGAACGCCTGCACCTCGGCCTGGCTCATCGCGTCGGCGTTGAAGAACTGCGAGTCGGAGATGATGTCACCGGGGTCGAAATCGTATTGCTGAACCAGCTGTTCCTGCCGCTTCTGTGCTTCGGTGACCTCGACGTGCCACTGGACCACGCGCACCAGGCCCATCACGAGAGCCATCACGCAGATGGCCGCCACGACGCCCACGAGCACGGCCGCCACGCGTGCGGGCGTGCTGGCCAGGCGCCATTTGCGCTTGAGGGATTTCGAGAATGAGCCGGAGGAATGGGAGCGGGTGCGGGAACGAGAAGTCACGTGAGCCATGGTAGCGCCCGCACCTGAAAGTTTTCCGGCAGAGATTTTTTATTGTTTGTGGTTGCTTGCTTTGGGGCAGGTTTCACTGATAGTGAGTTCAGTGCCGCGAACGTTCACGCTGGGTGAGTGTTGCGATATGCCCACTCCACTTTCGAACTGGATTGATTCGTTCGGTGGCGGCTGGTGTCCGTTGCGATATATCCATTTCATTACTGAACTGGACGGGTTTGGTCGTTGGCACAAGGTGAGCGTTGCAATATATCCACTCCGACATTGGACTGGACGCATCTGCACGCTGGTGCCGAGTGAGCATATGGATGTGTCCGGTCCAAGGGACAACTGGATGGATTCGTTCGCTGGGGCCGAGTGAGCGTGCGGATGTTTCCAGTTCGGCTTTCGAGGTATCTGGTTCAGTGGCGTTGGCGCTTGCGTTGGGCATAGGCTCCGGTGGTGATGGCCAGCACAACGGCCACAGCGAAGGCGATGAGACCGTTGTGCTGCCAGTGGTGGCCGGTGAGGGGGAGCTTGTCGACGGTCGGCGGAGTGAGCTTCACTCCGATGGAAGTCATGTTGGCTTTGTTCTCGATGCCGGCGGGGTGGTTGGGGTCGGTGCCGTCGCCGTCGGCGTTGTCCCACACCTTGACGGTCGCCTCACTTCCGTCAAGCGCCTGCCCGCTGGGGATGTCGATGGCGAATGACCCGTCGGCCGCGCTGACGATGCTGCCGTTGGATCCCTTAGGCAGTGGTGACCCGTCAGCCTTGGCTCCGCTGGTGGTGCCGTCGGGCCAGGTGATGGTGATGCGGTCGCCGGCCTCGACGGTGTTGCCCGGCTGGGCGACGCTGTCGCCGCTGGTGCGGACCATGCCCTTGATGGTCGCCTGCACGCCCGGGCCGCTGGAGGCGGTGCGCCCGCCGATGTGTGATTGGAGTCCGGGGGCGACGGTGTCGACGGTGAGCTTCTTTCTGGCGGATTCGCCGCTGGTCGTGTTGTCGGCCTGGGTGAGCTTGGACGTGAACCACATACTGGTTCCCGTCCCGACGGTGTCGGCGGGGTAGGGGTTGGTGGTGTCCGAATAGTCTGCGGTCCATGAACCGTCATTTGGTGCGCTGGCGGTGACTTCGGTCACGGTGGCGCTGGTGGAGCTGGCGCCCGCGGTGCCTCCCGAAGCGGCCGCGTATGGTGTGGCAGTGTATGTGTCGCCGGTGAGGGTGCCGCCGGGCATGCCCCCGCCCACGGTCAGGCTCCCGCCGGCGTGTGGTGTGGCCTTACTGACTCCTGGAGGGGTGAGCGGGCTCCATACGGGTGTCAGCGTGTTACCCGGCACACTATAGGGCACGTACGAGCCCGGCTTGTACGTGCCGTTCTCCCCGTTCTTCCATCCGGTGAGCCGGTAGCCCGGGTTACTCACGGTGGGGCACATGACGGTGGTGGGCATGGCCTCCCCGTCGGAGCAAGCGCCGGAGTAGTGGGTGGTGATCAGGTAGATCCACTCCGGGGTGGGGAAGCGGCCGAGGGTCATGTTGTTGGTGTTGCTTCTGTAACTGGCGCCGTACATCCAGGCCGATTGGCTGGAGTTTTTGTAGACCGGCGTATCCCTGATCGCTTCGGCGGGTTCGGAGGCGAAGTCGGAGCCGTCTCCGTACTGGAGTACAGGCGACGCATGGGCGTTGTTCGTGTACCAGATGCACTGGTGCGGGACACATGAATAGGCGCCATGGAACTGTTCGTGGTAACTGAAGTCGATGTTGGGGCCGACCTTGACACGGTAGAGGTGGGGGCAGTTGGCGATCATCTGCGACTGGTTGAGCAGGTGGCGTCCGTGGTCGTCGGTGAACTCGTCGTACGAGCCGAGCGTGCGCATGTCCCATGTGTGGATGTCGAGGGATTCCAGCGAGGAGCATCCTTTGAACATGCTGCGCATGTCGGTGACGTGGCTGGTGTTCCACGCGGAGAGGTCGAGGGTGCGCCCGTTGGGCGTGGGGTGCGGGTCAGTGCCCGGTGTAGCCTCACCCACCAGCGCCGCGTCCCCCTGAAACATGGAGTTCATGTTGGTGACATGCGACGTGTCCCAGCCCCCGATTCCCCTGATGGTCTTGAGCTTGGGCAGATTCTGGAACAGGTTGCTCATGTCGGTGATACCGGAGGTGTCCCAGCCGGTCATGTCGAGTATCTCGAGGCTGGCGTCGCCGGTGACGATGCCGGTCATGTTGGTCAGTGCGCTGGTGTCCCAGTTGGAGAGGTCAAGGTTGGTGAGGCTGGAAGCTCCGTTGAACATACTGGCCATGTTGGTGACGTTGTGAGTGTTCCATTGATCGCCGTCGTGTTTGAGGTTGAGGTTGGTGAGTTTGGGGCAGTTGAGGAACATCTTGTACATGTTGGTGACGTGGCTTGTGTCCCAGTTCTGGATGCCATCGATGGTGGTGAGGAGGGGCTGGTCGTGGAACATCCAGCCCATGAGGGTGGATTGGCTGGTGTCCAGGTGGATGACGTCGGCGGTCCTGAGGCCGGGCAGGAAGTGGCCGTCGAAGATGCCCCAGCCGCTGGTGAGCTTGACGGGCCCTTGGCCGGTGTCAGGGTCGACAACGAGCCGGCTGACGCCGGGGTCATTCCATGGGATGGGGCTAGTTGGGCTGTCGCCGGCGGTACCAGTGTCGGGGATGGTGCCGTGTTCGAGTTCGAGGATGCACTGGGGATCCTCGAATGTGCCGGTCATGGTTTCTTTCCAATGCAGGGGGTCGGTGGTGCCCCAGACGTAGTCGCCGGCCTTGCCGCAGTGGATGAGTTTGACGCAGTAGTCGAACATGTGGGTTTGGGTGGTGGTGTTGTGGATTTCGAGGCCGGGCACGCCGATGCTGTAGAGTTCCCCGTCGCCGACGAACATGTTGGTCATGTCCGTCACGTTGTCGGTGTCCCACTGGCTGCCGTGCCGGCTCAGGTCAACCTTGGTGAGCTTGGGGCACATGTTGAACAGGGAGTTCATGTTCGTGACAAGATGGGTGTCCCAGTTCTCGATGCCGGTAACGGTCTCCAGATTGCTGTCGTTCCAGAACATGGCGAACAGGTCGTTGGCCTGGCTCGTGTCGAGGTCGCCCACGTCCGCGGTTTTCAGATTGGTCAGGTGGGTGAACAGGTAGCGGCCTCCGGTGGCGCCGAGGCTTACACCAGCGTCGACTTTGGCCTTGGTGACCGACGTGTCGTTGGTCCAGGGCACGGTCGTGGAGGTGTTCGTGCCCGTGTGGTCGGGCGCCCGGCCGGACTTGAGTTCCAGGACGCAGACGACGCCCCCGTTGCCGTCATCCTCGAGGTGCTCGTTCCAGGTGAGCGTGCTCCACGGGTGGTCGCCGGGTTGGGAGCATCGCACGAGCTTCAGACAGTTGTAGAACATGTTGGTCTGAGTGGCACCGCTGGGAATCTCGAGGCCGGGCACGCCGATTGAGGTGAGCTCGCCGTCGTTCCAGAACATATTGGTCATGTCGGTCACTGCGTCCGTGTCCCACTGGTTGCCGTTGTGGTTCAGGTTGACTTTGGTGAGCTTGGTGCAGGAGTGGAACATGGCGTTCATGTTGGTTACAAGGTGAGTGTCCCAGTTTTCGATGCCGGTCACCGTCTCGAGACTGGTGTCGTTCCAGAACATTGCGAACAGGTCTGTCGTTTGGCTCGTGTCGAGGTTGCCCACTTCCGCGGTCTTTAGGTTGGTCAGTTGGGTGAACAGGTACCGGCCGCCAGTCGTCCCCAGACTTACGCCCGCGTCGACCTTTGCTTTGGTGATTGATGTGTCGTTGGTCCAGGGGACCGTCGTGGCGGCGTTCGTGCCGGTGTGGTCGGGCACAAGCCCGGCTTTGAGTTCTAGGACGCACGTCACGGTGCTGCCGTCTTCTTCGATATGCTCGTTCCAAGTAAGCGTGCTCCATGGGTGGTCCCCTGGCTGGGAGCAGCGCACGAGCTTGGCACAATAGTCGAACATGTGGGTCTGGGTGGCTCCGGCTGGAATGGACAGGCCGGGTGCGCCGGTGCTGATGAGTTCGGCGTCGCCGACGAACATGTTGGTCATGTCGGTCACGGCACTGGTGTCCCATTTGCCGTCGTGCGGGCTCAGATCCACCCTGACCAGTTTGACGCACATGTTGAACAGGGAGTTCATGTTCGTGACACTCGAGGTGTCCCAGTTGCTGATGCTGGTTACAATCTCCAGCAGGCTGTCGTTCCAGAACATGGCGAACAAATCCGTCGCCTGGCTCGTGTCGAGGTTGCCCACGTCGGCGGCCTTCAGATTGGTCAGGTGGGTGAACAGGTACCGGCCGCCCGTCGGCCCTAGGCTCACTCCATTGTCTACAGCGACTTTGGTCACCGACGAGTGACCGGCCCATGGGACACCCGGGTCGGCGTTCGTGCCGGTATGGTCGGGTACCTGACCTGATTCCAATTCCAAGACGCAGTCATTGCCGTCGACGTGCTCGTTCCACGTCAAGGTGCCCCAGGTGTGCTCGCCCGGCTGCGAACAGGTCGCGTCCTGCGGGCCGACCGTGGGGTTCGACTTAGTCAACGGTGATAATCTGGATGTGATAGGCGACTGGGACTGCTGAAAGGAAGGGTTTTGCTGGGAAGTGCCGGAAGGGTTCTGTGAGAGCGATTCTCCTGCGTCAGGCGAAGGTGACGACGATGGAACTTCGGACGTGTCTGTTACAACGCGTTTTTGGGTCAGACCCGCGGGGGGGGGTAGATTTCGGTGCTATTTTCGTTGGCACCCGCCAACGGTGACGCTAACGCCAACGTGAGGATAGCGGAAATGGCCATGAAAGCGCAGATGATGCGATTGCGTCCAGTCATAAAAACTACCTTGCCCCTTGATAAAATTTGTACTAAAAATTAGCGTCAACAGGTCAAATTGTAACATTAAGTATGACTAAACGCGCAGAAACCGCCAAAAAGTATGACAAATATTCTAGGTTTTCTCTTTTGTGATAAAGATAGAAAACCAAAATTTCTGGACAACGTACTAGGTACCTGGATTGGTTACGCGAGCAGCTTGCGCAGGCGCTTGAGGCTGGCGGGGGACTTGGTGCCGAGCTCCTGCGCCCACAGCGAGACGTAGAACTCCTCGAGCATCCAACGGGCCTGTTCGACCTTCTTGGCATACTCCTCGCGGCGCGGACCGGCCGGCTCGGCCTTGAGTTTGGCTTGAGCGTGGGTGACCAGTTCCTTGGCTTCGTCGGCCTCCCACGCCCAGCGGACGTCACGGTTCTTGTCGGTTTTGGCCTTCTCCAGGCGCATCGCATCGGCGTGCAAGTAACGCTCGATATTGGGCAGCGCCTCCGGTGGGGTCTCGCCGATAAACCCGGGATGGACGAGCGTGGCGATATGCTCGCGCACCGATTGCAGCACCGCCAGCATCGTCAGATCCGCCTTGCCGCCCACCACCTTGTCGACCTCGGCGTAGCGTTTGAGGATGGTGATGACGTCGTGCGCCACCGTGTAGACCGTGTCCTCGAAAGGCTGCTGCGCGCCGCTGATCGCCTCGGCCAGGGCCGTGTCGTCCGCCGCCCTGTCGATATGGGGGAGCAAACGCTTGACCGCCGCGAGCTCGAGGTCGTCGACCAGCAGCTTGGTGGACTTGTAGGGCGCGCTGGCGAGCATCAGCGCCTCGCCGCCAAGCCAGCGCGACGAGATGCGGTCCTCGGGCAGCTTGAGTTTGTCGAACGCGGCCTGCCACAGCATCTCGGCGCGGGAGAGCGTGGTGGCGCCCGCCTTGTTGAGCAGGTTGGCCTGGGCCACCACCTTGCCCTGCGATTTGGCCTTGTTGGCCTGGCGCTCCACGGTCTTGCGGGCGCTCGCCTGCGCTTGGCGGGCGAACCTGCGTTGCAGCTCGATTAGCGACTTGCCGGTGCCGAGCACCTTGTAGCGGCGCTTGCCACCGTGACGGCGCTCGCGGAAGGTGGCGTCGTCGATGATGGTCTGTTTGGAATTGTCGGTTTTGGCGTGTTTCTGTTTGCTGTCATTGCTGTTTTTACCGCCACGATGCCTTTTTCCGGCAGCCGGAGGAAGCGGCTCCTCGACACTGAACGTGACGCGCAAATATGGCGAGAGCTTGGCGAGCTGGTCGTTGTTGAAGTCCTCGGGGTGGATGGTGGCGTTGACGCTGGTGATGGCGGCGTAGGTGAAGACGTGCGCGAAATCCGGCCAGCGGGTGATGCCGGTCGCCTCGTCGACAGGTGGCAGGTTCGGTTTGCCCTCGGAGCCCGAACCGGGCAGGTCGGGGTAGCGTTCGTCGATGGCGGCGCGGATGGTGCGGGCCGTGTCGGGGGCGGGCACGAACTGCACGCGCAGCGACTTGGGCAGCGACTTGATATAGCCCAGGATTAATTCGTCCAGCAGACCTGGCACATTCCAGGTGAACTGCTCGGGGGTCAGTCGCGACAATGCCTTCATGGGGATATGAACGGTGACGCCGTCCACCGGGTCGCTCGGGTCGTAGACATAGCTCAGCCGCAGGTCGATGGACGTGCCATCGGTGCCCAGCGTGTGCCAGTGGTCGGGATAGTCGCGCAGATCCACGGAATCGTGCGATTGCAGACGTTCGACCTTGGCGGGGTCGAACTCGAGCAGATGCGGCTGGTCGTCGTGGATGGTCTTCACCCACTTGCCGAGGTCGGCCACGCTGGTGACGTCCTGGGGAATGACCGCGTTATAGAAGTCGAAAAGATCCTCGTCGCTCACCGAATCGGAGACCTGGCGCGTGCGGTTCGTGTCGTCGACCGCGCTCTGCAGGATGTCCAGATTATCCTGCACGAAGCCGTCATAGGAGAAGCGCTGCTCGATGTCGCCTTCCACCAGGCCTTGGCGGATGAGGAAGTCGCGTGCCTCGGGCGGATTGATGCGCCCCCATTGCACCTTGCGGTCCTGCACAATCGGCAAGCCGTAGAGCAACACCTTCGAGCTGGCGATGGCGCTGCCGCGTGAGCCCGACCAATGCGGCTCGGCGTACGTGACGCGCGTGAGGCTGCCCGCCAACGGCTCGGCCCACGCTGGATCGATGGCGGCAGAATAACGCGCCCACAGGCGAGAGGTCTCCGTCAGGTCGGTCGACATGACCCACGGCGGGGTCGTCTTGGCCACCGCGGATGCCGGGAAGAGCGCGAACCTGGTGCCGCGCGCGCCCTGGTACTCGTTCTTCGACTGCTTCTTGGCCCGTTTCATCGCTCGGGCTTTGGCCGCGCCCTTGAGCCCGGAGAAGTCCGAGGCCTTCGGCTCGCGCACCACCTGCATGCCCATCATCGAGAGCAGGCCGGAGAGCATGGAGGTATGGATGCCCTGCGAATCCCAGGAGCAGCACAGCGCGTGCGCCGCCTGCTGGTTGACCGGCAGCATGAGGATCTCCGGTGCCGGGCGCGAGATCGGCTTGGGGAAGCCGACCTTGAAGTGCATCTGCCGGCACATCGCGTTGAGTTGGGTGACCAGATCGCGCCACTGGCGCAGACGCACGAAGCTGAAATACTCGGCCTTGCAGATCTTGCGCAGCTTGGCGTTGCCGGTGTGGTTACCGTCCTTGCCCTCCTCGGCGCCGAAGATGTGGTCCCACATGTTGAGGGCGGTGAGGAAGTCGCTGGTCTCGTCGGCGTAGCGGTTGTGGACGCGGTCGGCCTCGGCGCGAATCTCGTCGGGGCGCTCGCGCGGGTCCTGCAGGCTCAGGAACGCGACGATGACCACCACGGCGGCCAGCGTGTTGGGCATGGTCTTGTGCGCGGCCTCGATGATCATGCGGCCCAGGCGCACATCGATGGGGATGCGCGAGAGCTGGCGGCCGATGTGGGTCAGGCGCACCTCGCCGTGCTTGCGCGCGATGGCCTTGAGCTCGGTCAGCTCGTTGAAGCCGTCGGAGACCGAACGGGTGTCGGGCGGGTCGATGAAGCCGAAGTGGGTGACATCGTCGGCGGTGCGGGCCACGCCGACCGAAAGCATGTGCAGCACCACCGCGCCCAGCGAGGTGCGCAGGATCTCGGGCTCGGTGAAGCGCGGGCGCGCGTCGTAGTCGTCCTTGGAATAGAGGCGGATGGCGATGCCGTCGGCGATACGGCCGCAGCGGCCGCTGCGCTGGTCGGCGCTGGCCTGGCTGATGGCCTCGATGGGTAGGCGCTGCACCTTGGCGGTTTTGGAATAGCGCGAGATGCGGGCCTCGCCGGGGTCGACCACATAGCGGATGCCCGGCACCGTCAGCGACGTCTCGGCCACGTTGGTGGCGATGACGATGCGCTGGTGCGAATGGTGCTCGAAGACGCGATGCTGCTCCTTGGAGGAGAGACGGGCGTAAAGCGGCACGATCTCGATGGCGTCCGGGCGGCGCATGTCGGCGGCGCGGGGGCCAAAGTGGTGGCGCAGGGCGTCCTCGTATTCGTGGATGTCGCGCTCACCGGAGGCGAAGACCAGGATGTCGCGGGCGCCGCGTTCGTGGCTGGAATGAATGACGAGCTCGGAGCAGGCGCGGGCCACGGCGCGGGACATGTCTTGGCTGTCGGCGCGGTCGGCGTGGCCGTTGCCGGAGCCGGAGCCACCCATGCCCGGAATCTCGCCGTTGGCGTCGGGCAGCGACCCGTCGGCGAACCCGGGGACGTGGCGCATCAGCGCGGGCATACCGCCCAGCGGCTCATAGACCACCTGCACCGGGTAGGTGCGCCCGGAGACCTCGATGACGGGCACCTTGGTGTGCAGCGCGTGCTCGAAATGCTCTTGGAACTTCATCGAGTCGATCGTGGCCGATGTGATGATGAGCTTCAGGTCGCGGCGCTTGGGCAGCAGGGCCGTCAGATAGCCGAGCAGGAAATCGATGTTGAGGCTGCGCTCGTGCGCCTCGTCGATGATGATGGTGTCGTAGCGTGAAAGCTTGGGGTCGCGCTGAATCTGGGCGAGCAGGATGCCGTCGGTGACGATGCGCAGGCGCGTCTTGGGCGAGCTCTCATCGGTGAAGCGGACTTGGAAGCCGATCTCGTCGCCGAGCTTGACACCCATCTCGTCGCACAGGCGCTCGGCCACGGTGCGTGCGGCGAGGCGGCGTGGCTGGGTGTGCACGATCTGGTGGCCGTGGGTGCCGCGGCCCATCTCGAGCAGCATCTTCGGGATCTGCGTGGTCTTGCCGGAGCCGGTCTGGCCGGAGACGATGACGACCTGCGAATCGCGAACGGCGCGCTGGATCTCGTCATGCGCCGCGCTGACCGGAAGCTCTGAAGGATAATGGTATTTCATGCGTTTCTCTATTGTACGCACACCCAAACGGGGCCATTTAAAAACGGAAGGCCGGAATTGCGGGGTTCCTGTTTTGAATGGCCCGGTTTGGGTGTGTGGGTTTTCTAGTGCCGGACCTCGATGACGCGGTAGCCTTTGGAGCTCGCGTATTTGGCGACGGCGAAATCGTCGCCGAGCGCACCGGCCAGCCACTTGATGAGCGAGTCGCTGCCGAGGTTCTTCTGCACCACCAAGTAGGCGCGGCCGCCCTGGCTCAGGCGCGGCAGCCATGCCATCAGCAGGGTATGCAGCTCGTCTTTGCCCACGCGGATGGGCGGGTTCGACCAGATGAGGTCGAAGGTGAGACCTGCCGGGATTTCCGAGGCTTTCACGGTGTGGATGCGCTCGCCCAAGCCCAGTTTTTCAGCGTTTGCCTTTGTCAGCTCCAGCGCACGCTCGTTGACATCGAGGGCCCAGATGTTGGCCTTCGGTGATTCCAGTCCGAGCGTCAGCGCGATTGGCCCCCAACCGCAGCCGATGTCAAGAAACGTGCCGTTCTCCGGGGGCTCAGGCGCGTGGCGAAGCAGCACGGAGGTGCCGAGGTCGAGCCGATGTGCCGAGAACACCCCATTTGACACTTCGACGTCCACGTCATGCCCACGCAGCGAGACATGCAGAGTCCGCCTTACGTCGCGCGAGGACGGTTCCGCCGAAAAATACTGCTCCGCGTGCGAATGTTGTGGCTGTTGTGGTTGCGCACGTTCTGTCTGCATGTGTGCTGGCTGTTTCGCCTGCGCCGATTGCGTTCTCCCGGCCTTGTTCTCGCCCATATCGTCTAGTCCGTTTCGTCTCATCCTGGCCCGAATTCCAACCCGGGCCACACGTCGATATCAGGCTCCCCATCCTAGTTCCAGACCGGAACAGGATTTCACTGGCAATCAACCTCGTCAAACGGTGTTTTTGCGGCGGATTGTGGATTTTGCCTACCGCCTGACCTTTCCTTTTGGGAGACGGCAGCCGGTACAATGTGGGGCAGCGAAATGTTATTGAATTTGTTGGAAGGTTGGCTTATTGGCGAACGATATGGGCGATGACGGGCTCGGGCTCGAGCGCGACGGTGAGGATGAGCGTGAATCCGTGCAGAACGAGGTGCTGGGGCGACGCTCCGAGATCCTGCAGGAGCAGGCGGATGGCGCGGAGGCTCCGGGGGCCGAGGAATGGCATGAGCGCGAGTCGCGCAACGAGCTCAAGCATGTGGCCGGCCTCGGCGAGATGCAGGACGTCAGCGACGTCGAATACCGCAAGGTGCGCCTCGAACGGGTCGTTCTGGTGGGAGTCTGGTCGAGCGCGGTGACCACGGCGGCGCAGGCCGAGGAATCGCTGCGCGAGCTGGCGGCGCTGGCCCAGACGGCGGGCGCCGAGGTGTGCGACGGCGTGCTGCAGCAGCGCGCGAAGCCCGACGCGGCCACCTATGTGGGCCGTGGCAAGGCCAAGGAGATCGCCGGCATCGTGGCCCAGAACGAGGCCGACACCATCATCGTCGACGACGATCTCGCGCCCAGCCAGCGCCGCGCCCTCGAGGACGTCACCAAGGTCAAGGTCATCGACCGCACGGCCGTCATTCTCGACATCTTCGCCCAGCACGCCACCAGCCGCGAAGGCAAGGCGCAGGTGGAGTTGGCGCAACTCGAATACATGCTCCCCAGGCTGCGTGGCTGGGGCGGCTCGCTCTCCCGCCAGGCCGGCGGCCAGGCGGCGGGCGTCAACGGCGGCATCGGCTCGCGTGGCCCCGGCGAGACGCAGATTGAGCTTGACCGCCGCGTCATTCGAACCCGCATCGCCCGGCTCAAGCGCCAGATCAAGGCCATGGCCCCCGCCCGCGAGGTCAAGCGCGGAGCCAGAAAGCGCTATGGGCTGCCCACGGTGGCTGTGGTGGGCTATACGAACGCCGGCAAATCCTCGCTGGTCAACCGTCTCACCGGCTCGGGCGAGCTGGTGGAGAACGCGCTGTTCGCCACGCTCGATACGGCGGTGCGACGCGCCAAGGCCAAGGACGGCAGGCTTTACGCCTACGTCGACACGGTCGGTTTCGTGCGCCGACTGCCCACCCAGTTGGTCGAGGCGTTCAAATCCACGCTCGAGGAAGTGGGCCAGGCCGACCTCATCCTGCACGTGGTCGACGCCTCGTTCCCCGATCCCTTCGCGCAGGTGGACGCGGTCAACGGCGTGCTCGCCGACATCCCCGGTGCCGCCGACATCCCGCGCATTCTCGCGTTCAACAAGGCCGACCGCACCGATGAGTCGGTGTTGGGCAGGCTCAAGCGGCTGCGCCCAGAATCACATATCGTCTCGGCGGCCACCGGCAGGGGAGACGACGAGTTGCGTGAGGCTGTCGAGGCGTTCCTGCCGACCCCGCAGGTGCATGTGCACGCGTTGCTGCCCTATTCAGCCGGCTCGCTGCTCTCCCGCGTCAGGGAATACGGCAAGGTGGACAAGGTCGATTGGCGCAACGAGGGCGTCGAGCTCGAGGCCGACGTCGACTCGCGCCTTGCCGCGCAGGTGATGGACGCCGCCATCGACCAGGCCTGAGTGCTCCGGGTCTTGGTCTCGGTTTCGGTTTCGTTGAGGTGTTGGTGAGACGCTGGTGATCGTGTGGGGCCGCTCGAGATCGCGGTGAATTCGCTCGAAACTCAGCTCTCGGAATAACGAGACGCTCATCGGCGACACGCCAACGTCAACGCCAATCGCCCGTATGAGAGATGGTTTTCGGCCCGTTTCCTTGGGTTTCGCGTCATCCGTTATCGGCCATGAACGCTCGACACTTATCCGCCCAATGCCTAATATGAGGTGTACGTCACATTTATGGGGACCTCCTGTTAGGCTGAGCAATGTCGCCCTCGAGCGTGCCATTGCGCCGATATGAAGTTTCGTCAGATTGGATGTCGGCCGGCAATGGTTCCCCGCGTTAGGATTCGCGGTGTGGGGCGGCGAATCACAATGATGAGACTACATGGCGACCCCATGCCTTCTCGAGTGTTCATGTGTGGACAGGGGAATGAAAACATGATGAATTCCACAATCAAACCTACAAAACTTGCCATTATCGGGGCCGGCGCCGTCGGCTCCACCCTCGCCTTCTCGGCCGCCCAGCGCGGCGTCGCCCGTGAGATTGTGCTCGAGGACGTCAACAAGGAGCGCGTGGAGGCCGAGGTGCTCGACATGCAGCACGGCTCCAGCTTCTACCCGTCCGTCTCCATCCAGGGCTCCGACGACATCGAGATCTGCCGCGACGCCGACATGGTGGTCATCACCGCCGGCGCGCGCCAGAAGCCGGGGCAGACCAGGCTCGACCTGGCCGGCGCCACCATCGACATCATGAAATCCATCATCCCCGGCGCGGTGAAGGTGGCCCCCAACGCCATCTACATGCTCATCACCAACCCGGTGGACGTGGTCACGCAGGTCTCCCTGAAGCTTTCGGGCATGCCCGCCAACCAGATGTTCGGCTCGGGCACCAACCTCGACTCCGCGCGTCTGCGCTTCCTCATCGGCCAGCAGACCGGCGTCAACGTCAAGAACGTGCACGCCTACATCGCCGGCGAACATGGGGATTCCGAGGTGCCGCTGTGGGCCTCGGCCACCATCGGCGGCGTGTCGATGTGCGACTGGAAGGCCCTGCCCGGCCACGAGCCGCTCGACGCCGAGAAGCGCGAGGAGATCCACCGCGAGGTGAAGAACGCCGCCTACCGCATCATCGAGGGCAAGGGCGCTACCAACTACGCCATCGCCATGTCGGGCGTCGACATCATCGAATCGATTCTGAACGACACGAACCGCATCCTGCCGGTCTCCTCGTGGCTCAACGACTTCCACGGCATCAGCGACGTGTGCATGTCGGTGCCAACCCTGATGAACCGTGACGGCGTCAACTCGCATATCAACACGCCGGTCTCCGACCGCGAGCTCGCCGCGCTCAGGCGTTCGGCCGAGACGCTCAAGGCCACCGTCGCGCAGTTCGGGTTCTGAGCTGGTTTTATATATCAGTTGCTGGTTGGCTGGTTCGCCGATTATTCGATTGGCTGATTGGTTTGATTGGTCTAGCTGACCTAGCTGATTGATTGACTGACTGGCATGCCGTCCGCTTCCTTCGTGTCGCTGGCGGCATCGTCGTATCTGCAAAGTCTTTTTTAGGTATCCGCTTACCCTCGGTTTCCATCGTGAACCGGCGAAGCTGACAATGAGAAGGATTGTCGGTTTTAGTGTCAAGAAACCGCTGAAACGAACAATTATGTGCGAGTGGCTTGGCCTTCGGCTCTGAGTAGGAAAATCCAATGTTCGCTTGGGTTTCGGCCGGTATAGTGGCTGTTGACAAGGGGTGTGCGAACAAATTGTATACCGGCTGCCGGGCGGGCTTGGACGCCGCCTGATGACGGTGGGTTCGTTCGTGAATCAGGGAAGACGGAAGGACGGATATGGAATCCGAAAAGCCGAATCCGACGTCGCAAGATGTAAGCGGGGATTCGAAGGCGAAGGGGCATCAGACCAGGCTTATGATCACGCTGGGCCTCACCCTGACGATTTTCCTGGTCGAGGTCATCGGCGCGGTGATCACCGGCTCGTTGGCCCTGCTGGTCGACTGCGCCCACATGCTCACCGATGTCGCCGTGCTTGCGGCCTCCACCATCACCGCCGTGCTCATGCGGCGCAAACCCAACAACGAGCGCACCTGGGGGTGGGCTCGGCTGGAGCCGATCACCGCTGGGCTCGGCGCCCTGGTGCTGATGATCGTCGGCGTCTACGCGCTGGTGGAGGCGGTGTTGCGCCTGGCGGGGCGGGCCGACGGCGAGGTGCAAAGCGTCGGGATGCTGCTCGGTTTCGGCATCCTCGGCTTGCTGTGCAACGTGGCCTCCGTCCTCATCCTTTCGGGCCAGCACAAAGACAACATGAACATGCGCGCGGCCTTTTTGGAGACCATGAACGACGCACTCGGCTCGCTCTCGGTGGTGGTCTCCGCCGTGGTGATGATGGTGAGCGGATGGGACGGATTCGACGCCGTGGCCGGCGCGTTCATCGCCATCCTCATCATGCCCAGGTCGTTCAAGCTGATGAAGGGCGCCGTGAAGGTGCTATTGGAGGAGACCCCCGAGGGGCTTGACTTGGATGAGGTTCGCCGGCATATGGAAAGCGTCGAGCATGTGGTCGCCGTGCATGATGTGCACGCCTCCACCGTGGCCACCGGCATGCCGATCCTCACCGCCCACGTCGTCGTGAAGCCGGGATTGACGATGGAGCAGGGCGCGCAGATACTCAAGCAATTGCACAGCTGCCTCGCCGGGCATTTCGCGGTGTCCATCCCGCACACCACGTTCCAGCTGGAGCCGGAGGGATTCGACGCGGAACCCCATGACCAGGTGCACCGCTAGGTTCAGATTTTGCGCAGCACCGTGACGACCTTGCCCATGACCGTGGCGTAGGTGCCATCGATGGGGGAATAGGCCGGATTGTGGGGCATGAGCCAGATGTGGCCCTTCTCCTTGCGGAAGGTCTTCACCGTGGCCTCGCCGTCGAGCAGCGCCGCGACGATATCGCCGTTCTCGGCCTCGGACTGCTCGCGCACGACCACGAAGTCGCCGTCGCAGATGGCCGCGTCGATCATGGAATCGCCGTGGACCTCAAGCATGAACAGTGTGCCGGTGCCCGTCAGCCGCTCGGGCAGACGCATGACGTCCTCGACGTGCTGCTCGGCCGTGATGGGCGTGCCCGCGGCGATCCTGCCGACCAGGGGGATGTCTCGCGACTCGTCGATCGCCTCGTCGGGGACGCGGTTGGAGGAGTAGGCCATCATGCTGACCGAGCCCTGGCCGACATTCGATTCCTCTTCCACAAGCTCGATGGCGCGGCCCTTGTTGGCGTTCATGCGCAGGTAGCCCTTCTCCTCAAGGACCTCGAGCTGGTGCTTGACCGAGGAAGGGCTCTTGAGCCCGGCCTCCTCGCCGATCTCCCGGAACGACGGCGCGAAGCCGAATTCGGCGACATGATGGCGGATGGCGTCGAGCACCTTGCGCTGCCGGTCGGTCAGACGGCTTTCGGACGGCGATGCGCTCGTGTTGGGAATGAAGCTGCTCACGGGAGTTCCTTTCGTGTTTGCCTTAAGCATAACCGTTTTCGCCAAGAAAATCAAACAGATGTTCGATTGTGGTGTCGCTAAATTCGAACAGATGTGCTACTCTAGAACATACGTTCGAAAGAACATCTGTTCGAAAGAGGGTTGAAGATGACAAGTTCGGCGATTCAGGCAATGCCCACGGCGGTGGCTCGCAGGTCCGGCGCGCAGTCGCGTCACCGCCAGCCGCTGGGCAAGACGTTGATGAAGGCGGCGGTCACGCTGTTGGCGGGGCTGGTGATGTGGTGTGGATGGCAGTCGGCGCAGCCGCAAGACGCCACGTCCAATTTGGAAAGCGTGCCGACGGTGAGCTACACGGTCAAACGCGGCGACACGTTGTGGTCCTGCGCCCAGTCGATTACGCCCAAGGGAAAGAACGTCTCCAAGACGGTCGATATGCTCATGACCCTCAACAACATGCACTCCACGAAGCTCGTCGCCGGGCAGACCATCGTCGTCCCCGAGCAGGGCTGAGATAGGTCGGTAATCGGACATCCCATATGATGTTGGTCCTCCTCGGTGTTGTCTGATTGGATTGGCTTAGCTTGGCGTCGGGTGATGACGGTTCGTCGTGATTCTGGTAATCATCTGCGCGAGCCGATGAGGGCAATGTATGCGGTTCGCGCTCGGCTCGGACGAGACATGCGGAGTGTCTAATTAATTTTCGCAGCATTACGTTATTGTTGTTGTATGCATTGTCCTTTTTGCCAGAATTCCGATACCAAGGTCGTCGACACCCGTATTGGTGAGGACGGCCATGTCATCCGCAGGCGCCGCGAGTGCCCGAAATGCGGCAAGCGCTTCACCACCATCGAGACCACGATGCTGCTGGTCACCAAGCGTTCCGGCGGCGTGGAGTCGTTCGACCGTGACAAGGTGATCAACGGGGTACGCAAGGCGTGCCAGGGCAGGCCGATCGACGAGAACGCGCTGAAGCAGCTGGGGCAGAAGGTCGAGGACGATCTGCGTAGCCAGGGCGCCGCACAAGTCAAATCCGAGGACATCGGCAAGGCGATCCTCAATCCGCTCAAAGACCTCGACGAGGTGGCCTATCTGCGGTTCGCCAGTGTCTACCAGAACTTCAACGGGCTTGACGACTTCCAGCACGCCATCGACGATCTCAAGCGCGACAAGGCCGGCGAGTAATCCGCGATTGATTTACCTTCGCATAGCCGTGGCCATGAGGTTGCCGCAGCGTTAGCGCAGAGCAATGCATGTCGTCGCGCACAATCGCCGTCATCCATATGAATCCGAGTGGCATCAGGCCGAAACAATATTGTGTGCCGTGCTAGGCATTGCCGGTACATGGATTACGCCTAGGCCATTTCTCTGAACAGCCTTATGCCGTGTTTTTGGTTTTATCTTATGGTTTGTGTTTTGTGATGAAAAGGTCGGAATCCCGCGCTAACCAGCCAGGGCTCCGACCTTATTCGTGGTCCATATTTCGGATGGCTGTCAGAATTCCATCTCACGACGGTCGTCGGCGCTCTGCATGATGACCAGACGCTGGGTGGGTCGGGTCATGGCGACATAGAGGTCGGCCGCCGCGGAAAGCCGCGAAGGCGCACCTTCCATGATGAGCCCGGGCTCCACCACCACGACCGCGTCGTACTCAAGGCCCTTGATGACCTGGGTGTCGTAGACCCCCAGCTGCCGGTCGGCCCCGGATTGCGATTCCAGCCGCTGGCCCAACTCCTCGTTGCCGTCCTCCCGAAGTGCCTCGTCGATAAGGCCCTGCAGCGGCGCGACCATCCCGTCGGGGGCGATGACGGCGACACGCCCGGTGCCGTCGTCGCCGGTGAACTCTCCGGCCAGACGCAGCGCCTCGCGCACGGTCGCGCCCTTGAGCTCCTCTTGGTCGGCGCATTCCCGCCGGATCACCGAATCGGGCACGGAGCGCACGGCCTTGGTCGTGGAGATATAGAGTCCCTCGTCGCGGGCGAACCCGGAGGCCAGGTCGGAGACCTCGCGCGGGTTGCGGTAGTTGATGGTCAGCTCGTTGAGGTCCCAGCCGTCGGGGCCGAACAGTCTGTCCATCGTCTTGTCCCAACGATGCGTGCCGCCCAAAGCCGAGGTCTGGGCCACGTCGCCGACGATGGTGAAGGAGCGCGAGGGGCAGCGCCGCATCAGCATGCGCCAGTCCATGGCGGTGAGCTCCTGCGCCTCGTCGACCACGATATGGCCGTAGGTCCACTCCCTGTCGCTGGAGGCGCGCCGCGCGATGTCCTCGGCGTCCACCCCGTTAATGTTGTCGAGCAGCATCGATGAGGTGACGATGCCCGAGCCGATGCCGGCCTGCGCCAACGTGTCTTTGGCGAACTGCTCCTCCTCGGCGCGCTTGGCCTTGGCGGCCGCCAGACGCGCGGACTCCTTGGGGTCGGGCCCCAGCAGTTCCATCGCCTCGTCGAGCAGCGGCACGTCCGAGACGGTCATCGGCGAGCCCTTCGGCCGGGTGAGCGCGCGCACGTCGTCGTCGGAGAGCCATGGCGCGAACCGCCGCAATTGCGCGGGCTTGGCGAACATCTGGTCGATCAGCCACGGCGCGGTCATTGGCAGCCACGCGAGGTTCAGGGTGCGGCGGATGTCGTCGTTGAGCTTGAGCTGCATGGCCGCGTCGCTGATCTCGGACTGCTCGGGCGTGTAGTCAAGCTGCTCGACGTAGCGGTTGCGCATGATCGAGAGCATGCTTTTGACGAAGGTCTCGCGCGCCTTGTTGTGCGGGAAGCGGGTGCGTCGGGCGTCGCCCTGGGCCTGCAGGATGTCGGCCTTGCGCATCGGCACCGTGATGCCGTTGATCTTGACTTGGGGCAGGTTGGCGGGCACGCGCACGCGGGCGGCCACGGCGTTGGCCACCGCCTCGGCCATGCGCCGCTCGCCCTTGAGCGCCGCGGTGTGCGGGCTGTCGGTGGCGGTGACGTTGAAGCCGGGGACGAGGTCGCCGATGGTCCGCGAGACCACGCCCGTCTCGCCCAGCGAGGGGAGCACCTGGTCGATGTAGCGCAGGAACGCCGAGCTGGGGCCGACGACGAGCACGCCCGAACGTTCCAGCTTGCGGCGGTGGGTGTAGAGAAGGTATGCGGCGCGGTGCAGCGCCACGGCGGTCTTGCCGGTGCCCGGCCCGCCCTGCACCACGGTGACGCGGTCGAGCGGGGCGCGGATGATGCGGTCCTGCTCGCCCTGGATGGTGGCCACGATGTCGGTCATCTTGCCGGTGCGCTTGGAGTTGAGAGAGGCGATGAGCGCGCCCTCGCCGGTCAACGTTCCGGATTCCTCGGCGGCCCCCACCTGCTCGGAGTCGACGTCGAGCACCTCATCCTCGATGCCCACCACCTCGCGGAAGCTCAGCGTCAGGTGCCGGCGCATCACGATGTCGCCGTGGTGCGAGGGCGTCGCCTCGTAGAACGGGCGCGCAGCCTCGGCCCTCCAGTCGGTGAGGATCGGCTCGTGCTCCGCGCTGGAAAGCCCCACGCGTCCGATGTAACGCTTCTTGCCCGTCGTGTCGTCGATGCGGCCAAAGACCAGCCGGTCCTCCACGGCGCGCAGCTGGGTGAGACGGTCCTCGTAGAGGGTGGCGAAGGAGTCGCGTTCGGTGCGCATGGTCGGCGAGCCGTGGGCGCCCGCCGCGCGAACCGTGTCCAGGCGCTGTTTCGTCTGGGCGCGCAGGTCGTCAAGCCGGTTGTAGGCATGGGTGACGGCCCGCTGTTCTTCGGCGATTTGTGAGGAGTAGCTCGACATACGTGATTCCCTTTTATTGGCAAACTTCAGGCATACCAATATACCGCTTTGGCCCTACCGGAAAGCCGGGATTGTGCTGGTGGATAAGCCCGCATGGCGCGGTGTCCAGCGTGTCATGCAGTTGGGCCGTGACACGTTCGAAGAGGCGATTCGCAGGCATGCGGGGCGCGGTTTTGGACAAACTGGTATCGATATGTAGGGCATATATCACAACATGCGTAAACATATTGGATTTGCCACGATTTGCCATCGGCCATCAAAAATGTAGTACGGCGAAAAGAAAGCGGGTGCAAGGCTTTCGGCGTCATACAATCGGCGTTTTCCGAGCCATGTTTATTTGACGATGCGGCGGTATGTCCACAATTTGACGTCAAGAAAAACGCCGAAGAGAACGATTTTTCTCAAAAAAATGATTTTTTGGTGTTTTAGTGGGGGAAAATGGTGAGAGGTGGGGTAAAGTGGTGAACTAGATATCGAAATCTATCACAACAAAGGGGGTGGGCATGGCTGAGTCTGACGACCAGACGTTGCATGGCGGCCTCGCCGACCCCACTGCCGAAGCCGGGCGAAACACCCCCGTGATACCGCTTTTGCTCGGCACCTACACGCCCAAGATGGACAAGAAGGGACGCATGGCCCTGCCGGCCAAGTTCCGCGGCCAGCTGGGCGAGGGCATGGTGATGGCCCGTGGCCAGGAACGTTGCGTCTACCTTCTGCCGCAAAGCGAGTTCCGCCGCATCGCCATGCAGATCCAGCGCACCTCGATGGGCAACAAGGCGGCCCGCGAATACCTGCGTGTCTTTCTCTCCGGCGCCGTCGACCAGGACCCCGACAAGCAGGGGCGCGTGCTGGTGCCGCAGATGCTGCGTGACTACGCCAACCTCGGCGACGACATCGTGGTGATCGGCGTGGGCACGCGCGCCGAGATCTGGAACAGGCAGGCCTGGGAGACCTACCTGGCCGAGAAAGAAGACGGCTATTCCGACATAGCCGATGACGTATTGCCGGCGATGGAGTGGTGATGGCGCAACTAGAAGACCTGAGCAACATCCACCAGCCCGTCCTGTTGAGGGATTGCGTGGCCCTTGTCGCCCCCGCGCTCGAGAAGCCGGGCAGCGTCGTGGTCGACTGCACCCTCGGCCTGGCCGGTCACGCCACCGCCTTCCTCAAGGCCGCTCCGAACGCCAGGCTCATCGGCATCGATCGTGACGCCGAGGCCCTGAGATTGGCGGGGGAGCGCGTCTCCGAGCTGGGCCTGGCCGACAGGTTCACCCCGGTGCACGCCGCGTTCGACGAATTCGACGACGTGCTCGCCTCGCTTGGACTCGACAAGATCGACGCCGCGTTCATGGACCTGGGGCTTTCGAGCCTGCAGATCGACGAGACCGACCGCGGATTCTCCTACTCCCACGATTCCCCGCTCGATATGCGCATGGACACCACCCAGGATCTTGACGCCGCCGACGTGCTCGCCACCTATTCCGAGGCCGCGCTGACGAGGATCTTCAAGGATTACGGCCAGGAGCGCTTCGCCCGCCGCATCGCCCGCGAGATCGTGGAGCGGCGCGACGCCGAACCCCTGACGACCTCTCGTCAGCTCAACGAGCTGGTCGACCAGGTGGTGCCGAAATCCCACCGCGCCAAAGGTAATCCGGCCAAACGCGTCTTCCAGGCGCTGCGCATCGAGGTCAACGGCGAACTGGACAAGCTCGCCCTCACCTTGCCGCAGATCGCCAACCATCTGGCGCTCGACGGCCGGCTGGTGGTCGAGTCCTACCATTCTCTGGAGGACCGGACGGTCAAGACGTTCATGGCCCAGGGCCTGCGCGTCGACGCGCCCGCCGACCTGCCGGTGGTGCCCGAGGACGCCAAGCCGTTCTTCGCGGAGCTGACGCGTGGGGCGGTGAAGGCCGACGACGAGGAGCTGGAACGCAATCCGCGTTCCGCCTCGGTGAGGCTGCGGGGGGTCCGCCTGAAAAGGCCGGTGCCGCCCCGGTGGCGCAAGACGTTCGCCGAACAGGCGCGCGGAACGGGTCACGAAGGCAATTTCGAAATCACACGTAACAACGCGAGAGGGAGGGCATGATGGCCGCAACAGCAAGAACGGTACGTTCCAACGTGGCCCCGGCGGGCCGCGAGCACGAGCCATACGCCGCTCCATCGCGCCCCAAGCTCAAGTTGGTCGACGCGGACAAGGAGAGGGAGAACGAGGAGAGCCTCTCCTCCAAGTTCGGCGTCTTCTCCAAGTGGGTGCAGGGCAGGACGGTGCCCGCCATGCACATCATCCTCGTGGTCGCCTTCCTGCTGGCCTCGGTGCTCGTCTCGCTCGGATTCCGCACCCTGATGGCGCAGAACTCCTTCGAGCAGACGCAGGTGCAGAGCAACATCGTCAGGTTGAACCAGGACATCGAGGACGACCAGGCCAATCTCGACCGCCTGCAGGCCAGCCTGCCCGACAAGGCGCAGAAGATGGGCATGGTGCCGCAGCAGGGTTCCGTCTCCGTCGACCTTGAGGGCTACGAACCCTCGCAAGGGGCCCAATGATGGTTCCCCGGCTTGTCAATTTCGTCAGGACCAGGCAGTTCGCCTTCCGCTGCGTCGTCATCGGCGTGGTGCTGGCGATGCTGTTCGTCTGGTGCTTCGGGCAGCTGGCGAGCATCCAGCTGCTCAACGGCAAGTCCACGGCCGAGGCCGCCACCGCCGGGCGCACGCTCAAGGTGCCCGTGGGGGCCAGGCGCGGCAAGATCCTCGACGCCAACGGGGCCGTGCTTTCGCAGAGCGTCGAGCGCTACACCATCATCGGCGACCCGGAGGCCGCCCAGAGCTTCGAGCCCATCGACTGCACCCCGCAGACCCAGGGCAACTGCCACCAGATCGACGGCAAGCCCGTGGGCGTCAAGGGCGCGGCGGCCGTGGGACGCATGCTCGCCCCGGTGCTCGGCATGAGCTCCATGGAGATAGGCGCCAAGCTTTCGGTCGGCGGGCATTACGCGGTGCTCAAGCGCAACGTCGAACCCAACGTCAAGCGCGCCATCGAGAAGCTCAACCTCGGCGACGTGGTGCAGGGCCAGCTCTGCCAGAACAGGGTCTACGCCAATGGCACGATGATGGGGGCGCTGCTGGGCGGCGTCGACGACAGCAGCGCCGGCGTGGCCGGTTTGGAGCAGCTCGAGAACGGCGAATTGGCCGGCAAGGACGGCTACAAGGTCTACCAGCAGGGCAACGGCGGGGTGGAGATCCCCGGCACGCAATCACAGTCCGTGCAGGCGCGTGATGGCAGCGATGTGAAGCTGACCATCGACGCGGACGTGGATTGGTACGTCAAGAAGGTCCTGGTCGAAGGCAAGCAGAAGTATGGCGCGGACTGGGCCATCGCGGCCGTCGAGGACACGCGCACCCACCAGATCGTCGCCCTGGACGATTCCGACGAGATCGAGGCGGGCAGCGACCAGGCCAAGCTCAACGTCTCCCGCGCGGTGAGCCAGACCTTCGAGCCCGGCTCGATCGGCAAGGTCTTCTCGATGGCCGGACTCATGCAGACCGGCCTGCACCAGATGTCCGACAAGTTCCAGGTGCCCGACCGCATGGACAAGAACGGGCAGGTCTTCAAGGACGTGCTGCCGCATCCCGTCTCCAACTGGACGATGGCCGGCATCCTGCAGGAATCCTCGAACGTGGGCATGGTGATGGCCTCCGACAAATACACCAGCGCCGAGCGCTACGACTACCTCACCAAGTTCGGCATCGGCCAGCCCACCGGGCTCAACCTGCCGGGTGAGTCGCAGGGCACCCTGCATGGCCCGCAGAGCTGGGACGGGCGTACGCGCGACACCATCCTCTTCGGCCAGGGCTACGCGACCAACGTGCTGCAGCTGACCAACGCCATCGCCACCGTGGCCGACGACGGCGTTTATCAGAAGCCCTCCATCATCAAGACGGTCACCGACCCCGACGGCCATGAGAACGCGCCGGCCAAGACCCCGGGCAGGCGGGTGATCGACCACCAGGCCAACACGCAGCTGCTCGACGCGATGGAGTCCTCGGCCGAGCACTACCAGCAGTTCTCGGGCGTCGACGGCTACCGCGTGGCGGCCAAGTCCGGCACCGCCGAGGTCAGCGGCGGCGACGGCAAGCTTTCCTCCATCATCAGCGATTGGTCGGGCATCCTGCCGGCCGACAACCCACGTTTCGTGGTCACCGTGGTGATGAGCAACCCGCAGGGCAGCCTGGGCGGCATGACCAGCGGCCCGCTGTTCAAGCAAATCGGTGAATTCCTTATGCAGAAGTATGAGGTTCCCAACTCCGCACCGCGAAAGGGTGCTATTCCGGTGCAGTGGTGAGTACGAGCGAGAGGGCATGCAGGTATGAGCGCTGTTGACGAATCAATGTCACAACGGATGACGTTGGGTCATCTGGCCAGCCATTATGGCTTCGACCTCGAGCCGCGCTTCGCCCAATCGGTGACCGTCACCTCGTTGGCCGACATCCCCGATTCCGTACGTCCCGGGGCGCTTTACGTGCCAGATGACGACGGCGTCGACGCGGGCGCGCTGGCGCTGGCCGCCACAAACGGGGCTTATGCGGCGCTGGTGCCCCACGCCTTGCGAGGCGAGGCCTCGGCCATCGGCATCCCGCTGATGCTGGGCGAGCCCGATGCGGCCACCTTGGGGAACATGGCCGCGCGCATCGCCGGCTCACCCTCCAACACCCTGGCGATTTTCGCCGTGTGCGGTTCCGACCCCGACGAGACGCACGCCGACGTGGTGCGTCTGGCGGACTTTTTGCATATGCTCGGCAACCCGGTGGGGGTGATCAGCCAGTCAGGCTCGAGTTCGATGGAACGCGGCCTGCAGATGGACTATCCGGCCGGCATCTTCGACGTGCAGCATGCGCTGGCGGTCAGTTCGGAGGACGGGGTGGCCGCGATGGTGATCGCCGTCGACGAGCAGACCCTGGCCCCGGGCGCCCTCAACGGCGTGACGGTGGACGTGCTGGGCACCATCGACAAGCTCGACAAATCCGAGGCCACCGCCCGCTTCGACGAGACCCGTGATCGCTACGGGTTCACGGCCGGGCAGGGCGTGGGCCTGGTCACCTGCAGCGAGGAATCCGGTTGGCTTGCCAGCCAGGGTTCGCCGAGCCACGAATGGCAGTCGCAGAAGCGGCTTTCGCTGTGCATCGCGATGGCGCTTTCGGCCGGGGTGAAGCGCGGCAACATCCGCAACGCGCTGCGGGTCTCGAGGGAGCTGCGGTGAGGGATTTGGCTTCGGTGTCGGTTGGCTATCGGTTTTGGCGACATCACCATATGGCGCTTGGTTGATGGTCCCGTATGATATTGACGGACTTTGTATTTGAGGACTTGCCGAGCAATATCGGGGAGACGACAAGGATGGAGGAATTCCTATGATGCCGATGACGGTGGCCGAGATCGCCGAGGCCGTGCATGGCTCGATCGCCGGCGCGGACGGACGTGGGGCGGCGGACGAGGCCGTGGCCACCTCCGTGTTCAGCGACTCGCGCCAGCTGACGCGAGGCTCCGTGTTCGTGGCGATAGCCGGCGAGCGGGTGGACGGCCATGACTTCGTGGCCGGGGCCGCGGCGAAGGGTGCCGTGGCGGCGCTGGTGGAGCATGAGGTTGCCGGGGCCGATGGCATCGCGCAGATCGTGGTCAGCGACACCGTCAAGGCGCTTGGTTTGCTCGCCCGCCATAACATCGACAAGCGCCGCGCGCTCGGCTCGGATTTCTCCATCATCGGCATCACCGGATCGGTGGGCAAGACCACCACCAAGGATCTTCTCAACTCCCTGCTCTCCAAGCTCGCGCCCACGGTCGCGCCGGTCGGCTCGTTCAACAACGACATCGGCCTGCCCCTCACGGCCCTCAAGGTGGGTGCCGGCACCAGGTTCTTCATCGCCGAGATGGGCGCCAACCACGTCGGCGAGATCGCCGGGCTCACCCGCATCGCGCCGCCCGATCTGGCGGTGGTGCTCAAGGTCGGCGTCGCCCACTTGGGCGAGTTCGGATCCGTGGAGCGCATCGCGCAGGCCAAAAGCGAGATCGTACGGGGTCTGGTGCCTAATGGCGTGGCTGTACTCAACGCCGGAGACCAGCGTGTGGCGGCCATGCAGAGTCTGGCGTCCGGCAAGGTGCTGTGGTTCGGACTTGGCGACGATAATGCAGGCAATGATAATAAGGTCGACGGCTCCGGCATGGTGCGCTGCGCCGACGTCAAGGTCGACGATCTGGACCATCCCGAATTCACGCTGGTCCTGCCCGACGGCGCACGTTCCGACGTGACGCTTGGCATCAGCGGCGCCCACAACGTCATCAACGCCCTCGCCGCGTCCACCGTGGCCCACTATTTCGGCATGAGCGCCGAGGCGATCGCCGAGGGGCTGGCGGATGTGCGGCGCATCAGCCCGCACCGGATGGCCATCTCCACGGTCGATCATGACGGCGCGACGTTCACGCTGATCGACGACTCCTTCAACGCCAACCCCGACTCCACGCGTGCCGGCCTCGACGGACTGGCCGCCTGGCACAGCGAGGAAAACGACGAAGCCAACGCCAACGCTGGCGCCGACGCCGATGAGAAAGAGGAGCGCCCCTACCGCATCGCGGTGCTCGGCGTGATGCTCGAGCTCGGCGACGACGAGCAACGCCTGCACGCCCAGATCGGCCAGTACGCGGCGGGCCTCGGCCTCGACGAGATCGTGGCCGTGGGAAGCGAGGGCGGCAGACATTTCGACGCGCTGGCCCAGGCCTTGGCACAAGGCGCCGAGCAGGCCAACAAGCAAGACGACACCCACGTTGTGGTGCGATGGGTGCATAATGTCGATGAGGCGGACCGCGAGGTCTGCCGTTCCGCGCGGGAGCACCGCCAGACGGTGGTGCTGCTCAAAGGGTCGCACGTCTCGGGCCTCTCCTCGTTGGCGGATCGTTGGGCCGACACGCAAAAGAACAAGAAATAAGGAAAGTGGAGCTGGAACATTGATCTCCCTCATCATCGCCATCCTGGTCTCGCTGCTGGTAGTCATGGCGGGGACGCCACTGATGATCCGACTGGTGCACCGGCTGCATTACGGCCAGTACATCCGCCAGGACGGCCCGCAATCGCACTTGGTCAAGCGCGGCACGGCGACGATGGGTGGCGTGGTCATCAACCTGGCCGTCATCCTCGGTTGGGGGGTCTCCGCGGCCTACCGCTACCTCACGCGCGGCGAGCATATCTCGTGGTCGGCCGTGCTGGTGCTCTTCGCGATGGTGTCGATGGGGCTGCTTGGGTTCATCGACGATTTCGCCAAGGTGCGCAAGAAGCAGAACACGGGGCTGAGCGTGGGCGGCAAGTTCTTCGGCCAGTTCGTCTTCGCCACCATCTACGCCGTGCTCGCGCTGATGATGCCCACCAAATCCGGCTTCTCCAGCGCCCAGCCGGGTATGAGCTTCATCGAGCACCCCTTCTTCAGCTTTGATTTCGCCGGCCGCGCCATCGCCATCGTCATCTTCGTCATCTGGGTCAACTTCCTGATGACCGCATGGACCAACGCCGTCAACTTGACTGACGGCCTGGACGGCTTGGCCGCGGGCTCGTCGATGATCTCGCTGGCGGGCTACACGGTCATCGCCTTCTGGGAGAGCTACCACGTCAAGGGTGGTCCCAAGCCCGGATTCCAATACGCCGTCTCCGACCCGCTGGACCTCACGATCATCGCCGCGTGCGCCGCCGTGGCCTGCTTCGGATTCCTGTGGTACAACTCCAATCCGGCCACCATCTTCATGGGCGACACCGGCTCGCTGGCCCTGGGCGGCCTCTTCGCCGCGCTCTCGATCGCCACGCACACCGAGTTCCTCGCCGTGATCATCGGCGGGCTCTACGTCATCGAGGCGATGAGCGACGTCATCCAGGTCGGCTGCTTCAAGCTCACCCACAAGCGCGTCTTCAAGATGGCGCCGATCCACCACCATTTCGAGCTGTGCGGATGGGGCGAGGCGAAGGTCGTCGTGCGTTTCTGGATGATCGAGTTCATCTTCATGCTGGTCGGCGTGATGATCTTCTACACCAACTGGGCCTCGCTGTCGGGCCTGCTGCACTGATACCGAAATGATTGATATTGAGATGATACAGATCCGATACCAAATCAATATCCCGGCGATATCGAACAAACACTGAATTGCTATAAGGAAGCGAACGATGATGAGGACGAAACGCGCACAGGCCGAAACCGCCAGCTATGAGGGCAAGACCGTCCTGGTGGCGGGCCTTGGCGTCTCCGGCGAGGGTGCGGTGGAGGCGCTGCAAGGTCGCGCCGGGCGCGTGCTGAGCGTCGACGAGCGCAAGCCCGAGGCCGACCTGCACTCCTTCGACGACATCGACTGGAGCGCCATCGACGTGGTGGTGGCCTCGCCCGTCTTCAATCCACGCACTCCGTTCATTCGCGAGGCGCAGCGCCGTGGCATCCCCGTGATCAGCGAGGTCGAGCTCGCCTGGGATTTGCGCGTGCCGGCCAAGAACGGGATCGCCGGCGCCCCCGCGCCATGGATCGGCATCACCGGCACCAATGGCAAAACATCGACCACTCAGATGATCTCGGCCATGCTCACCCATTGCGGCATGGACGCCCCGGCCGTCGGCAACATCGGCAAATCCGTGAGCCTCGCCGCCACCGACCCCACCCACGACGCGCTGTGCGTGGAGCTGAGCAGCTTCCAGATGCATTTCACCGACTCGCTGGCGCTCGACTGCGCCGCCATCACCAACATCGCCGCCGACCACCTCGACTGGCATGGTGGCATGGCCAACTACGCCGCCGACAAGGCCAAGGTCTTCCATCGCGCCCAGCGCGCACTGGTGTTCAACGCCGACGACGAGCGGGTCACGAAGCTGGCCGAGCGGGCCGAAACAGGGGAGGGCTGCCGCAGGATTGGTTTCACCCTGCATGCCCCGCAGGCCGGCCAGATCGGCGTCAAGGACGGCTGGATCGTGGACGCCAGCGGGCTTTCAGGGGCCCCATACGGCTCTGCCAACGCCCTGGCCAAGGTCACCGAGTTCGCGCATCTCACCGAGCCCGACGGCACCGTCTATCCACATCTGCTGGCCGACGCTCTCACCGCGCTCGCCCTGGCGATGGGCTTGGGCGCTGATCCGGGTCATTGCCTTGAGGCCCTGCGTCTTTTCGCGCCAGGCGGGCACCGCATCGAGACCGTCGCCGCCGCCCATCGCGACGACGGCGACATCCGTTTCGTCGACGATTCCAAGGCCACCAACGCCCACGCCGCCAACGCCTCGCTTTCCAGCTACAGGCCGAAGTCCGTCGTCTGGATCGCCGGGGGACTGGCGAAGGGCGGTCATTTCGAGGACCTTGTGGCCAAGCAGGCCCCGAATATCAAGGCCGTCGTGGTCATCGGCGTCGACCAGCAGCCCATGCTCGAGGCGCTCAAGGCCAGCGCGCCCGACATTCCCGTCACCGTCATCGACCCGCAAGACAAGTCCACCGTGATGGCTCGCGCCGTGCAAGCCGCGGGAGAGTATGTCGCCCCCGGCGACGTGGTTCTCATGGCCCCGGCCTGCGCCTCGATGGACCAGTTCAAGTCATATGCCGACCGTGGCGCGCAATTCGCCCAGGCCTCGCGCGAATGGGTGCGTGCCAATGGCTGACCGGTCATCAGGAGGGCGCCGCGCGAGCGGCAGGTCGGGCAGGTCGCGCCAGTCACGCGGCGGTGCCGCCGAGCCGCCTCGCCAGTCCACGCGCGGGTCGCGTTCGTCCAGCGCGCGCTCAGCCAATACGCGTTCGTCCGGTATCCGCTCAGCCAATACCCGCGCGGCCAACTCCCGAAAGCCCACCGGCGGGCGCAACGGCGGTCCCAACGGTGGTGAGGACCTCAACGACTACACCGGCATCCGCGGCCTGATGAACCCCCTGTGGTGCTATTACGGCTTCCGCCTGGCCGTGCTCGCCCTGACCTGCTTCGGCGTGGTGATGGTCTTCTCGTCCTCGTCGGTCACCATGATCTCGTACGGCCTCTCGCCTTGGAAACAGGCGCTGACCCAAGGCCTCTACTGCGTGATCGGCCTCCTGCTCGGCTGGGGCGCCATGCACATCCCCGTGAGCCTCTACCGCAAGTTCTCCCTGTGGGTGGTGGGCGCCTCGATCCTGCTGCAGCTGGTCACCCTGACCCCGCTGGGCATCGAGGTCAACGGCAACAAGGGCTGGATCGGCATCGGCGGCTTCACCATGCAGCCCGCGGAGTTCATGAAGCTGGCGCTGTGCATCTGGATGCCGGCCTCGATGGCGAACGTGGCCAAACGCGAGTCCAAGGACCGACTCAAGGGCTACCTGGTCGTGGCCTTCGTCTTCCTGGTCTGCCTCGGCACCGTCATGTTGGGCGGCGACCTCGGCACCGCCATCATCCTGCTGTTCATCGGAGCCGCCGCCTTCGTCACCGGCGGATTCCCCTGGAGGTGGCTGTTCGCCATCGCCGCGCTGATGGCCGGGGCCGTGGCCTTCTTCGTGCTTTCGAGCCCCAACCGCATGAAGCGCGTGCTCACCTTCTCCCAGCTGTGCGCCGACCCCAACTCGCAGCCGACCTGCTACCAGCCCACGCACTCCAAGTACGCGATGGCCTCCGGCGGCCTCTTCGGCGTCGGCATCGGCAACAGCCGTGAGAAATGGAACTACCTGCCCGAGGCCCACAACGATTTCATCTTCGCCATCATCGGTGAGGAGACGGGGTTCGTTGGCGCGGTCATCGTGCTCATCCTCTTCATCGCGCTGGGTTGGTGCATGATCGTCGTCGCGGTGAAAAGCGCGGACCGCTACGCCTCGATGGTGCTGGTGTGCGTCGCCGTGTGGATCGTGGGCCAAGCCGCCGTCAACATCATGGTGGTCGTCGACCTGCTGCCCGTGATGGGCGTGCCGTTGCCGTTCGTCTCGGCCGGAGGGTCGAGCCTGGTGATGTGCCTGATCGCGGCGGGCGTCGCCACCAGTATGATGAAGGAGCAGCCGCAGATCGAGGCGAACGCGCTGGCGTTGAGCCTGTGAGACCCGCGAAGGCCGTTTTCGGGCCTTGCGTTCGTGCGAGGTCATGCAAGTGGCATATAGGCGTATGGACTTGTTGAATGTGAAGTCGTCGACCGTCGTTGCGCGTCGACGGACGAGCATGGAGGAAGGAACATGAAGCATATTGTATTGGCCGGGGGAGGCACCGCCGGCCACGTCAACCCTCTGCTGAGCGTCGCCTCGGCCGTGCGCCGGATCGACCCCGAGGCCGCCGTCTCCGTGGTCGGCACCGAGGTCGGCCTGGAGCATGATCTCGTGCCGCAGGCCGGGTTCGAGCTCGACACCGTCGAGAAGGTTCCCTTCCCCCGACGCCTGAACATGCAGGCTCTGCGATTCCCGGGCAAATGGCGCCATGAGCAACGTCGCGTGCGCGACATCCTCGAGCGTCGCCAGGCCGACGTGGTGGTCGGTTTCGGCGGCTACGCCTCCGCGCCCGTCTATGTGGTGGCGCACAAGATGGGGCTGCCCATCATCATCCACGAGCAGAACGCCCGCGCCGGCATGGCCAACAAGCTCGGCGGCCGCTGGGCCACGTTCATCGGCACCGCCTACGAGGGCACCGGACTCAAAGCCGCGAAAGACGCCGAGATGCGCCGTGTGGGGCTGCCGCTGCGCCCCGCCATCGCCGAGTTGTGCGAGAAGGTCACTCAGGACCGCGCCGCCACGCGCGCCGAGGCCGCCCGCGCGTTGGGCGTCGATCCCAACCGTCCGTTGGTCTTGGTTACCGGTGGATCGTTGGGCGCCGTGAGCCTCAACCGAGCCATCTCGGGAGCCGCCGCCGACCTGCTTTCGGTCTGCCAAGTCATCCATCTGACCGGCCGTGGCAAAAGCGACGAGATCCGCCAGACCGTCAGCCAGAACGTCGGAGCCGACGTGCTCACCGACCTCGATCCCGCGCACGCCGGCCAGGGCGACTACCATATCGCCGAATATCTTGAGCGCATCGATCTGGCCTTCGCCGCCGCCGACCTGGTGATATGCCGTGCCGGGGCCGGTTCGGTCTCGGAGCTGGCCGCCGTGGGTCTGCCCGCCATCTACGTGCCCCTGGCCATCGGCAATGGCGAGCAGCGTTTCAACGCCCAGCCTGTGGTCGACGCCGGTGGCGGCCTGATGGTCGGCAACGCCGATTTCACCGCCGATTGGGTGCGCGCCAACGTCCCCTCGCTGCTCTCGGATTCCCAGCGTCTCGAGGCCATGGGCCAGGCCGCTTGGAAATACGGCATCCGCGATGCCGCCGACCAGATGGCGCGGGTCGTGCTGAGCCTCGCCGGCGAGGCCGCGTAAGGGCCTGGTGAGAGTCCGGCCAAGGCCTGGGCGAAGGCCATGGGTTCGTTCATAATAGAGTAGGAATCCCGCCGTTCTCGTCGTTTTGGCGGGTCTTGTCAAGGAGCATGACGTGTCGCAGAGCACACCAACCAACAATGAGGGCCGCGAACAGGGCCAGCCGGTCGTCTTGGATCCGGAGCGCGCCGCGTTCGGCCCGTCCGACACCATCTCCGGGCTCGGCCACACCCATTTCATCGGCATCGGCGGGGCCGGCATGAGCGTGCTCGCCGAGATGCTGGAGGAGCGGGGCGTGGAGGTCTCCGGCTCCGACCGTGCCGAAAACGACAGGACTGAGCGCTTGGAATCGTTGGGCGTCAAGGTCTATATCGGCCAGAAGGCCGGCAACGTCGACGGCGCGAAAATCGTCGTCTTCTCCACCGCCATCAAGCCTGACAATCCGGAGATTGTGGCCGCGGCCGCGCAGGGCGCCCGCATCGTGCACCGCAGCGACATCCTGGCGCTGCTCATGGCCTCCAAGGAGTCGGTGAGCGTGGCCGGGGCGCATGGCAAGACCACCACCAGCTCGCTGCTCTCGCATATCCTCGTCAACGCCGGAACGGGTGAGCTGGCCGATCCCAGCTACGCCATCGGCGGCTCCATCCAGAACCCGCACGGCGAGGCATTGGACGGCGGCCACGCGGGCAAAGGCGAGGTGCTGGTTGCCGAGGCCGACGAATCCGACGGCAGCTTCGAGAAATACCATCCCGCCTTCGCGCTCATCGTCAACGCCGAGGCCGACCACCTCGACCATTACGGCGACGTGGAGCATTACCGCAAGGCGTTCGTGGAGTACGCCGGGCACGCCAAGCGCAATATCGTGATGTCGCTCGACGATGAGGGCTCGCGCGCCATCATGCGTATGCTCGCTCCCGAGGTCCGTAGCCGCACGATTTGCTATACCACCGAATCTGCCGGAACCATCGCCGAAATCGCCGGTATGACCGATTCGGCGCCGGCTGCCAGCAACAAGGCCGATGAGGGTAACGATGGCCCATGGCTCGTGCGCATCCTCTCCGAGCAGGAGTCCGTCGGAGATGGCGCTGAGCGTTTCGTGATCGAATTGCCGGCTGGGTTGACCGGTGCCACACAGCCGCGCAAGGTTTCGGTCGGATTGCGTGTGCCGGGCGTGCACAACGCCCGCAACGCGACCGCGGCCATCGTCACCGCCACTCTATTGGGCATGGATCCGGATGTCGCCGCCTCGGCAGCTGCCACGTTCCTGGGGGCCTCCCGCCGCTTCGAGGTCAATGGCAGCGAGCACGGGGTCACCGTCGTCGACGACTACGCCCACCATCCCACCGAGATTAAGGCCCTGCTCGCCGCCGCGCGCCGGCGCTACCCCGAGGCCACCATCCGCGTGCTCTTCCAACCGCATCTCTTCAGCCGCACTAAGTTCTTCACCCCGCAGTTCGCCGAGGCGCTCTCCGGGGCCGACGAGGCCATCGTCGCGCCGATTTACCCGGCACGCGAGAAGCAGGAGGACTTCCCGGGCGTCGTCTCTGCCAATATCATCGACGCCGCGCAATCCGTGGACCACAATCCGCAAACCGGTTGGATCTCGACATGCGCCGACCTGTGTGAGGGCGCCGAGGCGTTGGCAAGCCAGGCCCATTCCGGCGACGTCATCATCACCGTCGGCGCTGGCGACGTGACCACCATGGACGCCGTCATCCTCAAGGCGCTCGCGGCCCGCGACGATGTGGAGCGGGCGTGAGCGGACGTCGTGTGATCGGTTCGGAGGACTCGAAAGGCGGCGCGTCAAGGCGCAAGCCTCGCCGTTCGGTGAGCTCCGGGTCGTCAAGTGCGAAACGTGGCGGATCCAGGCGTGTGGCCAAGGATGCCGCCGGTTCGTCTTCGGCGAGGAAGAGCGTCGCCCGCCGCGCCGGTTCGGGCTCGAAATCCACGAACTCGCGCACCAGGCGTTCCGGCGGCACAGGCCGTTCGCTCGCGTCCAGCGGTGGCAAATCCACGACCCGGCGCAAATCCGCCGGGCGTGCCTGCGCCGTCAACCGCGGTGTGAGCCGCACCGCCAACCGCAGCTCCAGGCCCAAAGGCAAGCCGCGCTCGATCTCCTCGGCCGGGTCGAGGCGCTCGCGCAGCGCCCCCGGTGATTTCGTCGACGCCAGAAAGCTCGAGGGCGAGGACCTCGTCTCCAAAACCCTCTCGCAGACCACGAACGTGCTCGGCGTGGCCGCGCGCCCCAAGGTGGTCGATTTCAACGCCCGCCTGAAGGAGCGCAAGCGCGCCAAGACGATGGTCGTGGTGCGCAAGGCGGTGGCCGCCGTGGTGGCGCTCGCCGCCGTCGCCGCGCTCGTCTGGTTCATGTTCTTCTCGCCGGTCTTCCGTCTCGACGCCAAGCAGATTAGCGTCTCCGGGCAGAACCAGTGGGTCGGCAAGGAGCAGATCGTCTCCATCGCCAAGAAGCAATCCGGCAAGTCGCTGTTCCTGGTCTCGTCGAACGACGTGGTCAAGCAGCTCAAATCGATACCCGGCGTTTCGCAGGCCAAGGTCCAGAAGCAATATCCGCAGGGCATCAAGGTCAGCGTCACGGCCCAGGAGCCGGCCGCCATGCTGCGCACCCCCAACGGCAACATGGCCGCCGTGGACGGCTACGGGCGTGTGCTCAACTCCGTGGGCAACGTCTCGGCGCAGGGCATCCCGGTCATCGAGGTCAACAATGTGGGCTCAAGCCTCAGCAACCGCGCCGTGCAGCAGGCGGTACGTGTGTTGAACCAGATGCCCCAGCAGATGCGCCACAGCGTCACCAAGGTGGAGGCCAAGACGCAGGATTCGGTGACCACCGAGATCAACAACGGCGACCGCGTCATCATCTGGGGCGATTCGTCCGATATGAAACTCAAGAAAGCCGTGGTCGACAAGATCAGCAACGACCCCACCAAGATCGGCGACAAGCACCAGATCGACGTCTCCGCCCCGTTGCGGCCCATCATCAAATAGCTGGGTGCGGCTGCGGCCTCAAGCTTTTATTTCTTGCCCTTCGCCATCAGCTCATCGGTGTCGAAGGTGATGGTCACCGGGCCGTCGTTGACCAGGCTGACCCGCATATGGGCGCCGAAACGCCCTTCCTTGACTTCGATGCCCTCGGCGCGCAGGGCGTCGTCGAACTCATGCCAGACCCGCTCGGCGTGCTTCGGCTCGCCCGCGTCGATGAAGCTCGGCCGGTTGCCGCGCCGTACGTTGGCGAAGAGCGTGAACTGCGAGATCGAGAGGATGGCGCCGCCCACGTCCTTGAGCGAGAGGTTCATCTTGCCTTGTTCGTCCTCGAAGACCCGCAGGTTGGCGATCTTGTGGGTCAGCCACTTGATCTGCTCGTCGCCGTCACTGTCGCTGACGCCCACCAGCAGCATGTAGCCGATGCCGATATGCTGCGGCTCGAAGGTGGGATCCGGCTCGCCGGTCTGTTCGTCTAGCACATCGACGCCGGCCTTGCTGACTTTCTGCAACACGATTCTCATGGTCCCCAGTGTAGTGGGCGGTGGGGAAGCGGTGAATACTTGGTTTTGTGGTGGCTGTCTGCTTTCATGAAGTCTGGGCTCTCGATTCCGAATCACGGTAGCGGATTCGGGCAACGCCGCGATATCCCGTAATCAAAGCCTGCCATTACGCTTTCAGTCACGTTCTCGCCAGCACGATGTCCTTCGTCGCCAAGAGACGTTATGATAGGGTATTCCGGTGCAAACCGGGGCTTGATAATTCAAGATTGGGGATGATCGGTTTCGACGGTGACCTGTTCGTCGCAGGGAAGCGTGCCGAGAATGTGGAGTCCACTCGAGATGACCTCCACGAAACAACAAGTGCTAAATCTAATCGCACTGAGTACGTTCTCGCTGCCTGAGCTTCGCGCCAGGATTAACCAGTGAGCAACGGCTCCGTCCACTCCTTTTCGTCTTCGGGAGGATGTTGGGCGTCATTAGAGGACTTGCTTGAGCCATTGAACCACAGGGTGACTCAGGGACTCTAACTGTAGATATGCTCGCCATCCATCGTCCGCGACACGGATGGGGGCAGAAAAATCGCCATACGGCCAGCGGACTAAGCACGTAGAAGACTGAGGGTTCGGTCATCGGACCGGGGTTCAATTCCCCGCATCTCCACAAGTCAAGGGGGCATTCGGATTTTTCCGAGTGCCCCTTTTTGTTGTTGCGGAAAGCCTGGCGGCGGGGGTCCTGAGGCTTGGTAATATCAGGAGCTTTGCAACGTTCGGATGTGTCTGCCAAACGCTCGCCGTTTTTATGATGATGGCCGTTTGCCTGAATCGTCGTGTCGATGTTTATGGGCATCGCTCGCATGATTTCGATGCGGAACTAGTTACATGACGAATGATCCTATTTTTCGTAAATATGAATTACAAAAGTTTTGTTCTGTACGATACTGAAACCTTTTGATATTTTTCTTGCTATTTTTGTGCAATTCCGGGCTTTTAAAAGGGATTTTTATTCCTCTTTCTAACATTAGGGTTCGTTTTGGTGTATTACTGAATTTTTTATGTTAGTATGGTTGACAATTACCGATTTGCCCTGTCGCCGATGACGGGGCAGGTTATAAGGCAATGCGTCTCGCATTGTCGGAAAGGGAGAAAGAAATAATCATGGACATCAAAAAGACACTGTCGTCGAAACGATTGATGGTCGGCGTACTGTCAATGTCGTTTCTTTTGTCGGCAAGCAATGCCATCAGCGGCACCATCCCTGGTATGGAAAAAGCGTTCTCCGACATCTCTAAGGCCAACGTCGAGCTGCTGACCACCATCCCGACCGCCGGCGTCATGGTCGGCACGGTCCTCACGGGCGTGTTCTCCAACTTCCTCGGCAAGAAGAAGACCGTGCTCTCGGGCCTCATCATCGCCCTGATCTCCGGCATCCTGCCGACCTTCTTCCCGCAGTACTGGCCGATCCTCGTCTTCAGGTTCCTCTTCGGCGTCGGCATGGGCATCTTCAACCCGCTGAGCGTCTCCTACATCACCGACCTCTACGAAGGCGACCGGCAACGCAGGCTTTTGGGCTACCGCAACGCCGCGAGCAACCTTGGCGACACCATCATGCTCTTCATCGCAGGCTTCCTGATCACGTTCAGCTGGAACACCACCTACCTGGTCTTCCTGGTGCTGTTGATCCCCATCATCCTCATCATTCTGTTCGTGCCTAAGGAATTCGACAACTTCGACATCAACAACAACGCCATCGACGAGGACGGAACGGTCCACGTCTCCAGCAAGCCGGTCAAGCCCTCCACCAACATGAAGGTCCTCTTCCTGGCCGTGGTCTTCCTGCTGATCTCGCTGTTCTACAACGTCATCTCCCTGAAGTTCGCCAACTACGTGGTCGACGAGCACATCGGCGACGCCGGCACCGCCACCCGAATCTTCAGCTTCCTGGTCCTCGCCGCGATCTTCTCCGGCATCCTCTTCGAGCGCATCTCCAAGGTCACCAAGCGCCTCACCGTCTTCATCTTCGAGATCATCATCGGCGTCTGCTACGTGGCCATCGCCATGGTGCACAGCATCCCCGTGCTCATGGCCCTCGTGCTCATCTCCGGCTTCGCCTGGGGCATCATCAACCCGGCGCTCACCTCGCGCCTGGCCGATGTCTCTCCGGCCAACTCGATGAACCTGAGCACCTCGATCATCGTCATCACCATCAACATCGGCTTCCTCATCTCCCCGTACTTCTTCGCCCTCTTCGCGAAGCTGTTCGGCAATGACTCTCCGGCGTTCGCCATCATCGTCGGTGGCGTCCTCTACCTGGTGCTGGCCGTGATCGACCTGATCAACGTCAAGGTCGACAAGCAGTTGACCATCTGATCGAATTCTCCGTGGCCATGCGCGAAGCGACGTGTGGCCACGGCGGGTTTTACTTGGAAACATAACAATACAAAGGAGTTACTATGGTTCAGACATTGCAGTCTCATGACCGCCAAGTGCATCTCGATTTCCACACCAGCCCGTACATCGACGCGGTGGGAGCCGATTTCGACGCCGACGAGTTCGCCGACCGCCTGGTCAAGGCGCACGTCAACTCGATCACCCTCTTCGCGCGTGACCATCACGGCTATCTGTTCTATCCGTCCAAGCGCCATCCGGAGATCATCCATCCGCATCTGACCAACCACAACCTGCTGATTGAGCAGATCGACGCCTGCCACAAGCGCGGCATCCGCGTGCCGGTCTACAGCACCGTCGAGTGGGATGAATACAGCGCGCTGCGCCACCCCGAATGGCTCGCCCGCGACCCCGAGGGCAACACGATCAACGGCCAGCCGATGGTCCCCAAGCCCAACTTCTACGAGTCGCTGTGCCTCAACAGCAACTACCGCGAGTACCTGCTCGACCATATCAACGACATCATCGACACGCTCGGCCCCGACCGCATCGACGGCCTCTTCCTCGACATCTTCTTCCTGGTGCCCTGCGATTGCGAGCGTTGCCAGGTGCAGATGAAGCGCCGCGGCATGGACCACACCGACATCCGCCAGCGCGAGGCGTACTGCTCGATCCTGCTCGACGAGTTCAAGCACGAGGTCAAGGAGCTTCTGGCCCGCCGCGTGCCCGGTGCGACCATCTTCTTCAACGGCTCGCATATCGGCCCGTCCAACAAGGCCTCGCTCGGCGACTACTCGCATCTGGAGATCGAGAGCCTGCCCGGCGGCACCTGGGGCTACGACAATTTCCCCATCGTGATGAAGTACGTGCGCAACCTCGGCAAGCACGTGATTGGCATGACCGGCAAGTTCCACACCTATTGGGGTGATTTCCACTCGCTCAAGAACATCAACGCCCTCGAATACGAGTGCTTCCAGATGCTCACCATGGGCGCCGGCTGCTCGATCGGCGACCAGCTGCACCCCAAGGGCAAGCTCTCCGACGCCGCCTACGACCTCATCGGCAAGGTCTACTCGCAGGTCGAGGACCTCGAGCCGGTGACGCAAGGCACCGAGGCCCTGGTCGACGTGGCGGTGATGACGCCCGAGCGCGAATGGAACATGGACTCCCATCTCTCCGAATCGCTGATCGGCGCCAACCGCATGCTCACCGAGCTCGGCTGCCAGTTCGACATCATCGACCCGGACGCCGACTTCGGCAAGTACCGCCTGATCGTGCTGCCCGACGAGATCGTGGGCACCGACCAGCTCCGCTCGAAGCTGGAGGAGTACGTGCACGCGGGCGGCAAGGTCATCGGTACCTACATGTCGCTTGACAACGGCAGCGACGCCACCAACGAGCTCTACGGCAACTCGATGCTGGGCGAGTCCTATTGGGACCGCGACTTCATCATGCCCAACGACACGATCGGCAAGGACTTCCCGAAGGAAGAGCTGGTCATGTACGAGCGCGGCGCCCGCGTGCAGCCTGAGGGCTCGCAGGTGCTCCTGGAGTCGGTGCAGCCCTACTTCAACCGCGAGGGCAAGACGTTCTGCTCCCACCAGCACGCGCCGTCCACGGGCGTGAAGGGATTCCCGGCCGCCACGAGGAACGGCGGGGTCATCTACTTCTCGCATCCGCTCTTCCGCATCTATCGCGACTACGCGCCGCTGTGGGTCAAGGACATCTTCGCCGACGCCCTCAACCTGCTGCTGCCCGACTGCCTGGTGAAGAAGACGGGAGAAGGCGTGCCCAGCTCCCTGGAGCTGCAGCTGCGCAAGTCCGAGTCGCGCAACTCGCTGCTGCTGCATTGCCTCTATTACCCGTGCAAGAAGCAGGCGGTCAACCTCTACACCATCGACGAGAAGATCCCGCTCTACGACCAGGAGGTCAAGGTCAAGGTCGGCGACGCGTCGGTCAAATCCGTCACCGCCGTGCGTTCGGGCGAAGTCGTTGACCCGTCGCGCTACAGCGTGGCCGACGGCTACCTGACGATGTCCATCCCCAAGATCAATGGCTACGAGATCATGGAGATCGCGCTGGGCTGATCTGGTGCCTGTGGGACGATTGCCGCCCGTGTCTGGCTGATACCCAGAGCACGGGCGGCGATTCGCCTGCCAGGTAGCGTTCTCATTCGTTCGGTTTTCGTGCGATTTTCGTGCGGTCGAAAGCAAGCGTGCGATGGGTTTCGGGCTTCGGAATACGTTGGAGCGTTTGTTTGGTATAGGGAATGTCGGTTGTGGCTTATCGCCTTGCACATGACGGCTCTATGCCCCCGCTTTATGTCAACGATCTTGACATAATAGAGGGGATGAATGAGGATTATTGACAATATGTGGATTGATGCAACATGATTTTGAGCCATACGAATTCCGTGGAACCGATGGCCACTTTTGGCAATGACCCGGTGCTGAAGGCCGATCCCTCCGACGCGAGGGCCAGCAACATCCGGTCGGCGTTCCAGTTGGTGTTTCCCTCGGGGCAGATGTCCCGGGCCGAGATGGGGCGCCGCATGGGGCTTTCGCGTATGGCGATCGGCAAAGTCGTCTCGGAGATGTTGGAGAGCCATCTGCTGCGTGAGCTGGGGATGGACGAGCGCTCGGGGCGCGGCAAACGCTCGGTGATGCTCGCCGTGGACCCGGATGGTTGGCGTGTGGTCTCCCTCGACCTGACGGCACGATACATGATTCGTGGCGCGTTGGTCGACATGTGCGGCCACATCGTCTCCAGGGCCGAAATTCCTTGCGAGGGTATGGGCAACGTCCGTCTGAAGGCGCTCGACGAGCTGTGCGACCGGTTGCTTGGCGAGAGCGACCAGCCGATTTTGGGGCTTGGCGTGGCCGTACCCGGCATCGTGAACTCCGAGGGGACGGTGATCCGCTCGGTCAACCTGAAATGGACGAATCTCGCGCTCAAAGAGCATATCGAAAAGCGTCTCCATGTCCCGGCCGTCATCTGCAACGACGTGAACATGGGTCTGCTGGGCGAATGCACGTTCGGCAGGTGCTCGGCGGATTCGATGTTCATCAAGATTGACCAGGGTGTGGGCGCCGCCGTGTGCGTCGACGGCCGCATCGTGGAAGGCAACGCCTATTCCTCCGGCGAGATCGGGCATGTGGTGGTCGATCCCAAGGGGAAGAAATGCGTCTGCGGGAAACGCGGATGCCTGGAGACCGTGCTTTCCGCGCCGGTGCTGAAAAAACGGATCGCGAAGGAACCGGAGTCGCGCACGGCCATCCTCGCCGAAGCCGGGCAGCTTTTGGGCAAGACCCTGGCGATGTCGGTGAGCCTCTTGGACCTGAGCAACATCTCCGTGTCGGGCCCGGCGGAGATCGTCGGCGACGCCTTCATCGGCTCGATGAGGGAAGAGCTGGAGGCGGACACGGTCGTCGATTACCGTGCGCCGGTCGCCCTCCATCGCTGCGAGCAGGGTGACGACCTGGTGCTGCTGGGCCAGGCCATCGCGGTCATCAACGGGCTGGTGGATTCGATCCACTGGAAAAACGTCGGAGGAGACGAGATGTCGAACCCGTCGACCGGTTCGGCGAATGCCGCCGGTCAACGCAATATGCCCAATAAGAAAGGGGATTGAGCATAGATGAGCTGTGCTGTCGAAGAGAAGGAAGAGTGCGAGACAAGCTCGGCTCACGCCGATGGGGCGTCGTTTTTCATCGGAGTTGATGTGGGTGGCTCGAAGATTTGTGGCGTGCTGGTCGACGCCCGTCAAGGCGGGCGAATAAAGGTCGCCGACCAATTGGAGATTCCCGCCAGACCTGGTGTGGACATGGTCGTCGACGACATCGTCGAGGTCATCAGCACCCTCTCCCAGCGCAATGAGGCACCCATCGCCGGTGTCGGCATCGGAATTCCAGGCCGGGTGAATCCGGCGGACGGCATCGTCGAGGACGTCGCCAATCTCGATATCGACAGGCTCGAGCTTGCCGGGGAGATTCACCGGCGCACGTCGCTGCCGGTGCGTGTGGAAAACGATGTGAACGCCGCGGCCGTCGGCGCCTACCATATGCTCTGTGAGGCGAACCGGCCTGCGGAAAGCGAGGGCGAGGACGTCGTCGCGTTCCTCAATCTTGGCACCGGCGTGGCGGCCGGGATTCTGCGCGGGGGAGTGCCGGACCACGGATTCAGCAACGCCGTCGGCGAGGTGGGGCATATCCCCGTGGAGCCCCATGGCTGGAACTGCACCTGTGGGCAGAAAGGATGCCTGGAGACGGCGGCAGGCGGGCATTCAATCGCCCGCATGTGGCCCTACGCCGACCCGCCGATGCCCGACATCATCTCGTGCGTGCGCGACGAATCCAGCCCCCGGCACGACGCGGCCGTGCGATGCCTCGCCGTCATCGTCTCGGCGATCGCCGACGCGCTCGACATCCTCGTGATGACCATCGACCCGCGGATCGTCGTCATCGGAGGAGGGACGACCAAGGTCGGCTCGCCGTTGCTCGACGAGATCAAACGCGAGCTGCGCAGGCGCGAGAAGGAAAGCGCGTTCGTGGCGTCGCTCAACATGTGCGACCGCCTGGAGCTTGCTCCCCGGGATCTGCCCTTGGGGGCGTTGGGCGCCGCGCTGGTCGGTATGGAACTTGAGCCTGTCGCATGAATCGTTGTGCGTATCAGTGCATGAATTTTCAATCACAGATATAAGGAGATAAACAGATATGGCGGAGATAATCATCACCAAGAACGAGGACGAGGCGGGGGAGATCTACGGCAAGTGCGTGGCCGATCTGATCGAACGCAAGCCCGACGCGGTGCTGGGCCTGGCGACGGGTTCCAGCCCGCTGGCCGCCTATCGGCATTTGGCCGCGCAGGTCAAGGCGCGCAAGATCGACGTCAGCCAGGTCCGTGGTTTCGCGCTTGACGAGTACGCCGGACTCGACCCGGCGCATCCGCAGTCCTACCGCAGCACCATCACCCGCACGGTGGTGGAGCCCCTGGGCCTCGACCCGGCCAAGGTTCGCGTGCCCAACGGCAAGCTGGAGACCATCAAGGACGCCGGCCGTGAATACGACGAGGCGATCGAGGCCGCGGGTGGCGTCGATGTGCAGATTCTCGGCATCGGCACCGACGGCCATATCGGCTTCAACGAGCCGGGTTCATCGCTCGCCAGCGGCACGCGTATTAAGACGCTGGCCGAGCAGACCCGCATCGACAACGCCCGCTTCTTCGACGGCGACATCAACCAGGTGCCGACCCACTGCATCACCCAAGGCATCGGGACGATCATGAAGGCCCGCCATCTCGTGCTTCTGGCGTTCGGCGAGGGCAAGGCGGAGGCCATCAAGGAGACCTGCGAGGGCGGGATCAGCGCGTTCTGCCCCGCCTCGGCGCTGCAGATGCATCCCCACGCCACCATCATCGTCGACGAGGCCGCGGCATCCAAGCTCGCGCACAAGGATTACTACCGTTACGCCTACGAGCACAAGCCCGAATGGCAGGAGATCTGATTAGGCCTGGATTAGGTCTAGTTGGCGAATAGTTGGGGCGGCACGGCCTGATCGGTTCGTGCCAGCCCCGCATCCGTATCTGGTGTCGGACGCGGATGCGGTGTACGTTGCAAGTGGAGCTTGAGATGACGAAGGGATGTGGGTCAATGATGATGGAAGCGGATAGGCGGTCGACGGTCGATGCGGTCACCAAGGCTGTGGAAGGCGCGGCGTGCCCGTGGTTGGTCGTCCGCAACGCCCGTAAGGTGGACGCCCGGGGCATCCAGGATGGTTTCTGGCTTGTCGCGCATGATGGTGTCATCGTGGCTACTGGTGTGGGTGAGGCGACGTTGGAATCGGAGTGCCGTGGTTTGGGCATCGTCGATTCGGCTTCCGCCGACTCGGTTTCTGAGGCTTCTGCGGATTCAGCGTTGACTCTGATGCCCGGGGTCGTGAACATCGACGCGCAAGGCCGGAATCTGACGCCAGGCTATGTCGACATCCATGCGCACGGTTCATGGGGCAAGTCGTTCGACGACGGTTTCGAGGGGATCGACACCGCCCGCGCCGGGCACATGGTCCACGGCACCACGCGGCAGGTGCTCTCGCTCATCACCAATCCCATGGACGTGATGTGCGACAATCTCAGGAACGTCAAGGCCGTGATGGGCAAGCGCCCGGATGTGCTCGGCGCCCATCTGGAGGGCCCGTTCCTCGCGCTTTCCCGCAAGGGCGCGCACGATCCGGAATGTTTGAAAGACCCCACGGACGATTTGGTCGACCGGCTTCTGGAGGCCGCCGATGGCGCGATTCGCCAGATCACCATCGCCCCGGAACTCCCGCACGGCATCAGCGCCATCAAGCGGTTCGCGGCCGCCGGGGTGGTCCCCGCGGTCGGGCATTGCGACGCTGATTACGAGACCGCGAAGCGTGGCTTCGAGGCCGGGGCCGGCATCATGACACATATGTTCAACGCCATGAACGGACTGAAACATCGCGAGCCCGGCCCGATTCCCGCCGCCGTCGAGGATCCCCGCGTCACCATCGAGCTCATCAACGACGGGTTCCACGTGCAGAATCCGGTGCTTCGGATGGGGGTGGCCTTCGCGCCGCATCGCATCGTGTTCGTCACCGACGCCATGTCGGCCACCGATTGCCCCGATGGGGCCTACAAGCTCGGCGCGTTGGACGTCGTCGTCAAAGACGGTCACGCGCGCCTGCTTTCGAACGGCGCCATCGCAGGTTCCACATTGTTGCTGGAGCATGCCGTCGCCCGCGCCGTCAACGTGTTGGGGATGGCGCCGGCCGACGCGGTGGAGGCCGCCACACTCACGCCCGCCCGCGCGTTCGGCTTCGACCGCCCGAACCCCGTCACCGAGGCTCCGCTAGGCCTGCTCTCCGAGGGCTACGCCGCCGACCTGCTGATTAGCAACCCCTCAACCTGGCAGGTCTCCCAAGTCTGGTGCGCCGGTCGCCAAATCCGCTAGCCGCCAAGGGCGATTGGGCTCGCCTTGCCAGCAGTCCACGCACCCAGAAAGCCGAGATAGCGGTCACCAAATTGATGAATATGCCAAACGCCACCAGATCTCATTCTGGTGGCGTTTGACATATTGCGAGATCATATGGAGTAAATTATTGGGAGTCTGGGGGCAACTAAACAACCCGAATTTTAAAGGAGTCGAATTCGACTCCTTTAAAGTAAGTGGCAAAACGTTGAAAGCCTCAAGGTTGGGTGCAAACTTGAGTAGGAGTGGGCAAAACAGCTAACTGTAAGCCGATAATCGCATACCTCTATTCGAAATTTCAGTGCATCCAGCGGAGACGGTTATCGCGGGCGAATTTGCAGGTAAGAATGCCGCCGTGGTCGGATGGGGCCGTGGACCCGGCACCGGAGCAAAACGCGCCGGGATGTGCCAAGCCCGTGCCCCCGCTTTGGGACTGCTCGGCTTGCTGCTGTGCTTGTGCTTCGGCTTGGGCTTGAGCTTGTTGCTGTGCCTGAGCTTGTGCTTGGGCGGCGGCTTGCTGCTGGGCTTGTTGTTGCGCCTGCTCCTGCTGTTGCTTCTGCAGGTCAGCGGCCTGCTGCTTGGCCTTGTTCTCGGCTTGTTCCTTATCCCATTTATCCGCCTTCGGCTTCGCTTTGTCGAGTTGCTTGCGGGTGGATTTCAGCTCCGATTGGGTCTTTGAATATTCACTGTTGAGCGTCTTGTATTCATTGCTTTCTTTTGGGTCGATATTCGCGCTGGCCGCGCCCATGGCTATGCCGACGATGAGCGCGAGGATTACCGCGATGACGCTTTTCCACCACGCGTGGGATTGCTTCTTGGCTTTGTGATCTGGCTGCTGTGGTTCTGATTCTGGTTCCGGTTGTGGTTCCAGAGTCTTTTGTGCGGTGGCTTCGGGGAATATTTGGGTTGTGGCGTCTGTGGCGTCATTGGTATTGTCGGGCTTCTTCGCTCCCATGGTTCTTCCCCTCTTATGTCGTTGTTGACAATACAAGAGTAATGCAAAATTCAAGGGGAAATGCGTGATAATTCGACAATCTCCCAACGAAAAACGCGAAAACGGCGTCACCATGCTTTGGCGCGGTGACGCCGTTTTCGTTTAGAAGTTTAGATTATGGTTTGTTTAATCGGAGCCCAGGTTCCAGTTCAGGCTCAACATCACGCGTTGGCGTCGGCCAGGTAGTCGGGGACGTTTTCGGGGTATTCGGGCCAGGCGCCCTCCTGGGTGCAGACGAAGGCGGCGGTGTTGACGGCGGCCTTGTGCGCCTCGAGCAGCGGCGAGCCGGTGAGAATCTTGGCGGTGAACGTGCCGGAGAACGAGTCGCCGGCGCCCACGGTGTCGACCACGTCCACGCGCGGGGTGTCGAGCGTGGAACTCTCGCCGTTCTTGGCGGTGATGGTGCTGAAGGTCGAGCCGCCGGTGAGGATGACGTAGTTGAGGTCGTACTGGTCCATGAACCAGCGGCAGGCCTCGTCGTCGGAAGTGCCGCGGATGTTGAACATGTCGCGCAACAGCAGCAGCTCGGCGTCGTTGATCTTGAAGACGGTCGCGTAGCCCAAGAGCTCCTCGATGAGCTCCTTGGAGTAGTGGTCGCCGCGGATGTTGATGTCGAAGAACTTCATCGCGCCGGGCTTGGTGTGCTTCAGGAGCTCCACGATGGTGTCGTGCGATTCGTGGTTGCGCAGGGCGAGTGTGCCGTAGCAGATCGCGTCGGCCTTCTCCACCATCTCGATGAGCTCGCGCGTGTAGAGAATATGGTCCCAGGCCACGCCCTTGATGATGGTGTATTCGGGGATGCCGTTCTTGAGCGTCACCTCCACGGTGGAGGTGGGCCAGGCGTTGCGTTGGATGATCGAGTCGACGCCGGACTTCTTGGTGGCCTCGATCAGCTCGTCGCCGAGCGGGTCCTCGCCCACGGCGCTGATCGCATGGCCTTCCGCGCCGTTCATGGCCGCGTGGTAGGCGAAGTTCACCGGTGCGCCGCCCGCGCGTTTGCCGGTGGGCAGCATGTCCCAAAGCAGCTCTCCCAGGGATACGACGATTGGTTTGGCCATGATTGGTCCTTTCCTAGTGGTTAGGCGCTTTTCGGCGTCTTTTGGTCCGCGTGGTTCGTGGTGTCGCCCAAAAATCGCATGGGATGGTCCAAAAATCGGGTGATCGCCGCCGCGGCCGCGCCGAGCACGGTGGCGTCGGTGGGTAGGGCGGAAAGCGAGATGTCGGTGGTGTCGGCGATTTCGGGGATGACCCGTTGGCGCACCACCTCGCGGATGGCTTCGAGCAGGATGTCGCCGCCCATCGCGCCGATGTCGCCGATGACGATGCGGCTGGGATTGAAGGTGTTGCACACGGTCACGCAGCCGTAGCCCGCGTAACGACCGACCTCGCGCACCAGTTCGCGGGCGGCCTTGTCACCTTGCTGCGAGGCTTGGAAAAGACGGGCGCAGGCCTCGCGGTGGGTCATGGTTTTCGAGCCTGCGACGATGCCGCGCTTGTCGATTTCGTCGTGGATCGCACCGGCCGAGCAGTAGCGTTCGAGGCAGCCGACATTGCCACATTCGCACGGCCGTCCGTTGATGTCGATGGAGACGTGGCCGAGCTCGGTGGCCGCGCCGAGATTGCCGTAGACGAGCTCGCCGCCGTCGATCACGCCCAGGCCGATGCCTTCGCCCAGCAGGTAATAGGCCAGGCTGCCGGTGCCATTGGGCTCGCCGAAAAGCCGTTGCGCCAGGGCCCCGGCGCGCGCGTCCTGCTCGATGAAAAGGGGGACGGGGGAGCGTTGCGCGAATTCCTCGATGAAGTTGATGTTGCGCCAGTGGGGCATCGACGAGACGAGCGCCGCGCGTCCGGTCTCGCGCAGATATGGCCCCGGCACGGCCATGCCGATGGAAACGACGTTGGGGTCGTGGGCCAGCAGCTGGTCGACATTTTGGTGAATCGCCGTGACTGCCTCGTTCACAGTGCTGTCATCGACGGTGGGCAAATCGACCAGGCTGACACGGTTGCCCGCCAAATCAAAGACGCCGATCTGCACGAGGCTGCGCGCGAATTTCACGCCGATGAAGTGGAAGCGGCTAGCGTTGATGGCCAGGCCGATGGAGCGTCGACGTTTGCTGCCTTTGATTTCACCGGTCTCGACGACGATGCCCGCGTCAATGAGTTTCGCCGTGATTTTCGTGATGGCGGCCGGCGTCAGATGCAGCGCCTTGGCGATCTGCGCCCGCGACGAGACCCCATGCCGATAAAGATGCCATAGGATGCGCGAGCGGTTCGCCTCCGAAACGTCGGTGCGCGAGATTCGGGAAGTTGCCGGGATGAGAGAGATCGCGGGGGCGATGGAGGTTGCCGAAGAGGTGGAAGTGACGGAGGCGACGCGTTGCGTGGCATGTTCCATGTCGACACCTCCTCGGGCCCTGACGGTGAAATGAATCTTCGTCGATGCAAAAGTTTTCATTAACTTACTTCATATGTTAACTGAGTTAATAGAAAAAGCAAGCTCCCGTAGAAGATTTTAAAAGAGGATTTTCGCGTAATTGGCCATCATGTTCCAATGTGATTGATTAGCCGGATTACACCTTTCTTTTGTTTGTTTAGGTTGTTTTGTCAGGTCCAGCCTCGCCTTAAGTCAGTGAACTCGGCCGTCCGTGACGAAGAGGGCGTGGGCGTCGCCGCTGGACTTGTTGCGCTGGTATTGGTCGAAGAGCTGCAGACGTTCGACGGTGCTGGCTGCGAGTGGCTGGGGGAGCGCGTCGCGGCTGAACCAGCCGACCTTGAGGCTCTCATCATCGCCTACGAAGGGTTCGGCGTTGCCGCCTGGCTTGAGCTTGCACAGGAACGAATGATCCATATATTGCGTGCGGTCGCCATTGGCGTAGGCGACGATTTTGGAGGACGACACCACGGCCACCAAATCGGTTACGACGGCGTCGATGCCGGTTTCCTCCTTGATCTCGCGCACCACGGTGTCGGCTGGCTGCTCGCCCGGCTCGTTGATTCCATACACCATCGCCCATTCCCCGGTATCGGCCCGCTGCCCGAGCAGAATCCGCCCTTCGACATCCTCTACGAGCCCAGTAACCCCACTGAGCCAAAGCAACTGGTGCCCAATCTTCTCCCGCAGCTCCACCACAAACCTCGGTGTAGTCATATTAAATCCTTGCTCGTTAAACCAAAGTACACACTCAAAAGTCAAAACATAAGAAGGGCCTTCGCCGATGAATCCCTAAAACATCCCCAATCCGCTCCCCAAACCCCGAAGCGTGTGCGATGAATTACTCTCCGGAAGCATCAATATGCAGTTTGGGAGGCTGGGATATGCAATGTTCGGGCGTAGGCTTGGCCGAACGGCCTTGAGTGTCCCGAACATTGCATATCCCAGCCTCCCAAGCAATTGGATCGCAACGTTACGCGAAGAAAGAACTACTTCCTGGCAGCCGCACGCTGCGCCATCCACGCTTCCACGTCGTCGATCTCCTTAGGAATATCCTTGGAAATCCACTCAGGCCCATTCTCAGTCATCAGCACATCGTCTTCGATACGCACTCCGATGCCGCGCATCTCGGGAGGCAGCAGCAGGTCGTTCTTGGCGAAGTAGAGGCCGGGCTCGATGGTGAAGACCATGCCGGGCGTGATCTTCGCGCCCTGGTAGGACTCGTAACGGGCCTGCGCGCAGTCGTGCACGTCGAGGCCGAGGTGGTGGGCCACGCCGCAGGCGAGCCAACGGCGGTGCTGCTGGCCCTCGGGGGAGAGCGATTCCTCAACGTCGACCTTCAGGATGCCCCAGTCGTGTAGCTTCTGAGCGATGACGCGCATGCAGGCGTGGTGGATGTCGGAATAAGTGGCGCCCACCTTGGCGGCCTCGAAGCCGGCCTTCTGCGAGTCAAGCACGGCCTGGTAGATCTTCTTCTGCAGCGGCGTGAACTTGCCGTCCACCGGGAAGGTGCGGGTGATGTCGGCGGTGTAGAGGCTGTCGACCTCGATGCCCGCGTCGATCAGCAGCATCTCGCCGTGGCCGACCACACCGGTGTTGCGCATCCAGTGCAGGATCGGCGCGTGCTCGCCCGAGGCGATGATGGTGTCATAGCCGACGGTGTTGCCCTCTTCGCGGGAGACGGCGTTGAACTCGCCCTCAAGCATGCGCTCGCTGCGCGGCTTGCCCACGGCTTCGGGCAGGCGGGTGAGAATACGGTCGAAGCCGTCCTTGGTGGCGGCGACGGCCTTGCGGATCTCGCCGACCTCGTAGGAATCCTTCTCCATGCGGGCCGTGGAGGCGAACTCCTGCAGCTCGTCGTCGGCCTTCTCGTTGGCGGCCGGATCGGGGAAGCCGTTGGCCTCGCGCATGTCCTCGACCTGCGCAGTCATCTGCTCGTCCGCGGCACGCACCACGCGCACACGCACGGCGCCCGCCTCGGCGCCGACGTCCTTGCCGATCGCATCAGGCAGGGAGGCCACGTCGTGGGTCTCGATGCCGGTCATCGCACTCAGTTCCTTGAGCCCGGCGCGCGGCCCGACCCAGTACTCGCCATAGTGCGAATCGACATAGTAGGCCTCGGTGCTGTTGTCGGCACGGGGAGCCACGAAGAGCTCCGGGGTGTGGGTCTTGCCGGCCTTGGCCTCAGGGCTTTCGGGGTCGACGGGGTTCAGCACGAGCACGGCGCCCGCCTCGTAATCCTGGCCCAGCCCGGTGTAATAGGAGAACTCGGTGTTGGGGCGGAAGGCGTAGTCATCGTCGTTGTTGCGCACCTTGGGGGTGCCGGCGGGAATGACGATGCGCTCGCCGGGGAAGCGCTTGCCCAGCGCCTCGAGACGCGCGGGAATGAACTTGCTGGACTCGAGCGGCTTGATCTCGGGCTCCTGGTTGTCCCAGCCGGTCTTCATGAACTCGGCGAACTTCTTCGACGTGGTCGGACGCAACGTGCGGTTGTTGGTCCTGTCTTCCATCGGTTGGTCCGCCCCTGGCGCCTTCGCCATCTCCTGTGCCTCGTATTCCTTGTCTTTGCTGGTCACGACTTCGCCCATGTCCTCTCCTGATCGGTGAATATAGATACCGTCCATCCTAGTGTCTTCGCCGACCGTTCCGGGCCCGTTCCCACGCCTTTTCACAAGGCCCCTTCAGCTCGCGTCTCGCCGCCTCGCCGGGTTCGCCGCGCAGCTTAGCGCTGGCGAGACTGTTTCATACAATAGATACGTCTATTTTTAAGCGTTTCAGCGATAAACGAGGTCTTATGTCTTTTGAGCATCCGAACACCAGCGGGGTCACCATTCGTGAGGTCGAGCGCGAGATCATGGGCCGGCGCACCACGCATGAGGAGCTGGGGCACGACCTCGAGGTCATGAACCTGATGCTCGACCTGCTGGGCCACCCGGAGGACACGTTCCGCATCATCCACATCACCGGCACCAATGGCAAGGGCTCCACCGCCCGCATGGCCGAGGCGATCTGCCGTACGTATGGCATGCGCACCGGCCTTTACACCTCGCCTCATCTGGAGAAGATCAACGAGCGCATCGCCGTGGACGGCCAGCAACTTTCCGATGACGATTTCATCGACACATGGACGCAGATCAAGGACTTCGTGGCGCTTGTGGACCACAAGATGGAGGCCGACGGCAAGGCCCCGATGAGCTATTTCGAGATCCTCACGGCGATGGCCGTCTGGAAGTTCGCCGACGCGCCCGTCGACGTGGCCATTTTCGAGGTCGGCATGGGCGGCAAGTGGGACGCCACCAACGCCTTGAACGGCGACGCCGCGATTATCGGACCGGTCGACATGGACCACATGCAGTGGTTGGGCGACACCGTGGAGAAGATCGCCACGGAGAAGGCCGGCATCATCAAGCACGAGTCCACCGCCATCATCGGCGCGCAGCCGCACGAGGCCGAGGTCATGCCGATTCTGGAACAGGCCGCCGTGGCCGAGCACGCCACCATGATCCGTGACGGCGAGGAGATGGAGGTCGTCTCGCGCGCCCCGGCCGTGGGTGGACAGCTGGTCACGCTGCGCACACCCAACGGTGTCTACGAGGATATTCCGGTCGCCAAGTTCGGCGAGCACCAGGCGCACAACGCGCTCGCGGCGCTCGCGGCAGCCGAAGTGGTCATTCCCGTCAACGGCCAGCTCACCCAAGAGGTCGTGGCCGAGGCGCTGGGCGGGGTCAAGATTCCCGGCCGTATCGAGCAGGTGCGCACCTCGCCGACCATCATCGTCGACGGTGGTCACAACGTCAACGCCGCCGAATCGCTGCGTGCGGCGCTCGAGGAGAACTACAACTTCGAGCAGTTGGTCGGCGTGGTCGCCATGATGAAGGACAAGCAGGTCGAGGAATACCTTGGCACGCTCGAGCCGATTTTGAGCCATATCATCGTCACCGAGAACTCGTGGCGAGACCGCGTGATGCCCGCCGAGGACCTTGAGAAGATCGCAGTTGGCGTCTTCGGGCGCGACCGCGTCACCCGCATCGACGAGCTGCCGGACGCCATCCAGCGCGCGGTCGACATGGTCGACGAGGACGACGAGCTGGGCGTGGGCTATGGCCATGGCGTGCTCATCTGCGGCAGTTTCGTCACCGCCGGCGACGCGCGCACTCTGCTCAAGGAGCGCAAGGACCCGGAGCTGGCGTTAACCAAGGCGCAGCGTGCCGCGGGCGCCAAGGGCGAGGATGCCAAGGGCCAGAACGACGCGAAGCCGGAGGAGGACGTCGTCTCCGAGGTCTTCGGCGACGCATTCGGCGATTTCGGCGTCAAGCAGGTCCCCTTCGAGGGAGAACCGGAACCTGGCTCCACAGCCGACCAGCTCCGTCGCCACGACAACGACCACTCCACCGCCAAGGACCGCCACCCCAGCGACTGAGCCCCCACCAGTGGGAAAAGCACCCAAACCTGCTCGGAATAGTGCTTATCTCACAGATTCAGGTCCAACCTGTGGAAAAGCACCAAAATGAGCTCGAAAAGGTGCTTATCTCACTGATTTGTGACTTCATCAGTGGGAAAAGCATCAAAACGGGCCTGAAAAGGTGCTTTTTGTCGCAGGGGAGTCTGGAATCAGGAAGAAAAGCACTATTTTGGGGCGGTTTTAGTGCTTTTCTTCCTGATTCTCGGTTTCGGCGTGACGAAAAGCAATGGATTCCGGCTCGGAGTTGCGGTTTGTAGGGCGGTTAGGTGTGCTGGCCGGTATGATTGCAATGGATAGCAATGCGTGCCCGGTGATGGGGAACGGCAAGAGGGAAGAACAGAGGAAGTTAATAATCCATGTATCTTAAGGAACTGACGCTCAGGGGATTCAAGTCCTTCGCCTCCGCCACCACACTGCGCTTCGAGCCGGGCATCACCGCCGTGGTGGGCCCCAACGGCTCCGGAAAATCCAACATCGTCGACGCGCTGACCTGGGTGATGGGCGAGCAGGGCGTCAAGAACCTGCGCGGCACCTCCATGGAGGACGTCATTTTCGCCGGCACCTCCTCGCGTCCGCCGCTGGGCCGCGCGCAGGTGAGCCTGACGATCGACAACACCGACCACACCCTCGACATCGACTACACCGAAGTGACCATCAGCCGCACCATCTACCGTAACGGCGGCAGCGAGTACGCCATCAACGGCTCCGCATGCAGGCTTTTGGACATCCAGGAATTGCTGAGCGACACTGGCTTGGGTCAGCAGATGCACGTCATCGTCGGGCAGGGCAGGCTCGACGAAATCCTGAAAGCGGACCCGAGTGGTCACCGCGCCTTCATCGAGGAGGCCGCCGGCATCCTCAAGCACCGCAAGCGCAAGGAACGCGCGCTGCGCAAACTCAAGCACACCGAGGCCAATCTCGCCCGCACCGACGACCTGCTGCACGAGATTCACCGCCAGCTGGGCCCGCTCGGACGCCAGGCCAAGATATCCCGTCGCGCGCAGAGCATCCAGGTCTCGTTGCGTGACGCCCAGTCCAGGATTTATGCCGAGGACTCGCAAAAGGCCATGGCCAGGCGGGCCGGCTTACGCACTGAGCTGGGACAGGTGCGTGGTCAGTTGGAGGAGGCCCAGCGTGGCCTGGCCAGAGTGAAGATGCGCATCGAGCAGGTGGAAGCGCTGAGCAGCGAGTCGAACCCGGCCATCACCAAGGTCAACGAGACGTGGCACGAGCTCACCCAGCTCAAGGAACGCTTCGAATCGTTGGCGTCGCTGGCTGACGAGCGCGCGCGTTCGGTCGCCGGGCAGATGATCACCAACTTCGGTGAGGACCCGGACATCCTTGAGGCGCGGGCCAAGGAGCTCGACGGGCAGGTGGCGGAAGGAGAGAAGACGGTCTCCGACGCCCGCCTCACCTTTGACCAGTCCACCGAACGCCGCGCCGACAACGAGAAACAGCTTGCGGCCGCCCGCCAGACGTTGATCGAATTGCGCAAGGCCGCGCAACAGCGTGACAACCAGATCGCCAACCTGCGCGAGCTCAAGGCCCGTGAGGAGTCAGCCATCGAGCTGGCGGACACCCGCGTGAAGGATTTCACCGCGCAACGTGTCACCATCGCCGAGCAACGCGACGAGGCCGTGGCGCAACGTGACAAGCTTGATGCCGACACCCAGCGTGACGGCGAAGACGGTGCCGGAGACGCGCTCGACAAGGCCCGTGAAGAGCTGAGCAAGTGCCAGGACGAGCTCGATGCCATGCAGGAGCAGTTGCGAGGGCTCAACGCCAAGGTGAGCGCGGCGAAGGCCAAGGCCGATGCGATTGACGACACGTTGGAAAGCCGCAACGCCTCGGGCGCCCTGCGGCAGGACAAGAAGGTGGCGGCGCTCGGTCGTTTAAGCGACTTCATCCACGTCGAGCCCGGCTGGGAGGAGGCCGTGGCCCACGCGCTCGAGCAGTTCGCCAGCGCCATCGTGGTGCCCGGCGAGGCCAATATGCTCGAGGCGTTGCGCAAGGCTTCGGACGACGGGCTCGGCAAGGCCGTCGTGCTACATCCGGTGGATGGCGACGGTAATGACGGCGATGGCGATGACGGTGTTGATGCCACTTCGAATGCCCACAATGATAAGGGCCACAAGGTCTCCGCTCTGGTCACCGCGAATCCCAAGGCCAAAGACAAGGAACTGGCCTCGCGCATCGTGATGGCCGTGCGCGACCTGCTCACCGACGTCGGCTCGGCGGACGACATGGATGAGGCGCTGAAGCTCGTCCATGACGGTCAATTCGGCCATGTGGTCACCAAAAACGGCGAGATCGTCAACCGTGTGGGTGCAATCGGCGGTTCCTCCCGCCCGCAGAGCGACCTTTCGCTGGCGGCAAGACGTGACGCGGCATTGCAGCAGGCCGAGGATTGCGCCGCCCAGATCGACGAACTCAATACGAATATCGAAAAGACGACCAAGAAGCGCGACGCGGCGCGGCTCAAGGTGGACGAGGAATCGCAGAAGCGCATGCAGGCCAAGCTCCGCGCCAAGCAGACGCAGAAGGACCTGCTCGCCGCCAAGGAGCGCGTCACCCGGTTCGCCAGCCAGCTCGACGACATCGAGGCCAAGATCAAGCGCGCCCAGGAGGACGGGCAGAACCACCAGCTCAAGCTCAAGGATCTGGACGCGGCGCTGGAGCAGACGCGCGACGCCGACGACGGCCACGGCAATCCCGAAGGCCTGGACGAGCGCGTGCGCGGCCTCGAGCAGGCGCTCGATAAGGCCCGCGAGCAGGAGACGACCGCCAAGATCACCTGGAACGACGCCAAACGCAAGATCGAATCGCTCACGCGCCAGGCTGGCCTGCTGCACGACAACGCCCGCGAGGCCACCGCTCGCCGCGCCCGGATGAAGGAGCTCAACGCCCGTCGTGAGCGCCAGCGCACCCACAGCAGGGCCATAGCCGCCGACGCCCGTGGTATGGCACAACTGGTGGACGCCGAGCTGCGCCAGGTGGTCGCCAAGCGCGACGAGCTCACCCAGCAGGCATCCAGCCACGACAGCCAGCTCAAGGAGTTGCGCGGCCAGCGCGACACGGACGAGCCGAAAGTGGCGGCGTTGCAGGCCAAGGAGCATGAGCTCGACGTCACCCGCGAGCGTGTGGCCGCGCAATACGGCCAGTTGCAGCAGAAGGTCTCCGACGACCTGGGCATGGGGCTCGACGAGTTGGCCGAGGCCTACGGGCCCGCGATGCCCGTGCCGGTGCTCGACGAGAACGGGCAGCCGGTGCCGCTTGAAGGTGTGGCGGACGACGATGAAGATAGTGATATCTATGCCGGTTCTGACGCTGAGAATGCGAATGTTGTCGATGCCAACGAGGATATGACAGACTCCGCTGATTCAGCTGGTTCCGACGATGCTCACATACAAACGCAAGGCATGAACCCGGTCAATCCGTCATCATTCACCGACCCTGATTTCGCCGAACACTACCAGACCGTGCCCTACGTGCGCGCCGAGCAGGAAAAACGGCTCAAGAAGGCCCAGCGCGACCTCGCCGCCCTCGGCAAGATCAACCCGTTGGCCACTGAGGAGTACGACTCGCTCGAGGCCCGCAACAAGTACCTGAACGATCAGCGCAACGACGTGGTCAAGAGCCGTGACGACCTGATGAAGCTCATCAAGGACCTCGACCAGACGATGGTGGAGGTCTTCAAGAGCGCGTTCGACGACACGGCCGCCGCCTTCGAAAAGGTTTTCGCCACGCTCTTCCCAGGTGGCAAGGGCCAGCTGCGCCTCGAGAACCCTGACGACCTGCTCACCACGGGTGTCATCGTGGAGGCCAGCCCGGCGGGCAAGCGCGTCAAACAGCTCAGCCTGCTCTCCGGCGGCGAACGCTCGCTCACTGCCCTGGCGCTGCTCTTCGCCATCTTCACCGCGCGCCCCAGCCCGTTCTACGTGATGGACGAGGTGGAGGCCGCGCTCGACGACATCAATCTGACGCGCCTCATCAACGCGTTCAACGACCTGCGCCAGCACGCCCAGCTCATCATCATCACCCACCAGCAGCGCACGATGTCCATCGCCGATGCCCTCTATGGAGTGACCATGAGATCAGATGGAGTGACGGCGGTGATTAGTCAGAAGTTGGAACATGAGTAACTGAAATTTCAGTTAGTAGCCTCATGCAGAGTGGGTGGTGGGGATATGCGATGTTCGACCGTATGACTTGGCCGAGCGGCCCGGAGCGTGTCGAACATCGCATATCCCCACCACCCACGGTAGATGTCATAAATGATGTGAGTTGATCTACTTTTCTCGCAGGCTCTTGGCTAGGGCCACCGTGTCCTCGGCCAGGACGGCTTGGGCATCGATGATGGGGAGGTCGGGGAGGGGGAAGGCCTCGTTGAGCACCGAGAGCTCCGTGCAGCCGAGCACCACGATGTCGCAACGGTATTTGGCCGCGAGGCTGTCGGACTTGTCGAGGAACGTGTCGATCACCGAGCGGTAGCGCCCCAGATCAAGCGGTCCGCCGCCCTTCACATCGTTGTAGATGAGCGAGTGGATGCGCGCCTGTAGCTCGTCATCCGGCTCGACGAACGTATAGCCGGCCGCTTCGATTTCGCGCTGGTAGAGCCCGATGTGGCGCGAGCCCTCGGTGCCCATGAACCCGACGCGCGGGTGCGTGGCGACGGGCAGGGTGGCCTTCATACGTTCCACGGCGCCGTGTGGCATGTTGAGGAACGGCACGTCGGTGAGCTTCTGCAGCCTCGGCAGCACGAAATGCGCGGTGTTGCAGGGGATGGTGATGAAGCTGGCGCCGATGGCCGTCGCCTTCGCCACGTCGTCGGCGAGCACGGGGAACGGGTCGTCGTCGCTGCGCCCCAGTATGAAGGCCGTGCGGTCGGGTATCGCGGCGTCGTTGAACACCACGTAGTCCAGGAACTCCTGGTCGGCCCGCGCGCCCGTCAACTTGTCGACGAGCCTGATATACGACTCAGTGGCCAACGTGCCCATGCCGCCCAAAACCGCGAAGAATGGCCTTCTCATTTGAGATTCCCCTTCTGCTTGAAGTACTGCGCGTAACGCTTCTTATAGATCGAGAACATATAGCGGATGAGCAGCCAGCGCATGAAGTGCCGGTCCTTCTTGTACTCAAGCGTCGTGCCCCAGTCGCCGTTCTTGATCATCTCAAGGCCGCGATCCTTGTCGGGCCCGTCGGCCACATACTGCTTGAAGATCGAACGCGGAATCTCCATCCACAGCTTGCCGCCCTTGCCAATCACGGTCTTGCGGTCGAAGGGCGTGTCCTCCACAAGGTCGTCGACGAAGCAGCGCGCGAGGTTGTAGCCGTTGAGCGTCACGAAATAGCTGGAACGCCCCTGACGCAGGTTGATCTCGAAAAGCTTGTAGGTGTGGTCGCGCTCATCATATTTCATGTCGAAATTGGCGACGCCCTGGTAGCCGATGTCCTCGAGGAAGTCCTTGATCTTCAGGCAGATCTCCTCGTTGTAGTCGGGGATGATGGCCGCGTAGTTGCCCACGGCCTCGGGCGTCGGGTCCTCGAGCAGCGGATGGCCGAGGAACATCATGCGCACGCGGTGGTGCTGGTCGACGTAGGCGTTGAGCACGCGCATGTGGCTGTCGTCGCCGGGGATGAAGTCCTGCAATATCATCTCGGCCTGGTAGCCGGCGTCGTAGGCCAGATTAATCAAGAGATCGAGCTCGTCGGGCGTCTCGATGACGAACGCCTTCTTGCGCCCCGGGAAGTCGATGTCGAGCCATGCGGCGGAATCGGCGGGCTTCATGGCGATGGGGAAGTCGAAGGGCAGGCTCTTGTATTCGCCGTGCGCCACACCCTCGCGCGTGAGCACCTTCGTCTTGGGGTAGGGCAGCCCATGGCGCTCGCAGGTCTCGTAGAACGTGTTCTTGTAGCTCAGCTGCCTGTTGAGCGCCGGGTCGAGCGTGTTGAAGACGAAATACGGCTTGAGCTCGGTTTCGGCGCGGCTCAGCAGGTTGGCGTAGACGTCGCCGCAGGGGATGAGCAGCAGCGTGGTGTCGGGGTGGTCGGCCTTCATCCGCTTGCCGTAGTCCACCAGCGCCTTCACGAAGGTCTTCGGCTGGTCGAGGCCTGGCACGATGTGCACGTCGATGATGCTGCTATAGCGCGTGGGCGCGAGCTGGAAATGCGCGAACGCCTGCGTCCTGATGCCGTAGGCCTCGTGGAAGGCGCGGGCCATGCCGTAGGCGTTGATATCGCTGCCAAGTAATACAGGTTGGAATTGCTTCATGATATGTCTCAAACCTCGGTGTGCTTATTTGCGGGATTCGCCGGAAACGCCGGATTGGGTGGATTCGCCGGGAACGCCGAACAGGCGGCGGACGGTCTGGGCGTCGCCCTCATAGGGGGCGTGCTTGCCATCGACCTTGAGCCACTGCTCCTCGCCCTTGCCAATCACCATGACGACGTCGAAGCCGTCATGCTCGCGGGCCTCGCGCACGGCCGTCTCGATGGCCTGCCCGCGGTCGAGCACGATGTTCACATCGAGCTTCGGGTCGGTGGCGCTCGCGGCCATCTCGCGGCAGATGTCGGCCGGGTCGTCGCGGTCGGGGTCGTCGGTGGTCAGGATGAGCCTGGCGACCCGATGCTGCGCGGCCTCCACGATCTCGCGCCTGCGGTCGTTGGCCTTGCCGCCGGCGGTGCCGGTGACCAGGGTGAGCCGGGGGTTGTGCTCGCCGTAGCGTTCCAGCGCGAAGTCGATGACGGCGGTGACGCTGGCGTAGTTGTGGGCGAAGTCGATGATGGCCGCGTTGCGCTCGTCGTGGCTGTCGCGGAACTGCTCGAGGCGGCCGGAGATGCGCACCTGCTCGAGGGCGTGGGCGGCCTCGGGATTGGCGTTGAGGTCGACGCCGGCGAGGCTGGCGATGGTGAGCGCGGCGGAGGCGTTGGCGTAGTTGAAATCGCCGTCCATGCGCAGGTGATAGACATCGTTTGCGGTAGCTCCGTTATTTGCGCCAGCGTTATTCGCAACGCTCGCGACGCTGATATGGAACGATGTCCGGTGCTTGTCGGCGGGCCAGGCCACGGTGTCGGCCGGTGTGCCGACGCTCTCGCCGCCGGTGTGCAGCGCGAACGTGGTCACCGGCACATGCGCGGCCGCCGCGTCCTCGGCGATGAGGTCGGCGTGGTCGCAGTCGGCGTTGAGCACGAAGGCACGGCTGTTGGACGCCAGCTGCCGCTTGCAGTAGAGATAGTCCTCGAAGGTCGGGTGCTCGATGGGGCTGATGTGGTCGGGGGAGATGTTGAGGAACGCCCCGACGTCGAAGGTGAGCCCGTAGACGCGGTCCACCTTGTAGGCCTGCGAGGAGACCTCCATCACCAGGTATTTCATGCCGTTATCGACGGCCTGGCGCATCATGCGGAAGGCGTCCATCGACTCCGGGGTGGTCAGGTTCGATTCGGTGTAGGTGTGCCCGTCCAGGCAGTTGTCGACCGACGAGAAGAGGGCCGCCTTGCCGCCGCTCGCGGCGTTGAGGATGGCCTGGGTGAAGTAGACGGTGGTGGTCTTGCCTTTTGTGCCGGTGATGCCGACCAGCGTCAGCTCGTCCTGCGGGCGTCCATAGAATTCGGCGGAAAGCAGGCTCATGGCCTTGCGGATGTCGCTGACGATGATGCCGGGCGCCGTGGTGTGGTCGCTGAATGGCGTCTCGGAGACGTAGGCCTTGAGCCCCTTGGCGTCGCAGCCGTCGAGATACGAGGCCTTGAACCGCCCCTTGCAGCACAGGATCGCGCCCGGCCCCACCTCGAGGCTGTTGTAGGTGATCGCCGAATAGGGCTCATCGGCGCCTTCGAAACGTGCCGGATCGCGTGACCACTGGTCGCCCTGGATGATCTCGCGCAGCAGATGGTGCGCCTCGAGCAGACGAGCAGCGGAAGTCAGAGTTAAAGCCATGCCGAACCTTTCTTGCCACACGTAAGGCTACCGCATGGTGTGGGCGAGAAGATGGTTGGAAAGCCTAGAGCCAGGTGTCGTTGACGGGCCTGCGGCCACGTGCCTGGAGCCACTTGTTGAAGGAGACGCGCCACTTCTCGTGCGCCTCGCGCTGCCAGCCCATCAGGTCGCTGAGCTTGAGCGAGCTGACCTGTGGGTAGAGCGTGGTCATCGGCTCTACGAGGTCGACGGCGGCGATGGTGTCGGCTGTGGCGTCGTGGAAGTCACCATGCGGGTTGACGCCGTAATACTCGGTGGTGTAGCTCAGGGTGCGCTTGCCTTTGCGATTGGAGACCTCGCGGTCGATGACCAGCGGGTCCACCACCAGAAGCTCGGCGGGCAGCGGGGTGAGGTTCCAGCGCCTGAGATCGCCGGCGATCATGCGTACGTCGAAGGGGGCGTTATAGGCCAGAAGCGGAATGTTCTTGCGTTGGGCGACGGTGATGAGCTCGCCAATCTGCTCGATGGCCTCGGTGGGCTCGGCGCCGTTGGCCTCGAGGAACTCGTCGGTGAAGCCGTTGACGCGGCTGGCGCCCGGATTCATGGGGTGATGCGGGTTGATGATCCATTCGGCCACGGTGTCGCCCTCGTAGCCCTTGCTGGGGTCTCGCAGCACGAGCGAGGCGGAGACGATGGCGTCGGAGGCGTGCGTGCCGGTGGTCTCGGTGTCGAAGCCGAGCAGCCACGAGTCGCCGAGCAAGGTGGTGGTCTCTTGCAGGGGCGCGGCGTCGATGGTAGTCAAAAGAGTTTCTTGCGTTGCGGTCATATCATCATTCTGCGCTCCAAAACCGACATTGCACTTGGAGCGAATATTTCCGGTTATGATAAAATCACATCGAATTTATTGTTGTATAACAGAACAGACGTTTCTTTGTATATTGTCTATATATTGTCTGATTTAGCGCTGTCGCAATCGACCTTACGCACGATTTCAAATTCCCGTGTCGGCTTCGCCATGCCTGGATTTCCAAGCGAAACAGGTCTTGTGAGGCACCGCTCGCGTACCCCCGTCCCTTTAGAATGATTGACGTGAATGATGGCGCGAACAATGAGCAGCATGAGACCATGGCCGAGAAGCGCGAGCGTTTCGAGAAGCTCGCCATGCCGGCCGTCGATTCGCTCTACCGCCAAGCGATGAAGCTCACCAACAACCCCGAGGACGCGCAGGATCTGGTGCAGGACGCCTACGAGCGCGCCTTTAAGGCGTTCGACAGCTTCCACCCTGGCAGCAACTTCGAGGCGTGGATGACCACCATCGAGCGCAACGCCTACTTCAACCAGTACGCCAAGGCCAAGCGCCGCCCCCAGCGCGCCAACGACTCCACGGGGGAGTACGACGATTGGGACATCTACTCCGCCTCCGACCATTCCTCGGAGGGCCTCAAGTCTGCCGAGCAGGAGTACTTGGACGGCTTCGCGCCCGCCGAGATCATGAAGGCGCTCTCCAAGCTCTCGCCCGAACGCCGCCAGGTGTTCATCGACACGGCCATCGACGGCAAGTCCTACAAGCAGGTCGCCGCCGAGCAGGGCATCAAGATCGGCACGGTGATGAGCCGGCTCAACCGCGCCAGGACCCAGCTCAAGGAGGAGCTCACCGAATACGCCAAGCAGCGCGGCTACAAAGTGGGCAACGCCACACAGGAGCCGAAGGGCGCGAAGGCCGCGAAAAGTGCCCGGCAACGTGCGGAAAATGCGACGGAAACGGCCAGTTCGTAATACATATTCACTGTCCGCGAACTCGGGGATGTTGTTTATGGGGCAGAATGTTGAGTTATATAACGGTGAAAACTTGGAAGCTTTGAACATTCGGAAGGCAAGGATTGAGGATGGAAAGGCAAATTGAGCACGGCAGCCGCGTGACGGTCAGCCAGCGGTCGGGCGACGCCTCGGTGCAGGTGAGCGTCACCGAGGTGGACGTGCGCGACGGCGATTGTTTCAACCCCGAGACCTGCTGCGACGCCCGCGAGAAGGCGCTGATCAACGAGCTGCGCGCCCTGCTGCGCCCCACCTGCGCACCGCAATGCCTCATCACGAGGCTCGAGGCCACGCTCGACCGCTGCTGCCTGGAGGACCAGGCCGGCGACGCCAAGGCCTCATGCGCCTGAACTGGCGCGCCTGGCGTTTCGGATATACTCGTATACTCACGTAACGCCTCAGGTGCAAACGATTCAGGTGCAAACGATTCAGATACAAGAAATGCCCCGCACGGTTGCGAGGCATTTTCGTTTTGTTTGCGATTCTGGCGCTTCTCACGCCGAAACCAACGACTCAGGCATTTGGCCTTTTGCCGTGGTTGGCCGCCTTTTTGCGGCGGGCCTTACGCTTGCGTCCGCGCATTCCCATGATGGACTCCTTTACACTCAATGAATAAGCCTTAGGTATTATCGCACGCTCTTTCGACTTCGCGTCGTACCTTTAAATTCTTGGTCGTTCCTGTCCCTAACATCTTCTTCCTGCCCTTAACGGTTCGTTCCTGCCCTTAATAGTCTGTTCCTGCCCTAAATACCACATTTTTCAACGCAAGAATGTGGTATTTAGGGCAGGAAGCGCATTTTAGGGGCAGGAAGAGTGACATTATCAGTCGGTCGACCCGCTGGTTTTCGTACGTTTGAAGTGTTCGGAATGTACGAAAACCAGCAGGCGTACCGATTAGCTGCGGCAGGTGCGCGTGTGGAAGTGGCGGCACCTATCCGTCGAAACGATTCGTGTGGCTCAACGCTGCTCGGCCTTGAAATAGAGGGTGGTGGAGGTGGTCTCGCCGGGCTTGATGACGATGAGGTCCTTGCCGCTGTTGAAAGCGTTGGCATAGGCGGTCTGCGGCTCGATGGCCACGCCCGCCGGGTGCGACTCGGGCGCGAAATGCGTGCCGGTGCACATCTGGAACGAGGTGATGGTGCTGTCGCCGCCGACGCTCACAGTCAGGCCGTCAGGGCGGGTGAGGTGCGCGAACGTGTTGCCGTCGGCGTCGCGCTCCACATCGGTCCAGGCGTCGTCGAAGGGCTGCTCGGTCAGAGCGGTGGGCTGGCGCAGGTCGTATTTGGTGCCGTCCACGGGCTCGGTGCCGGTGGGCAGCAGGCGGTCGTCGACGGTGACGTGCGTGCGCGCGGGGATGGTGACCTTGCACTGGGCGTTCTGGCCGTCGATCTCGTCGCCGTAGCCGTCGAAGCCGTTGGCGATCCACGGGTGGATGGCCATGGCCCAGGGCGCGTCCACGGTGTCGTTGTTGTGCGCGGTGAGGGTGAGGCTCAGGCCGTCGTCGCCTAGGCTGAACGTGGCGCGGACGGTGAGATCGAACGGATAACCCTTCATGCCGCCGGTGCGCCAGGTGAGCGCGACCTCGCTCTCCTCAAGGCGTTCCAGCTTCCAAAAGGCGCGGTAGCCGTAGCCGTGGATGGCGTTGTGGCGCTCGTGCTCGTCGATGGGCAGCTCGTAGGTCTTGCCCTCAAAGGTGTAGACGCCGTCGGCGATGCGGTTGGGGTAGGGGACGAGCAGCTGGCCGTTGCTGCACGGCACGGTCTTGTCCGGGTCCCACGAGGCGATCATGTCTTTGCCGCGGTAGGTGAGTTTGCGCAGCGTGGCGCCGAGCTCGGTGACCACCGCAGTGTAGTCGCCGTGGGTGATGGTGTATTGCTGGCCCGAGCGAGGGGGCAGAAGGGAAGATGCCATTATCGACTCCTGAGATGAAAACGTTGTTGTTATCGTTCACTATTCTACGCGGGAGTATGTGCGTAACATCACTCGGGATTTCGCGTTGGCCGGCGTGTTTCGGCCTGTAATTTCGCCGCTAAGCCTCAACACTCCGAAGCGCTCTTGCACATGCACTTTCAGGAGCCTCGAAAGCCTCACCAGGTGCCGATTTTGGCGACCTTCGCTCCGAGCACTTTCACCAGGTCATGTGGGTTGACTCCTACGCTGAAGCCGCGCTTGCCGCCGGAGACCAGAATCTCATCGAAATCCATCGCGCTCTCGTCGATGACGGTCTGGTGTTTGGTGCGCTGGCCCAGCGGTGAGATGCCGCCGACCACGTAGCCGCTTTCGCGCTGCGCCACCTTGGGGTCGGCCATGGCGGCCTTCTTCGCGCCCACGGCGGCCGCGAGATCTTTCATATCGAGATGGCCGCTCACCGGCACCACGCCGATCACGCGCTCCGAGCCCGTGTCGGCCATCAGCGTCTTGAACGCCTGATGCGGGTCGATGCCCAGCTTCTCCGCGCCCTCGAGCCCGTACCCCTCGCTCATGTGGTCGGAGGAGTGCTCGTACTCGTAGATCTTGAACGGTATGCCCGCCTCGGTCAGCTCGCGCGTCGCCGGCGTGGAGGCCGTGCCCGCCGCTTTCTTGTGCTTCTTGCTCATACCTGCAAGTCTAACCATCTTGTATTTCCAGCTTTCGGCCTGTGTTCCTCACAAATCGTGAATCATGAATTTCGCAATCGAATCGAGGATGCCGAATCTGTGGACGGGTGAGAATCGGTTCGTTTTCACCGGTTGATGTGTCTGAAGTGCGTTGCGAGGTCTTGAGAAAAGGCGAACCGCATGATGCACTATGAACCGGAGTATCAAAAAGGTCCCGTCCAAATGGAGGGGACCTTTTCGTATGAATCACGTCGTGGCGTCAAACGCCTCGCGTGGTTTAGCTCACTTGCTGATTTCGGCGAAGTAGAGCAGGGTGCGGATCATGTTGCAGGTGAAGCCGTACTCGTTGTCGTAGAAGGCGACCGTGCGGGCCAGCGTCGTGCCGTCGATGGTGTTGACGTCGGTCTGCGTCGGGTCGAAGACGCCACCGTGGGTGTCGCCGATGATGTCGGAGGTCACGATGCTATCAGCGTTGTAGCCGAAGGTGTCGTTGTTCTCGAAAGCCTTCTTGGCGGCGGCGTTGATGTCGTCGGCGGTGACTTCCTTGTCGAGCACGGTGAAGAGCTCGGTGATGGACCCGTCCGGGACCTGCACGCGCTGGGCGTGGCCCTGCAGCTTGCCGTTGACCGAGGGGACGACCTTGCCGATGGCCTTGGCGGCGCCGGTGGAGTGCTCGATCGTGTTGACCGCGGAGGCGCGGTTGTTGCGCGGCTTGGAACCACGGGGGCCGTCAAGCAGCATCTGGGTGCCGGTGTAGGCGTGGATGGTGGTCATGAAGCCGACCTTGATGCCGAACTGGTCGTCGAGCAGCTTGACGAGCGCCGCGAAGGAGTTCGTGGTGCAGGAGCCGGAGGAGACGATGTTGTCGGTGGGCTTCAGGATCTCCTGGTTGACGCCATAGACGACGGTCGGGGTGGTCTCGTCCTTCGCCGGAGCGGAGATGAGGACCTTCTTGGCGCCGGCGTCCAGGTGGGCCTGGCTCTTCTCGGCGGAGGTGTAGAAGCCGGTGCACTCGAGCACGAACTCGACGCCATCGTTCTTCACCCACGGAATGTTGCGGGCGTCCTTCTCGGCGTAGACCTTGTATTCCTTGCCGTCAACGACGATCGCGTCATCGGTGGACTTCACGTCGACCGGGGTGCCGTCATCGTGACGGAAGGTGCCGTGGGTGCTGTCGTACTTCAGCAGATAGGCGAGCATGGAAGGCGTGGTCAGATCGTTGATTGCTGCGACCTCGATGTCACCGGCCTCGCCGCCGCGCGCCTGCAGCTCGAAGATGCGACGGAACGCAAGACGACCGATACGGCCGAAACCGTTAATACCAATCTTTACTGTCATGTGATTCTCCCTGTGGAATCGGCCAGGGCGCGGAGTCGCGCCAATGACCTTTATTTACCAACGAGTCTTATTTTAATCTGTCAGCTGTACTAAAAAGGGCTGTTTGCCATGCTTCTGGCAGAAAACCCACCAAAACGGTGTTAGCGCTAACAACGATTGGGCGTTTTACCAACATGCCGTTGCTCGCCAGCGTTTCGAGCTGCTCGTCCTCGCTCATCCCGGGCAGCTTGTCTTTGAGCTTGAGCTCGCGGTAGGGCATGCCGGAGGTGTTGAAGAAGCGCTTGAGGGGCAGGCCACTCGCCTTCCACCAGCGGCGCAGCTCCTCGACGGTGGGATTGTCGGTTTTGATGTTGCGCTCGGTGAAGTCCACGTTGTGCTCGCCCAGCCACTTGCGGGCTCTGGCGCAGGTGGTGCAGTGGTTGTAGCAGACGAAGAGCGCCTTGCCGTCCCATTGCGCCGGGTCGGGGGTTGGGACTTGGGTTGAAGTCGTTGGTTTTTCTGCGTTGGTCATCGTAGATCCTTTCATCGCGCCGTTGCTTCGAGTCTAGATTCCGCCTGAGTGTCTTGAAAGGGCGAAATGCCGCGAATCGTGAATTCTCATGTGCAATGGGCGACAAAACGCTCGTGATGGGCATCTATTATCGCTTATCGTCGTTTCCATTCCAGTTGACTTCCGAACTGGATGAATCCGAGCGTTGCCGCCTCGTGAGTGTGTTGATTGTTCCAGTCCGGGTTCGGAGTGGATGTATGCGTCCGCTGGCAATTGGTGAGTGTCTTGATCGTTCCAGTCAGGTTTCGAGCTGGATATATGCATTCGTTGGTGATTGGTGAGCGTAGGGATACGCCCAGTTCAGCTTTGGAGTGGACACAGCTGTGCGATGAGGTGGCGGTGTGCGAACGAGTGGGCGATCAGCGCGAAGGATTGAGGAGGGAGGAGACTTCGGAGGCCAAGGGGCCCAGCGTCTCGGCGGGGGAGACTGTGGTGGAGAACGCCGGGAAAATCGCCTCGATGGGGAAGGTGACGATGAGGGTGCCGTCCGAGACGCTGATGGAGGCCGGCCGCCCGGCAAGCAGCTCGTTGCTCACGCCGAGCACGGTGTCGCTGCGCATCGTGCCGTTTTCGAGCTCGTATTTGAGCCCCGTTTCGGTGACCCCGCGCGAGACGTCGGAATGCGAGAACACCGAGACCATGCGGTTTGTGGTGTTGGCGCTTGTTCTGTCCTTCTGTGGGTTTTGAGCGTCGCGGTTGATTTGGGCAGTCGCTGAAGAAGCCGTATCGGGAGTCGCAACGTGAGTTTCGGCATCTTGACTGTTGGAAATCGTCGAATGAGGGCTCGGGGCATCGCTATCGGCCGGCAAAGCGTTGGCGGGGAAGTGGAGCGACCCGTTGCAGATTGAGGTGACCACGCTGCGCCTTCCGAAGAGCATGCCGTGGCCGCCGTTGTGAGCCAAAAGCGCGAGCATCTGAATGTTGGCGATGGTGTGGTCGATGCGGCCGCCGAGCCCGCCGTAGATGCGGAAGCTCCTGAAACCCCGCGCCCAGCCGGCCTTCAATGCCGAAAGCATGTCGGGATCATCGTGCTCGGGCGGCAGCTTGATGGTCTCCACCCCTTGCGGAGCCCGCACGTTCGCGGAATCAAAGTCCCCGATGACCAAATCCGGTTGGATTCCCAACCCGCGCACATGGTTCAGTCCCCCGTCGGCCACGATGACAAAGGCGTTTTCCGGCAGTTCGCCACCGCGCGGCTCGTTGCCGTAATAGGTGCCGGCCGCAAAGATGACGCAAGGCTTCAAAAAGGTCATACCCCGATTCTAGACGGTGCGGCTGTGCTCGCTCCGTACTTGTCGAAGGATATTTGGAACTCGGTCACAAACCTTAAGTCCGTAGGTATGGTATTATTAAGTTTTGGCTTGAGAAATCAAGAAAGTGGGTGCGCCCCACCTGGAAGCTTGTCGTAGCTTCGGGTTCAAGGCATTCCTTGACTTTTGCCGGGAATCGGAAGTCTGGCCTTTGCGCCGGCTCCGCCGTGCCGATAATGATTCGGCATGTGTGTTTTGAATTCATTGTTGCGATTGACGCCATGGCTGTTGAAACCGTGAAGCGTCGCAAGACTTCCGGATGATGACGCGTCCAACGGAGCAAGGATTGGAGTTCATCATCAGCGCAGAACCACGGATTAACGACGAGATACGCGTCTCCCAAGTACGCCTGATCGGCCCGAACAGCGAGCAGGTGGGTGTCATCGCGACCTCGGTCGCATTGAACCTGGCGAAAGAGGCGAATCTCGATTTGGTCGAGGTGGCGCCGAATGCGAAGCCTCCCGTCGCCAAGCTCATCGACTACGGCAAGTACAAGTACAACGAGAAGATCAAGCAGCGTGAGGCCCGTCGTAACCAGAGCTCCGCGGAGATCAAGGAGATCCGGTTCAGGCTCAAGATTGACGAGCATGACTTCGAGACCAAGAAGGGCCACGTCATCCGTTTCCTCTCCAATGGAGACAAGGTGAAGGTCACCATCATGCTGCGCGGCCGTGAGCAGTCCCGCCCGATTGGTGGCGTGGAGCTCTTGCAGCGGCTGGCCGATGAGGTCTCCGAGTATGGCACCATCGAGTTCTACCCGAAGCATGAGGGCCGCAACATCTTCATGACCTTGGCTCCCAAGGGCAAGAAGGTGCACACCCAGTCCGAGCAGCGCCGTCGTGGCGCCGAGTCCCGCGCCGAGCGCCAGGCCCGCCAGAAGGCGCGCCTCGAGGCCAAGCAGCAGGAGCAGGCCAAGGAAGTGAAGGAGGCCAAGGCCGCCGTCAAGTCGGTGGACGCCGAGAAGCCCGCCGCTCCCAAGGCCAGCAAACCCGCCCAGGCCAAGCCCGCGAAGAGCGCCGAACCCAAGGCCTCCAAGCCCGCCGCCAAGAGCGCCGCGCCCAAGGCCGCAACGCCCGCGAAACCGGCGAAGCCAGCCAGCAAGCCGGCCAAGCCCGCGCCGCAGCGCAAACCCAAAGCTCCGAGCCCCAAGGGCAAGAAGTAAGGCCCAGCAAACAACACTTTGCGTGCCTCGGTTCAAGCCGGGGAGCGCAGGGCCATCAAACAGGATTTGATACCCCAATACAAGGAGGGCAGCAATGCCAAAGATGAAAACAAACTCCGCCGCGAAAAAGCGCGTCCGCGTCACTGGCTCGGGCAAGCTGATGCAGGCCGGCAGCGGAATGCGCCACAACCTGGAACACAAGTCCGCCCGCAAGCGCCGCAACCTTTCGCGCGACCAGGTGCTCGCCCCGGCGCAGAGCAAGAACATGAAGAAGCTGCTCGGCCGCTGACCGCAGCTGACACCAGTCTTAGACGTCAATAGAAAGCTAGAGGAAATATTATGGCACGTGTCAAGCGCGCAGTGAACGCCCACAAGAAGCGTCGCGTCGTTCTCAAGAGGGCTTCGGGCTACCGTGGCCAGCGTTCCCGTTCGTACCGTCGTGCGAAGGAACAGCTGCTCCATTCATTTAACTACAACTACCGCGACCGCAAGGCCCGCAAGGGTGACTTCCGCAAGCTGTGGATCCAGCGCATCAACGCCGCCGTCCGCGCCCAGGGCATCACTTACAACCGCTTCATGCAGGGTCTGCACCTCGCCGGCATCGAGCTCGACCGCCGCGCGCTGGCCGAACTGGCTGTCAGCGATCCCGACACGTTCAAGACCATCGTCGACCAGGCGAAGGCCGCCCTGCCCAAGGACGTGAACGCCCCGGTCGCCGCCTGAGAGCGCGAAACCGATCGCTCGCTTTCCCTCTCTGATTCCGAATTCGTTCGCCGTCATGCTATGCGCATGATAGCGAATGTCGGATGAGAGGGGAGCGCAGACACCTGGTTGGCGAGGTGTCGGGGCTGAAAGGCCCCAAGTGAGAACGCTAACGTTTTAAACCCGCGAAAGCGGGTTTTCTTATGCCCGAGTAGGGCTGAGGGGCTGTCATGCAAAGGTGTGTGCTAAGTCACGTCAAAGTTTTACGCTGTTAGTTGAAATAAAGTTTTTACGGGAGTGTTGCCTGCGTCAAGCGGATATTTGATGTGTGGTTTGACGTTAATTTGACTGCAAACACTGGATAGACATATTGAATTACTTATTCTAGTACATTTTTCCTGAGATATCCTCAATTTCAAACATATTAATTATGGATGAATAAAAATACCCGCATTTTGCCTTACACTCGGAAATAGAAATGATTGCATCGTGGGAATCATCCCCACCCGATCTAGGTGAGTGGCATTATGAGGCGGACGTCAAGGTTTGACCACCTGAGGAGAGCGGCATGGGCCGCCCTCTGCACGGTGTGCGTCGCCCTCGCCCCCATGCTCGGAGCCCTCGTCTCCATGAACGCCGGCGACCCGTCTACCTCCACGACCGCCGTGGCCTACGCCGACGAACCCTCCACCCAGGCCGTGGAACCCATCGACTACAAGCCCAAGCTCTACAAGATGCTGGGCTACAACAAGCAGATCGACACCGACTACGACCAGCTGCGCATGGACTTCGTGCTGCGCGTGGCGCACGGCCAGATCAACCCCGACAGCCCGGAGAATTGCGCCTCGGGGGTCTCCGGCTCCGGCCGCAGCTGCGGTTTGCAAATCAAGTACAACTACCATGCCTTGCCCGGAGAAACGGCAACTAAACTGGACTATCTCAACACGCAGGCGGGCGGGCTCGCCACGGCCGTCGGCGCGGCGCTTTGGGCCAACAACAAGGACGAGAAATACACCATTCATTCGATGATGAACAATGGCGCCTACGACTACCTGAGCATCTCCATCGAAGCCAACATCGACTATTCCGACACTCCCAGCAAGACGGTGCTCGGCGGAGTCACCACCCCGCAGTACGTCTTCGCCCAGGTCAAGGAGCCGGGGCAGTCGGCGTTCAACAACGACCAGACGGATTCGCCCTACGTCACCAACATCGCGGCCAACTACCCGGCCAAGCTCTACAACGGCTCCTGCGACTCCAGCGGGTGCAACGGCCCACGCGCCTTCGTCGGCTACAACACCACACCACTGCTCACCGGCAGCGGGCAGGCGAACTGGGGCATGGTCACCGACAACGGGCTGGCCATCGGCAGCTTCTCGCTCGGCGATGGGTGGGCCCCGCCGAAAACCTTCTTCACTTACTGGTACAACCCATCCGGCTCCTATGGCTGCTCGAGGGTCAGCAGCTACTACTTCCAGTGGTTCGGGCTCAAGAACGGCAAGGATTGGGTGCCCGTCAGCGATCTGACGCCCCATGCCCAGTCGGTGACGCAGGTCGCCCGCAATGGTGACCCAACGACGCCTCTGCTGGGAGTCAACACGAACGGAGCTTTCAATGCACCTGACCTGCCTAACCGGCACATCATCTCCTTGCAGGGGCCGCTTGGCTCTCCAAGCCCGGCGCAGCTGGCCGATGGCTCCATCAACTTCAAGAAAGCCAAGGAGACCCAGAACCTCGACGGCTACTTCAAGCTCGTGACCTGGCCGGTAACCACCAACCAACCCGGCTACAGCACTGACTGCTCCACGGCGGCCAACAAGAGCGTCTACAACCCGCTGGCCGACTATCCAAACGGCGTCCTCGAGGGCATGACCAGCGAGGAGATCAACTCCATCATGGACACCGGCTGGACCATCGACACGGTCTACTACAAGTACACCCTGCCCGTGGTTGAGCCGCCCGTGATCACCACTCCGACCAACAACTCCTATTCACCCACCGTGCACCCGACCATTTCCGGCACTGGTGAGCCCGGTCATATCGTTTACCTCTACGCCGAGGATCCAAGCAAGCCGATCTTGCCCGGCAATCCGGACGACCCCGACACCCGAGGGCGTTATGTGGGGGAGGCCACGGTCGACGAGAATGGCAATTGGTCCATCGTCGACAACGACAACGCGGTGACCGACGGCCAGGTGCGTTACCACGCCTGGCAAACCGAACAGGAGACCGGCTCCGAGATCGCCTCGATATTCTCCAACATCCAGACCGTGAAATTCGGCGTCGACGCGGCGCCGGTGGTCAGCCCGGCGGTGACCGTGCCGCACACCAAGCGTGCGGAGAACGGCCAGCTCGAGCCCGGGGCCATGGTGCACATCACCGGCACGGCGGACCCGCTGCTGCCCGGCGACACGCTCAAGGTCTACGCCTCGCACGCCACCGCGGCCAACATCGCCACCGTGGCCAGCACCCCGCCCGACGAGAGCGACCTGATGGGCGAATGCACGCAGACGCTCACCGCGGCCGGATCGCAGGGTTGGTCGTGCGACGTGAGCCCCTCGTTCTTCCTTTCCGAGACCGCGGAGGGCGAGACCTACCTCTTCCGCGCCAAGCTCGTCAACTCCTCGGGTGTGGAATCCGGCCTCTCCACGGGCACCACGCTCGTGACGGTGGACATGACCCCGCCGCAGCTGGCCATCAGCCCCAGCTCCAACAACCAGACGATCAGCGGCACCGCCTATAGGCTTACGCCCGGCAGCGATCCGGAGGCCGGCGTCACGATTCTCGTGGTGTGGCCCGACGGGACCACCGGCACCACCACCGTGCAGACTGACGGCACCTGGTCCATCAACGTGCCCCCGGGCATGACGACCTCCGGGCAGGTCAAGATCGCCGCCGACGACACCGAGACCAACGAGTCCGGCTGGCTCTATTACGAGCTGACCGTGCCCGCGCCGGCCAAGGATCTGCCGATGACCGGCGACTGGAGCAAGCTGCCCTGGATCATCGCCGGAGTCGTCCTGCTGCTCATGGCGATCGGGACCGGCGTGTCCATGGTTGTCGAACGTTCCAGCGAACACGGAAAGGCGGTGGATGATCCCTAATTCCATGGTCTTGAGGGCGGCGCTGCTCTGGGGTCCATGGCCCTGCGCGCCGCCCGGCATCCATCCGCATGTCATGTCGCGCGAACGGGTGAAGGAAAGACGGAAACACAGACATGAGTGATAACGCATATCAATCACAGCGATAAGAAAAGAAAGACTTCGCGCAAGGTAGCGGTTCAGAGGCCATGCGCCAGGTAAGAAAAGGAAATAACCATGAATGTCACAACAGGATTGAAGCGTGGGGTCGGCGGCTTGGCTGCCGCGGCCGTCATGCTGGCTCTGGCCATGGTGCCATCGGGGTCGGCCATGGCCGACCAGGTCAACGTCAACACGTCCGCCACGTCCACTTTGACGATCAACGGCACGAACAAGACGATGATCGGGCATCACTTCAAAGCCATACAACTGGCCGCATACCAAAATGCCCAGGCGAATGCCGGAGGGAAACTGACCTCGGTTTCGGTCTCTTCGACAGGAGATTTGGAGACGGCGCTGAAGGCCGCCTATAAGGTTGCCAACGGTGGCGTGGATATCGACTCCTCAAAGGGCACCAATGTGATGGCGCAGGTCGCGACGCAATGGCTTGGCTTCCCCTCTTCCAGTTCGTCCAACGAGGATGAGACGTCGATCATCCCTGGCACGGGTTGGCATGGCGCGAATGGTCAGCTCCGTGACTTCGTCACCAGCCTGATGAACCAGACGGATATCCAGAGCAAGATCAATTCGAGCAGTTACACGGCCGCTGGGCCTACCAGCGGAACTCCTGACAGCACTCCGGCCACAGCCACGTTCACGAATTTGCCCATAGGCCTTTACCTCATGGTCGATGACACGGCCGGGACCAACCCGGTGTCCGGCACTTCGGCCCCGGCGGCCATCCCGATGCTTGCCGGCACCACGCTCTGGTCCACAGCTCCGACGGAGTACACATACTTCTCGGAGGATGCGGACGAGGCGCTGCCGCTTGGCCAAGTGGACATGAAGACCAATGTGCCGACCATCAAGAAGAAGCTCGTGGCCCCGGCCAACGGCTCGGCCTCCATCGGCGACCAGGTGACCTACCAGCTCATCGGCAGCGTGCCGCTGACCACTGGCTACACCCACTACACCTACAAGCTCACCGATGTGCCTGGCGCGGGCCTGACCTACGTCCCGAACACGGTGTCGGTGCAAATCGTCACCAACGAGGGCGACACCACTCCGGTGGCCACGATTCCGACCGCCAATTACACGGTTACAACCCCGTCGACGCCTCCGGCCGATGGAGAAGAAGTGGTCTTCAACCTTTCGCCGGCCATGGTCTCGATCGGATCCAACTACTATGGCAAGTACATCCGTGTGCAGTACAACATGAAGCTCAACAACAACGCCACGCACACCAACATCGGCAACGGCTTCAAGCTTGCCTATTCCAACGATCCCGGCCACCAGCCGAGCAACGACAACGGCGATGACACTGGTGGTAACGGCACCGTCACCATCATCGACCAGACCAGCCCTGGCGAGCAGATTCCGACGTACTACTACAACTTCCAGATGGAAGTGCAAGCCAAGATCGATTCGAGCACCAAGCTCTCCGGAGCGGTATTCGAGATCATCGACCCCACCACCGGCAACCCGATGAAGTTCCGGAAGCTGGGCGACGGCAATTATAAGAAGGTCGATATTGACACCCCGGCGGCCCCGGACATCTTCACCAGCGTGGTCTCCGCCACCGGAGGCCTCGGAGGGCCGAATGACCTGGCGCAAGGCCAAATCAAGATCGACGGCGTGGGCGCCAACACCTACACGGTCAACGAGCTCACCGTGCCCACCGGCTACGGCCAGGCGTTCGCCTCCAGCTTCACCGTGCATATCGATGTGGCATCGCCGAACTCGCTCACACAGCCCGAGTACTCCAACTCCTATGATGTGTGGCACTTGGTCACCGAGGCCACCTGGCCTTACGGTGACGCCGACACTCACTTCATCCCCGTGCAGGAGGTCACCTCCTTCGCGCAGCTGCCGATCACCGGTGGCGCGGGAGCGATTGTGGTGGCCCTCGCGGTCGTCGCGCTGCTTGGTGGCGCGGGTGCGATCTACATCTACACCCGCCGCAGCGAGAAGTCGCTGAGCCAGGAGGCCTGACGGCTGGTCCGGTGAAGTCAGCTTGCCGAAGCCGACTCTGCCTAGGCTGACCCACCGAAATGGGTCGATACATGGCGAAGGCCCGTGTCCCTCCGACGCGTTGTGATGATGCGCCGGGCGGCGCGGGCCTTTCGCTTGGTTTCCCGGGTTCTCGAAGACAATCGGGGATATCGGATGCACTGAATTTATAGCGGTATCTTTGGCCGTATTGTTAGCGGTATTTCGGCCGGTATCTTGGTCGAGCGATAATGAATATCGGATGGATGACGGCTTGAGGCCATATAGGCGAGAGGGGAGTGGTGACCGTGCTGGAAACGAACCAGGCCACAGGCGACATGCCACAGACCGCCATCTCGTCTTTCCCGCAAACGGCGCCAACCACTGCAGAACCTGTATCTCCGCTTGTTCCCCCGACGTTCGCGCAGATCTTGGAGCAGGGCAAGCGGCACTATGTCGTCATTCGCAGCAAACGCCGCTTCATCAGTTTCCTCAAGGCCATGATGGCCCTGTGCGTGGTGACCGCCATCGCCCTGGTGCTGTGGCTGCCGGCCAACCAATACGTCAACGCGCGCCAGCAGGAGGCCGAGGCCGTGGCGGCGATGAACCGCGTGCAGAAATGGCCGCGTGGCAAGATCGCCGAGGAGCTCGCGGAGGTTCAGCGATACAACGCCGACATCGCCGCCAGCCGGCAGGATTCGATGGGGGAGTTCGCCGACCCCTTCGCACCGGGTGTGGGCGCCACAGGGCATAAGCGGGTCGTGACGCAATCGGAGCGCGACGTCCGATACCAAAGCCTGCTCAACGTGGGTGGCGGGGTGATGGGCGTCATCCGCATCCCCAAGATCTCGCTGAAACTGCCGATCTACCACGGCACGTCCGACGAGGTGCTCGACAGAGGCGCGGGGCATCTCTACGGCACGAGCCTGCCCGTGGGTGGCGCCTCGACTAACAGCGTGCTCACCGGGCACCGTGGCAGGCCCAACACGCTGTTGTTCACCAGGCTTGACCAGCTCGACAAGGGCGATGTGGTCTATATCAATGCGCTCGACCACACCTTTGGCTACCAGATCACCGCGATCCATGTGGTCAAGCCCACCGACACGCACCTTTACAAGGTGGTGCCCGGCAAGGACCTGCTCACGCTCATGACTTGCACCCCCTATGGTGTCAACTCGCACCGCCTGGTGCTCACCGCTGAGCGTCGGCCCATCCCCAAGGCGATTCCCTACCCGGACGACGCGCGGGGCGACGGGGTGCTGCGCGGGTCGGTGACGGCGCTCGCGCTGCTGGCGCTGGGAGTGCTCGCGCTGGTGGTGGCGCACCGGCGTAAGTGGCCGATGCGGCATGCCACGCGCAAGGCCGCTGGGAAGTGAAGTGGCGAAGCGGCATTATTTGGTTTTTTCCACGGCGAAGTCGCACGAAACCGTACGAAGTCAGGCAATGAGGTGAGAATGGAGCCATGAACGGATCTGACGCGCTGCTGGAGCAGTTCCTCGCGCATATCGACGTGGAACGCGGGCTGGCCAAGGCCACGGTGAAGGCGTATCAGGCCGATATCCGCAAATACCTCGGCTGGCTGGATGAGCAAGGCGTCGCCGATCTGGATCATGTGACCACCGACGATGTGGAGGGCTATATCGCCTCGCTCGACCAGGCCGGGGAAAGCGGGCGCAGCAAGGCCCGGCGACTGGCCAGCGTTCACGAGTTCCACAAGTTCGCGCTCGCCCAAGGCGTGGTGGCCGACGACGTCTCCGCGCGGGTGAAGGCGCCCAAGGCCGGCGGCCACCTGCCCGATGTGCTGAGCGTCGACGAGGTCTCGCGCCTGCTCGACGCGGCGGCGATGGGAGGCTCCGGCGACCCGGTGGTGTTGCGCGACAAGGCGCTGCTCGAGTTCATGTATGCCACGGGATGCCGCGTCTCCGAGGCCGTGGGCGCGAATCTCAACGATGTGGACTTCGACGAGCGCGTGGTGGTGCTCACCGGCAAGGGCTCCAAGCAGCGGCTCGTGCCGCTCGGCCAATACGCGCTCAAGGCGTTGCGGCGGTACTTGAAGGAAGGTCGTCCGGAGCTCGAGGTCAAGGCGAAAGGCTCGAGGGAGCGCCGGGCGATCTTCCTCAACAAGCGCGGCCGGCGCATCTCGCGCCAATCGGTGTGGGAGGTCGTCAAGAACGCGGGGGAGCGCGCCCATATCGCCAAACCGCTGCATCCGCACACGCTGCGCCATTCCTTCGCCACGCACCTGATCCAGGGCGGGGCCGACGTGCGTACGGTGCAGGAGCTGCTCGGCCACGCTTCGGTGACCACCACGCAGATCTACACGCATGTGAGTCCGGAGAACCTCATCGAGACTTACCTCACCGCCCATCCAAGGGCGCGGTGAGCAGTTCGGAACGAATGGCGCGCGCGTCTATTACCATGGAACCAGAAGGTTCGTGCGATGGAGCGTGGTGAGTATGGGTACAGGCAACAATCCCCAGAAGTCAGGTGTTGACAAGCCGAAGGGGCAATACCGTGATGGCGGGTTCAGCGAGGCCAGATGGCGTGGTGAGGAGCAGCCCAAGCACGTGGTGCAGGGCAAGCTTTCGATTCCCGGCACGATCAAGGTCAAACCCGTCGAAGACGCGGTGAACAGGCCCCTTGATAAAATGAAAGGCATGCCTACCGATCTTCTTGGACGCCAGTATGAGACTTTTCCCGCACCAATGCCGCTCGACCACCATGGCCCCGCGCGCATCATCGCCATGTGCAACCAGAAGGGCGGTGTGGGCAAGACCACCAGCTCCATCAACATCGCGGGCGCGCTGAGCCAGTACGGTCGCCGCGTGCTCATCGTCGACTTCGACCCGCAGGGCGCCGCCAGCGTGGGCCTGGGCATCAACGCCAACACCGTCGACAACACCATCTACACCGCCCTGTTCGACTCCACCGTGGACGTGCACGACGTGGTGCAGCACACCGAGTTCGACGACATCGACGTGATTCCCGCCAACATCGACCTCTCCGCCGCCGAAGTGCAGCTGGTCACCGAGGTCGGCCGCGAGCGGATCCTGGCCGGCGTGCTCGAAGGCGTGCGCGACGAATACGACGTCATCATCATCGACTGCCAGCCCTCGCTCGGCCTGCTCACGGTCAACGCACTGGCCGCCGCCGACGGCGTCATCATCCCCGTGGCCGCCGAGTTCTTCGCGCTGCGCGGCGTGGCGCTGCTCATGCAGTCGATCGAGAAGGTGCGCTCGCGCATCAACCCCAACCTCGAGGTCTTCGGCGTTTTGGTGACGATGTACACCCCCACGCTGCATTGCGAGGAGGTGCTGCAGCGCATCTACGAGGCCTTCCAGGAGAAGGTCTTCCATTCCGTGATCTCCCGCTCCATCAAGCTGCCCGACTCCAACGTGGCCGCCGCGCCGATCACCATCTACGCGCCCAACCACAAGACCGCCAAGGAATACCGCGAGACCGCACGCGAGCTCATCGCGCGTGGCATCGTGGAGTGACGCCGGGGCGTGTGCGTGGTGTTGCGTGGGCATGACCAGAAAACGAATAGGGCGATGAGGTGCCATGGCTGAGGTCGTGTCGCCGCAAGCCGCGGCGGGTGCTGAGGACGCTGGAGTTGTCGGGGTTGTTGCTAATGCCAATGCCGTTGCCGACACCAATGCTGGCGTTAGCGCGAAGGTCGCCGTGGATGCCACGGCTTCCGATACTGCCACCGGCGCTTCGACCGGAAGCGCCGAAAATGTTGAGGTCGCCGAATCGAAGAAGCGCGTTTTCTCGGTTAATCTGAACGTCTATTCCGGGCCTTTCGATGCGCTGCTCTCGATGATCGCCGACCGCCGGCTCGAGCTGACCGAAGTTTCTCTGGCCGCCATCACCGGTGAATTCATCGATTACGTGCGTGGTCTCGACATGGCGCGGGACATGGATGAGATCAGCGCTTTCCTCGATGTGGCCTCTGTTTTGATCGAGGCGAAAAGCGCCTCGCTGCTGCCCGGCGACGAGAACGGCGAGCGTGACGAGCAGAGCATGGAGGCCCTGCGCGAACGCGACCTGCTGTTCGCGCGCCTGGTGCAATACCGGGCTTTCAAACGGGCCGCCGATGATTTCAGAGCCCGCTTGGCCGAGAATTCCGGGCGGTTCCCGCATCCGGCCTTCGCCGATGAGGCCATCGCCGCGATGCTGCCGGAGCTGGCCTGGACGCTCGGGCCGCAGGAGCTGGCGAAGATCGCGGCCGAGGTCTTCTTGAACGCGCCGGCCGACCAGGTCTCGCTGCATCAGCTGCACGTCTCCCAAGTCGATTTGAAGGAGCAGTCGCGGATCGTGCGCCAACGGTTGCGTGGGCTCGAGCCTGGTTCGTCGATGACATTCGCCGAGCTGGTGGCCGATACTTCCAGCAAGCTTGAGGTAGTGGCGCGCTTTTTGGCGATTCTGCTCTTCTTCAAGCAGGGCGTGGTGCAATACAAGCAATCGGGCCCGTTCGAGGACCTCAACCTGCGCTGGATGCCGGGCGACGGTGCCGGCGATGACGGTGCGGATGACGACGATGACATGGTGGAGATCAGCGAGGGGGATTTCGCATGAGCGAGGCGACGGAGCAGACGGTGAATTCCGTCTCGGAGGATGAGACGATGAACGTTTCGGCGAATACTTTGGAACAGAAGGCGACCGATAACGCCGAGGATATGCGGCCTGCGGGCAAGACGGCCGCGGGCTCACGGCCCGAATACGTCGATTTCAGCGTCGACGACTTCCCGGGTGGGCTGCGCGCGTGCCTCGAGGCGATTCTGATGGTCGCCGATCAGCCGCAGACCAGCGAGGATCTGGCCCGCGTGCTGGCTCTCGACACGCAAGACGTGGAGACGGCGCTGGGGGAGATGAGGGCTGATTACGACGGCGACGAGGCTAGGGGAGTCGCGCCCAGAGGCTTCGAGCTGCGCCACACCGCCCGTGGCTGGCAGTTCGCCAATCGCGCCGTCTTCGAGCCCGTCGTCTCCGCCTTCGTCACCGACGGCCAGACGGCCCGGCTTTCGCAGGCGGCCCTGGAGGCGCTGGCGATCGTGGCCTACAAGCAGCCCGTCACCCGCGCCCAGATTGCGGCCATCCGCGGGGTCAACTCCGACGGCGTGGTGCGCGCGCTCAACGTGCGCGGGCTCATCCGCGAGAACGGCACCGATGAGGACTCCCACGCCGCGCTGCTGGTCACCACCGGCCTCTTCCTCGAGAAGATGGGTTTGGAATCGATCGACCAGTTGCCCCAGCTCGCGCCGTTCATGCCCCCTGAGGGCGACGTGGTGAATCAGGCGCGCGACTAGTCCGGCGAAGTGGGCGCGGAGATCTGATCTCAATCATGCCTCGTCGTGGCGATTGCCCGCGGCGAGTAAGGCGTTAAGTGGGTGCCTTGAGTGTTAAGTGGGTGCCTTACCAAGCCCAAACCGCGAAAAATAAAGTGCTTTTGGGGATATTCTGACAAAACGGCACCCACTTAAGCTCCAAGGCACCCACTTAACGTCCAAACTTCCACGCAGCTTAGTGCAAGGTCATTCATAGAGCTGGAAATGTCTGCTAAATCATATAGTTTCAGTTATAGTCATAATGACTATTAATGCTATGCTGAACACGAGGCCACAGGGTTTCCAAGGTCGGATGTGGCGAACCTCCGGGAGGAAGATATGACAGCAACATTCACGGCTCCGTCGGTCGACGAGATCATCGCCAGGCTGGGAGCGACAAGCACGTGCGACGCGGGTCTGACGAAGGACCCGTGGGCTTTCGAATCCACCAAGCCGAGCTATGGGCCCGGCGCCTCGATGCGCGACCGGCTGCCCGCCGACGCGCCCCGCCAGCAGCCGCTGCCGGCCGAATACCGCAACGCCTCCGACGAGGAGCTGCAACAGCGCATCGTCGAGGCGAAAAACAAGCTCGGCAAACGGTTGCTGATTCTCGGCCACTACTACCAGCGCGACGAGATCGTCAAGCACGCCGACTTCGTGGGCGACTCCTTCCAGCTTTCCGAGAACGCGACCACCTGTCCCGACGCGGACTACATCGTTTTCTGCGGCGTGCACTTCATGGCCGAGACCGCCGACATCCTCTCTACCCCCGAGCAGGCCGTCTCGCTGCCCAACCTCTCCGCCGGCTGCTCGATGGCCGACATGGCCAACATCGACCAGGTGGAGGACTGCTGGAGCCAGCTTGAGCAGATCGTCGGCGCGAATCCCGACGCCGATGGCAAACAGCAGATCGTGCCGGTGACCTATATGAACTCGTCGGCCGCGCTCAAGGCCTTCTGCGGGCGCCACGGCGGCATCGTGTGCACCTCGTCCAACGCGCGCACCGTGCTGGAGTGGGCCTTTGAACGGGGCAAGCGCGTGCTCTTCTTCCCCGACCAGCACCTCGGGCGCAACACCGGGCGCGCCATGGGCATCCCGCTCGAGAAGATGCCGATGTGGGACCCGTACAAGCCGCAGGGCGGCATCGACGACCCGGCCAAGTATGACGCCGCGAAGATCATCCTGTGGAAGGGCTTCTGCTCCGTGCACCAGCGCTTCACCGTCGAGCAGATCGACCGCGCCCGCAAGGCCTACCCGGGCGTCAAGGTGATCGTGCACCCCGAGTGCCCGATGGACGTCGTGGAGGCCGCCGACGGCGTGGGGTCCACCGCCTACATCGTCAAGGCCATCGAGGAGGCTCCGGCCGGCTCCACCATCGCGGTGGGCACCGAGATCAACATGGTCAACCGCCTGGCCGCCGAGCACCCCGACAAGACCGTCTTCTGCCTCGACCCGGTGGTCTGCCCCTGCTCGACCATGTACCGCATCCACCCGGCCTACCTCGCTTGGGTTTTGGAGAATCTGGTGGCGGGCAAGGTGGTCAACCGCATCACCGTCGACGACAAGACGGCCAGCGAGGCCAAGGTGGCGCTGGAGCGCATGCTCAATGCTCGTCCGCGCGCGTAGTGACGCCTGTAGTGATCGATAGGGAAGTGCTGACAATGACGAATATGGACAATGGCAACGGTGACGGCGCCGAGATCGTCGTCGTGGGAGCCGGCGTGGCGGGGCTTTCCGCGGTGCTGGCGGTGGCGCAGGCCGGCCACGACGTCACTCTGGTGACCAAGGCGGACCTGGTGGAATCGAACACCTACCACGCCCAGGGCGGCATCGCGGCGGCCATTTTCGACGATGACGACCCGAAGCTGCACGCGGCCGACACCATGGCCGCCGGGCATGGGTTGTGCGACCCGAAGGCCGTGGAGATCCTCACGCGAGAGGGCGCGGACCGGGTGCGGCAGTTCGCGGCGGCCGGTGTGCATTTCGACCGCGACGCCGAAGGCCATATGATGCGTGGGCTCGAGGCGGCGCATTCCCGGGCGCGCGTGGTGCACGCCGGGGGAGACGCCACCGGCAAGGTGCTCGAGCTCGACGTCTCGGCCATGGTGCGCGACAATCCGCATATCCATATCATCGAGCACGCCTTCTTGGAGGACCTCGTGGTGCGCGACGGACGCGTGGTTGGCGTCCGTCTGCTGATGGACGACGACTCCGCCGACGGCGCCACCCAGCGCACGGTTCCGGCGACGCGGGTCATCCTCGCCACCGGCGGCGCGGGGCGTATGTACCCCTACACCACCAACCCCGAGGTGGCCACCGCCGATGGTGTGGCCGCCGCGTGGCGGGCCGGGGCGCAGGTCGCCGACCTCGAGTTCTACCAATTCCACCCCACCGCGCTGGCCGTCGGCGAGCATTTCCTCATCTCCGAGGCGGTGCGCGGCGAGGGCGCGGTGCTGCTCGACGAGCAGGGCCACCGTTATATGAAGGACATCGATCCGCGCGCCGAACTCGCGCCGCGCGACGTGGTGGCCCGCGAGAACTTCCGCGTGATGCAACGGCAGGGTGGCCGCCCCGTGATGCTCGACGTCTCGCCGATGGCCAAGGAGAACCCCGATCTGAAGGCGTTCCTCGCCCGTCGTTTCCCGACCATCGACGCCTACACGCGCTCCATGGGCTTCGACTGGAGCAAGGAGCCGATTCCGGTGTCGCCCGCCGCGCACTATTACATGGGCGGCATCCGCACCGACCTCGACGGCAGGGCCAGCATTCCCGGGCTTTACGCGGCAGGGGAGTGCGCGCGCACCGGTGTGATGGGCTCCAACCGATTGGCCTCCAACTCGCTGCTCGAAGGGCTGGTCTACGGCCGTCGCGCCGGTCTGGCGGCGCTCGCGGACGGCGATGACACGACGTGGCGGCCCGAGCCGTTCATGAATTCCGTGACCGGCAAGTCGTTCGATGACGCGCCGATCTCCTTGTCCACCTCGTTCGCGGGGCAGGCCGGTGCGGCGGTGTGGAAGCGTGAGCGCATCCAACAGACGATGTGGCAGGGTGTGGGCGTGCTGCGTGACGCCGACGGTCTGGGTTCCGCGATCGACGCGCTTCGTGACGGTCTTTCGGCCGCCAACGGGCAGATCGTCTCGCACACGGACGTGGACGTGGCGGCCTTGGAGAACCGCAACATGCTCACCGTCGGCTTCGTGGGCGCGAACGCCGCGCTGAACAGGACCGAATCGCGAGGGGCGCACGCCCGCAACGACTATCCGCAGGCGCGCGACGAGTGGGCCCATTCCGTGGCCTATATTCAGGCCTGAGAATGTCGGGAATCGCGGAAATGTTGGATTGACGCGGTGTTGAGCGTGGTGCCGCGGTATGGCACCGCTGCCCGTCGCAAGTATCGGCACAGCGTGGATACATAAATAGGTAGGAGAAGAGCATGATGCTGACCAGCAGGGCCGTGGACGCCGCGGTCTTGGGCGCGTTGGACGAGGACGCGCCTTACGGCGACGTGACCAGCCAGTCCGCCATTCCCGCCGACGCCACCAGTGCCGCGCGTTTGGTGGCCCGCGAGGCCGGTGTGATGAGCGGTATCGCGGTCTTCGCCAGGGCGTTCACCTTGCAGAACGACGATATAGCGGTCATTCCTCTTATCAAAGATGGTGAGCGTTTCGAGGCCGGGCAAGCGCTCGCCGAAGTTCACGGCCCCACCGTCGACATCCTGACCGCCGAACGCGTGGCGTTGAATTTCACGCAGCGTATGAGCGGCATCGCGACGATGACCGCCGCCTTCGTAGATACGGTCGATGCGATATATGAGGGCGATGTTGATTTTCCCGTCGCCAAGCCGCGCCGTTTCGCCAAAACCCGCATCGTCGACACGCGCAAGACGACACCAGGACTGCGCTCTTTCGAGAAATACGCGGTGACCTGCGGCGGCGGGCACAACCATCGCTACGGCCTCTCCGACGCGGTGATGCTCAAGGACAACCATCTGGCCGCGTTGGCGGCGCAGGGCATCGGCCTTTCGGACGCGATCAGGCATGTGCGTGGGTCTGTTGGCCACACCACCCATATCGAGGTGGAGGTCGATGCGCTGGGCCAGATTCCCGACGTGTTGGCGGGCGGGGCCGACACGATCATGCTCGACAACTTCTCGCTTGACGACACCCGGCGCGGCGTGGAGGCGATCGACGGCGCGGCCATCGTGGAGGCGAGCGGCAACATGACCCTGGAACGAGTGCCTGAGGTTGCGGCGACCGGCGTGGACGTGATATCCGTCGGCGCCCTCACCCACAGCGTGCGCAGCGTCGATCTCGGGCTTGATTTCCAGGATTCGGCGCGATCATAAGGAAGGTGTGGTGGCTCCATGAGCGTTGGGAATAATGGTGCTGGCGTCAATGCCGATAACGCCAGCAATGCCGGCAAAGGCGTCAACGACAATGATGACCAAAGCGAGCTCTACCTGGACGCCTCGGCCACCGAGCCGGTGAGCGAGGACGTCATCGAGGCCATGCGCCCCTTCCTCACCGACGCCTACGCCAACCCCGCCAGCGTCCACCAGCCGGGCAAGACGGCCGCGCGGGCCCTTGACGCGGCGCGGACCGCCTTCGCGGCGGGACTGGGCGCCAAACCCGACGACGTGATCTTCACCTCGGGCGGCACCGAATCCGACAACCTCGCCATCAAGGGCATCGCCATGGCCCGCATGCGCGCCATGGGCCTTAAACCGGTGGTGGACGGTGAAAAAGACGGCGACGAGGACGGAGTCAAGGAGACGAAGCGCCCCCGCGTCATCATCTCGTCGGTGGAGCATCCGGCGGTCTCGGCGTCCGCCGATTGGCTGGGCACGTGGCTCGGCTTTGAGATCGTGCGCATTCCCGTCGACGCCCAGGCCCATATCGATCTGAAAGCGCTTGAGCAGGCGCTGGAAGGCGAGGCGGGCGAACGGACCACGCTGGTCAGCGTGATGCTGGCCAACAACGAGGTCGGCACCATCGAACCGGTGGAGGACATCGTGCGCATCGTCCACGCCCACCATGTGCCGCTGCACGTCGACGCGGTGCAGGCCGCCGGGCGCATCCCCATCCGCATGCGCGACTGGGGTGTGGACGCGCTGGCCGTCTCGGGCCATAAATTCGGCACGCCCAAGAACCTCGGCGCCTTGCTGATCCAAAGTGGTGTGCCCATCGAGCCGCTGCTTTCCGGCGGCGGGCAGGAACGTGGCCTGCGCTCCGGCACCCAGAACGTGGCCGGGGCCGTCGGTTTGGCCATCGCGCTGGGCGACGCCAACGAGCGCATGCGGCGGCAATACCACGATCTCGCCGCCTCGCGTGACAGGCTCATCGACGCCGTGCGGCGCGTGGTGCCGCGGGTCGAGCTCACCGGCGACCCCGAGCGCCGCCTCCCAGGCCACGCTTCGTTCGTCTTTCCTGGCATTGCCGGGGAGGCCCTGCTGGTCGACCTCGACGCCCACGGCATCGCCTGCTCGTCCGGCTCGGCCTGCGCGGTCGGACGCCACGAGCTGCCGCCCACCTTGCTGGCCATGGGCATCGCGCCCGAGGTCGCGCAATCCGCGCTGCGCATGACCTTCCGCGACCCGCTGACCCGCGAGCAGATCGAGCGCATCTCGATGGTCCTCGAGGACTCGTACGCGCGGCTGACCGACGGGCGATAACCAGGCATCATCCTTCTGCTTGCGGCCAACGCATATCCGCAACATAACACTTGCCGCGTCATGCGGCCCGGGTTACGATAGGCAACGTCAACCCGATGGTCGGGATACACTTTCGAGATATGGAGCGGGCCGATGAGGCAGGGCAATGTGACGGAACGCCGGCAGGGGCCTCCCGAGGTCGGGGTCTCCGTCATCCTTTTCGCGCTCGCGCCCAGCCCGGGTTCCGGTTCCACATCGAACACGGCATCGGCCGCTTCGGCTTCAAACAATAGCGAACGCAACGAATTGTGGATTCCCCTGGTCCGCCGCGCCGAGGAGCCGTTCAGGGGGATGTGGGCCCTGCCCGGCGGCGACCTCAAGGCCGGACGCTCGTTGGAATGGTCGGCATATAGCGCCCTGGAATCCACGACGAGCCTGCGCCCCGGATATCTTGAACAGCTCTACGCCTTCGGCGACCCCCAGCGTTCGAGCGGCGGCCTGCCCATGGTCTCGATCGTCTACTGGGCCCTGGTGAGCGGCACCGTGGCGCAGGGTTTCAAGGAGCACGACAACGTCAAGTGGTTCCCGGAGTCGCAGCTGCCGCCCCTGGCCTTCGACCACGCCGACATCATCGCCTTCGCGCTCTCCCGCCTGCGCTCCAAGCTCGCCTACCCCTACGTGGCCTCCAGGTTCGTCGGCCCGCGCTTCACCCTGCGCCAGCTGCACGACGTCTACGAGGTGATCGCCAAGCGGCCCATCGACCTGGGCAATTTCCGCCGCAAGATACTGGCGTCCGGCCAGCTGGAGGACACCGGCGAGAAGGTGGCCGAGGGGCGCCAGCGGCCCGCCGCCGTCTATCGTTACGCCGAGAAATTCCATACCTCCGGCCTGGTGCCCGAGGAGCCGTCCGACGTCGCCGGGGTCGCGCCCGATGCCGCGAGCAAGATCAGGGGCGACGAGAGCGGGAATTCGATGGGGGAGTCCACCAGCCACACGTCGTCCTTGGAGGACGTGCTTTCGGCGCTCACCACCAGTTGATGCCGTCCGGTGCCGTCCAATGCGATGTTGTCGGCTGACGTCATCGAACGGTGATTGCATTCGCGGTCATATCGTCAATCACGCCGATAGGCATGTCGCGTAATGCAAAACGACATGGCTCGCGCTCCGGCCCGCCCATAACCCCTCATATCACTGGCGACGAACGCGGCTTGACTGTCGTGCTTGGCCGGTATTATTGTGAAGGTTTGCGCGTAAGTAGAGATTCGATAGAGATCGAAACCGATAGAGCGGCAAGACTATAGGACATCCAGGTAATTAGGAGAGGCTTTTTATGGCGGTACGTGGTGATATTCGAAATGTGGCGATCGTGGCTCACGTCGATCACGGCAAGACCACGCTGGTCAACGCGATGCTTCAGCAGTCGCACGTCTTCAGCGAACGCGAGGAGGTGCCGGACCGTGTGATGGACTCCAACGACCTGGAGCGCGAGAAGGGCATCACCATCCTCGCCAAGAACACCGCCGTGCAATACACCGGTCCGCTCGCCGCCAAGTACGGCCAGCCCGACGGTATCACCATCAACGTCATCGACACCCCCGGCCACGCCGATTTCGGCGGCGAGGTGGAGCGTGGCATCTCCATGGTCGACGGCGTCGTGCTGCTCGTCGACGCCTCCGAGGGCCCGCTGCCGCAGACCCGCTTCGTGCTGCGCAAGGCGCTCGAGGCCAAGCTGCCCGTGATCCTGTGCATCAACAAGGTCGACCGCCCCGACGCCCGTATCTCCGAGGTCGTCAGCGAGTCCACCGACCTGCTGCTCGGCCTGGCGCAGGACGTCACGGAGGAGGGCGTGGACCTCGACCTCGACTCCCTGCTCGACCTGCCGGTCATCTACTGCGCGGCGAAGGCCGGTTACGCCTCCACCAACCAGCCCGCCGACGGCGGCCTGCCCGACAACGACAACCTCGAGCCGTTGTTCGACACCATCATCTCCAACATCCCCGCGCCGGAATACACGGAGGGCGCGCCCCTGCAGGCCCACGTCACCAACATCGACGCCTCCGACTACCTCGGCCGCCTCGGCCTGGTCCGCATCTACAACGGCAAGCTGCAGAAGGGCAAGCAGTACGGCCTCTCCCGCGTCGACGGCACCATCGAGAACTTCAAGCTCACCGAGATCCTGCGCACGCAGGGCCTTGACCGCAGCCCGGTCGAAGAGGCCGGCCCCGGCGACATCGTCGCTGTGGCGGGCGTCGGCGACATCATGATCGGCGAGACCATCGTCGATCCCAACGACCCCAAGCCGCTGCCGCTCATCCACGTCGACGACCCGGCCATCTCCATGACCTTCGGCGTCAACGACTCCCCGCTGGCCGGCCGCGAGGGCAAGGACCACAAGCTCACCGCCCGCATGATCAAGGACCGCCTCGACCGCGAGCTCATCGGCAACGTCTCCATCAAGGTGCTGCCCACCGATCGCCCCGACGCCTGGGAGGTCCAGGGCCGTGGCGAGCTGGCGCTGGCTATCCTCGCCGAGCAGATGCGCCGTGAGGGCTACGAGCTCACCGTCGGCCGCCCGCAGGTGGTCACCAAGACCATCGACGGCAAGCTCAACGAGCCTATGGAGGCCGACACCATCGACGTGCCCGAGGAATACATGGGCGCCGTCACCCAGCTCATGGCCGACCGCAAGGGCCGCATGGACTCCATGACCAACCACGGCTCCGGCTGGGTGCGCATGCAGTTCACTGTCCCCTCGCGTGGCCTGATTGGCTTCCGCACCGCGCTGCTCACCTCCACGCGAGGCACCGGCATCTCCAGCTCCATCTCAGCGGGCTACGCCCCGTGGGCCGGCGAGATCACCACGCGCCAGAACGGCTCCATGGTCTCCGACCGCGCCGGCGTGGCCACCCCTTACGCCATGCAGCGCCTGCAGGCCCGTGGCAACTTCTTCGTCGAGCCGCAGAGCCAGGTCTATGAGGGCCAGGTCGTCGGCATCAACAACAAGCCCGACGAGCTCGACGTCAACGTCACCTTGGCCAAACACATGACCAACATGCGTTCCGCCACCGCCGACGTGCTCGAGACCCTCACCCCGCCCATCAAGATGAGCCTGGAGGAGGCGCTTGACTTCGCCAACGAGGACGAGTGCGTCGAGGTGACCCCCGAGGCCATCCGCGTGCGCAAGGTCATCCTCGACCGCGACGAGTGGTACAAGTGGCACGCCCGCCAGCGTCGCCAGAACGGCAACAACAAGAAGAAGTAAGCCGCCGTTTCACTAGGTTTCATGAGAACGCCTTCCGAATCCTCCGTTGGTTCGGGAGGCGTTCTCGTATCTCCGGTGGGAGGTTTTCGGGACATAGCCACGTCGGATTAGCGTCCGTTTTCCGCCGTTACCTTGCTTTGGTGGCACGAATCGGAGGGTTTGGATCTTGTTGTATCTGTTTTCTGCCATCGTTGGTTTGAATAATGGCGGATTTCAGGCGTTTGCCGCACCGGTTGACCGGCGGGTGGGGCATACTGGCACTATGAATCCTCGCCCTGTCGAAACCGAACCCGCCCAAACCGGCGACGCCGCAGCCACTGCCGCCGCAGCCAGTGCCGTGAAGGCCGACCTGCCGTGGTCGTTCAGCCCGCACTTTGCGGTGCGGTGGCTGGTGTGCATCGTGGCCGGAATCATTGTGGGCATCATCGGCACGTTGGCGCACCGCATGGGTGCCGCGTACAACTTCCCTTACGGCCTGGTGCTGGCGCTACTGATCGTCGCGATCTCGACGTGGTCGGCCCGCGCGCGCAGCGGGGTGACCGGCTTGGCGCTGCACTTGATTGCGTCCTCGGCCACGGCGTGGCTGGTCGCGATGGGCTTCAGCGGCGATGTGCTCACACCCATCGGTTTCGGCGACGGCTCCTCGGTGCCATATTTCAGCGAGCATGTCGGTTATATGTGGCTGTTCGGCATGGTGATTGTGCAACTGGTGTTCCTCTTTTTGCCGCGCCAATGGTTCAGGATGCCTGAGCAGAGTTCAAGTCGTCACAACGAGTTTGACGCCAATAATGGCAATTCGGGCGATGCAAATGACGCGCGATCATGGAATTCGGTGATTCGTGGGGATTCCCAGACTCAAAACGAGAATGTTAGGGATGCCGATTTGGTTTCGGCGCAGACCGGTGCCGTGCGGACACCTGATACGCGGCGGCAGGATGATGCCAAGGCTTCCGAGGCTGGAGATGAGGGGCGATGAGCTTGAATACCAACACGAACAAGACATCTCAAGATGATATTGACGGCGAAGCGAGCACGCTCTACTTTTTGGGGCCGATAGGCTCGTTCACCCACCAGGCCGCGGTGCTGGCGGCCAACGCCATCGCCGAGCGGCGGCATGGCGAGACGATGGACCTTGTGCCGTGCGACGACGTGCCGTCCATCATTGAGGCCGTCGAGGCCGGGCGAGGCTGGGGCGTCATCGCCTGGGAGAACAACGTCGAGGGCTATGTGATGCCCAACCTCGACGCGCTGATCGACGCCCATGACGCCGCCGGCGTGGGCCGGGTCGGCGTGGACGTGGCCTTCGACGCCTTCACCCGCGAGGGGAGCGGGGCGTTGCGTGAGGTCACCGCCCACCCGCATGGCCTCGCGCAATGCAAGGCGTTCATCAGGCGTCGTGGGCTGGAGGCGGTGCCGGCCTCCTCGAACGCGGCCGCGTGCCGTGACGTGAAGGCCGGTCAGGTGGCGCTTGGCCCATCCATCTGCGGCTCCATCTATGGTTTGGAAACGCTTGAGCGCGGCGTGCAGGACTTCAAGGGCGCCCGCACCGATTTCCTCGTGGTCGCCCCGCGCGCCGACGCCGAGGCGATGTTCTCCGCCGACAAGACCCATGCCGACGGCGAGTTCGAGACCATCCTCACCGTCATCCCACTGAGCACTGGCCCTGGCGTCGTCGCCCGTCTGCTTGACAAGGTACGTGACGAGGGGCTCAACATGACCAGCCTCATCTCCCGCCCGATCAAAGGTCACACCGGCACCTACGGCTTCGTCATCACCCTCGACGCCGCCCCCTGGCAGCCGAACTTCCACGACCTGCTGCGCTGGATCGTCGAACGGGGCGACTGGGTGAAGACGCTGGCCGTCTACCCACGCGTCGAACGGCCGAATCCGCCGGTCAACACGTGGATGCTGCCGCACGGGGGAGTCTGCTCCACGCGGATCTATCCCGATGACGAACCTGTGGAAAGCGCCGATACCAAGGCGTCGCAAGAGACCACACACGATGATGGTGAGGCGTCGCGAAAGCAACATATGGAAAGGGAACTGCTGTGGTGAACACGATTGGCATCGTCGGATTGGGGCTGATCGGCGGGTCGCTCGCCCGGCGCCTGGTAGGTCGCGGATGCAGGGTCGTCGCGTGGAACCACAGGCCGCACCCCTACGCCGACGCCCGGCGCGACGGCATCGAATGCGTCGACACCTTGGCGCAGCTCGCCCAAGAGCGTCCCGACATCATCATGCTGTGCAACCCGCTGCGGGCCATGCCGCAGGTGCTTGCCGATTTGAAAGACGTCATCGACCGCGACGCCACCACGTTGAGCGACGTGGGCAGCGTCAAGGCCATGGTGCGTTCGCAGGTCGCCGACGCCGGCCTTGCGGATTGCTACGTGGGCGCACACCCCATGGCAGGCACCGAGCTCTCCGGGTTCTCGGCCAGCGACCCCGGCCTCTACGATGGCGCGCTGTGGGCCATCACCGTCGACGAACACACCAATTACCAACGCTTCCTCGCCGTCGCGAACCTGATTACCGAGCAGGTCGGCAACCGCGCCATCGTGCTCGACGACGCCACCCACGACCGTGCCGCCGCGATGATCTCGCACATGCCCCACGCCGTCTCCACCGCGCTGATTGGCGAGCTGAGCGCCAGCCCCGACCGCAACATCGCCGCCGCGCTCGCCGCCGGCAGTTGGCGCGACATGACCCGCGTGGCCTTGACCGACCCGGAGCGCACGCGCGCGATGATCGAGGAGGATGCCAGCAACGTGGAGAGCCTGCTGCGTGAGCTGTCGGGCCGTCTACTCGCTTTCGCCGACGATCTGCACCGTGGCGACGACGAGGCCATGACCCGCTTCTTCGCCGAGGGCCAGCCGTTCCGCGACTATAAGAGCCGGGGCGCCGTGAACGATGCCGAGCCGTTTGCGCTCGATATCGATGAGGCCGGTTGGCAGGGGGAGTTGCTTGAGTCCGCCCGTCGCGGCGAGCACATCATCCGCTTCACCGCGCCGAGGCAGGTGTTGGTTGAGGTTCGTTCGGCGTTGTAGGCGCTTTCAGGCATGTGGCCACTTTCGGATGATGATTGCTGCTTGATTACTGGATAGGTGTGTCTTTCGCTGCCTTCCATTTGTCGGGAAAGTATGCTTGCTATATGTGCTAAAGCGTTTTATCGCTGGTATCGCTGCCGTGCGCTTCGCTGTTGCGCGCCACCCTGCCGCGACGCTCGGGAATCGGTTTCAACGCCACGATGTGGTCGCGGGTGATCTCGACCTCCTGCGCGGGCCTGGAGCCGTTGGCCGCCGGGTCGCGCGTGATGGCGAGTGTCTCGCCGTCCCACGAGCGCACATGCCCGATGTAGTCGCGGTACTGTTGCCGCCCGGTGCGTGGGTCCACACCGTCGAGCGTGCGCACCATCAGGCGCGCGCCTTGGGGAATCGTCGCTGGCAAAGGCATGGACCCTCCTCGCTTGTCGGTCATCTCAGTGGTCACGTCCCAATCTATGCCGCCTCGCCGAAATCGCGCGAATCCGAATGCCCCAATCCTAAACGTCCTCACGTTTGAAAGCGGCGTCGCGATAGTGGTGCCATGACGGCCGTAGAATGACGGATATATTGTATAGATACATTCGAGATCAACAAGGCAACGGGGGGAGGCGCCATGCGATTCGATAGCCAGATCGATGATTTCATCGCCTATCTCAAAGCGAACCGCGGGCTGAGCGACAACACCATGAAGGCCTACCGTTCCGACCTCGAGGCCTGCCTCGGCCTGCTCGACTCACGCGGCGTCACCGACCTCGACGCCGTCACCCTGCAGATGCTGCGCTCGTGGATGGCCCACGAGTCCGCCGGCCACGCCCGCAGCAGCATGGCGCGCAAAACCGTCGCCGTGCGCAATTTCTTCGCCTGGGCCCACGACCACGACCTCATCCACGCCAATCCGGCGGCCACGCTCATGACCCCGAAGATCCCCGAGAACCTGCCGACCGTGCTCAGCGAGCGCCAGGCCGAGCAATTGATGGAGACGGTCGACGAGGACTGCGAGCCCGTCAAGTCGAAATCAGGGGCAAACAAGAAGACGACAAACGAGGCAGTCACGACCACTCCGAAGGCCACAAACTCCGAGACGGCCGCGAAAGCCCGCCAAACCCACGCGCTGGCCCTGCGCGACGCCGCCATGGTGGAGCTGCTCTACGCCACCGGCATCCGCGTCGCCGAGCTCACGGGCCTCGACGTGGCCGACATAGAGCCGTCCAACCGCACCATCCGCGTGACCGGCAAGGGCGACAAGCAGCGCGTCGTGCCCTTTGGCGCCCCGGCCGCCGAAGCGCTAGAGCAGTGGGTTGGCGAGGGTCGCCCGGAGTTCGAGAACAAGAAATCCGCCGACGCGCTCTTCCTGGGCGTGCGGGGCAAGCGCGTCGACCAGCGCGTCGTGCGCGAGGTCGTCCATGGCAAGGCCGCCGAGGCCGGGGTGCCCGATATCGGTCCGCACGCTTTGCGCCACAGCGCCGCCACCCATCTGCTCGACGGGGGAGCCGACCTGCGCGAGGTCCAGGAGATGCTCGGCCACTCCTCGCTCAAGACCACCCAGCGCTATACGCACGTCTCCATCGAGCAGATTAAGAAGCGCTACCGCCAGGCCTTCCCGCGCGCCTGAATAGGCAATAGCGGTCACAATAACCTGTTCTCGCATAATGCTTCTTATCCCTTCAAATGTCGCAGATACACGACAGTTCTGAGACCTGCCGATAAAATTAGACAAATCATAATGAACTGTCCACCTATCGGGCGATTTCCGTGAAAAGGTTTGCATAACCAAAGCCCCTGAGCGAGAATGGGAACATCAGCAAGGAAGTTGGCCATTTCAGCCAACTTTTTTTGTTTGAGACGCGGCTCATACCACGTAAACCTATGAATAGGAGAAATCTTATGAAGAAGAAAGCTCTGGCCCTGGCGGCGATCGCCTGCTCGGCGGCCATGCTTCTCAGCGCCTGCGGCGCGTCCGGCTCCTCGTCGAGCTCATCGTCCAACGGCGGCAACGTCATTTCGGTCTTCGACACCGAACCCCAGAATCCGCTGATCCCCGGCAACACCAACGAGACCGGCGGCGGCATCGTCCTGCGCGCCCTGTTCTCGCAGCTGGTCCGCTTCGACGTCAAGGGCAATCCGGTCATGGACCAGGCCCAGTCCATCACCCCCGACGCCAATGGCACCCAATACACCATCAAGCTCAAGCCCGGTCTCAAGTTCAGCGACGGCACCCCGATCGAGGCCCAGAGCTACACGAAGGCCTGGAGCTATATCGCCAACGCGAAGAACGCGCAGAAGTGCTCCTCATTCTTCAAGACCATCAAGGGCTACGATGACCTGCAGGCCAAGACGCTCAACGGCGACGAGCAGCTTTCCGGCCTCAAGGTGGTCGACGAGAACACCTTCACCGTCGACCTGAATTCCCCCGACTCCACCTTCCCGATCAAGGTGGGCTACTCCGCCTTCGCCCCGCTGCCCGAGTCGTTCTACAAGGACGTCAAGGCCTTCGGCAATAACCCGGTGGGCAACGGCCCCTACAAGATGTCCTCGTGGAACCACAACCAGGACATCAAGGTCGTCAAGAACCCGCACTACACGGGCAAGGACAAGCCGAAGAACGACGGCGTGGACTTCAAGATCTACACCAAGGTCAGCGCCGCCTACGCCGACGTGCAGGCCGGCAACCTCGACGTGATCAACACCGTGCCGCAGGAGGACACCAAGACCTTCCAGAAGGAATCGAGCCTGCAGGCCTTCAACGAGCCCGGCTCCTCCATCCAGCAGTTCACCATCCCCTCGGACCTGCCGCATTACCAGGTCGGCACCGAGGAGGGCACGCTGCGCCGCCAGGCCATCTCCATGGCCATCGACCGTCAGAGCATCGTCAAGAAGGTGCTCAACGGCGTCGGCGCCCCCGCCAAGGACTTCACCGCCCCGGTGATCCCCGGCTATTCCGACCACATCAAGGGCAACGAGAACCTCAGCTACAACCCGAAGAAGGCCAAGGAGCTGTGGGCCAAGGCCAACGCCATCTCCAAGGACACCGACCAGCTCACCCTCGCCTACAACTCCGACGGCGACGCCAAGCCGGTCTTCGACGCCGTGGTCAACTCCATCAACAACGCTCTGGGCTCCAAGGTGGCCGCCACCAACCCGATGCCCACCTTCCAGCAGTTCCGTGACGCGATCACCGACCGCAAGATCAAGGGCGGCTTCCGCTCCGGCTGGATGCCCGACTATCCCTCGGCCGAGAACTTCCTGGCCCAGAACTTCGCGTCGAGCGCGGCCAATGGCAACGGCTCCAACGACGGCGACTACAAGAACCCGAAGTTCGACGCCCTGCTCCAGCAGGCCTACGCCGCCAAGTCCACCGACGAGGCGAACCAGCTCTACCAGCAGGCCCAGGAGGTCCTTCTGAACGACCTGCCGGCCATCCCGCTCTACTACATGGCCAACGACGGCGTCGCGGCCAAGGGCGTGAAGGGCTTCCAGATCGACTGGCAGACCTATCCGACCTTCGTGCAGATGCACAAGTGATCGGCCGGATTCGCGCCTGACACGTCAGGCGGATGGCTCCGGGGCGGCATGAGGCCCTGGAGCCGTTCGCTTTGAGATAAAAAGGGAGTGCATGCTTCGGTGTGCGCTCCTTTTTTCATGCCGTTTTGCCTTCTTCGAGTTATTCATAAAGTCATTTTCGAGGAGTCTTCGTTTCCCAAGTTTTTCTGTATTGCGTTTAGGCACTAACACGCGAAAAGTCCACATAGTGTTCATTTACGGGCACCGGTGGCGCTTATGCGCTTCAATGACTATTCACGGTCCGTGCGCAGGTGGCCGCGGGGTGCCCCGATCAGCTCATCGGGCTTTCAGGGTAGTCTGGAAAGCGCATATCATGCGAAAACATGCAAGAAGGGCAGATAGATGAAGAAACAACTATTGGCGGCGGCGGCCGTGGTGTGCTCCATGGGCATGCTGCTTTCGGGCTGCGGATCCTCCGGGTCCAACGCCAGCGACAAGAACGTCATCACGGCGTTCAACTCCGAGCCGCAGAACCTGCTGATCCCGGGCAACACCAACGAATCCGGCGGCGCCCGAGCGGGCACCCTCCTCTTCGCCGAGCTCGTCTCGTTCGATGCCAAGGGCAACCCCTCCAACGAGGTGGCCAAGTCCATCCAGGACAACGCGAACTCCACCGAATACAACATCACGCTGAAGCCGGGCTGGAAGTTCAGCGACGGCACCCCGGTGACCGCCAAGTCCTTCACCAAGGCCTGGAGCTACATCGCCAACGCGAAGAACGCGCAGAAGTGCTCCTCCTTCTTCTCCACCATCCAGGGCTACGACGACCTGCAGGCCAAGACGCTCAAGGGCGACGAGCAGCTCTCCGGCCTCAAGGTCACCGGTGACGACAGCTTCACCGTCACTATGTCGAAGCCGGACGCCACCTTCCCGATCAAGGTCGGCTACCTCGCCTTCGCCCCGCTGCCCGAGTCCTTCTACAAGAACCCGAAGGCCTTCGGCAACAAGCCGGTCGGCAACGGCCCCTACAAGCTCGAGTCGTGGACCCACAACACCGAGATCCGCCTGGTGCGCAACAAGGCCTACCATGGCAACGTCAAGCCCAAGAACGACGGCGTGACCTTCAAGATCTACACCAAGGTCGACTCCGCCTACTCCGACGTGCAGGGTGGCAACCTCGACGTCATCGACACCATCCCCACGGCCGACACCAAGAGCTTCACGACCGATTCGAACATCCAGCCCTACAACCAGCCCGGTTCCGTGATGCAGATGTTCACCATTCCCTCGGACCTTCCGCACTTCGTCTCCGGCACCGAGGAGGGCACGCTGCGCCGCCAGGCCATCTCCAAGGCCATCGACCGCGGCTCCATCATCAAGAAGGTGCTCAACGGCACCGGCATGCAGCCCGTCGACTTCACCTCGCCGATGACCCCCGGATTCTCCAAGGACCTCAAGGGCAAGGACAACCTCGTCTACAACGCCAAGGAGGCCAAGGACCTGTGGGCCAAGGCCGACGCCATCTCCAAGGACACCGACAAGTTCACCATCTCCTACAACACTGACGGCGGCAACAAGGCCATCTATGACGCCATCGTCAACTCGATCCACAACACCTTGGGCATCGACGCGGGCACCGACCCGATGCCGACCTTCCAGGAGTTCCGTGACTCGGTTGACGACCGCAAGGTCAAGGGCGGCTTCCGCTCCGGCTGGCAGCCCGACTATCCGTCGCCCGAGAACTACCTCTTCCAGGAGTTCGACTCGTCCGCGGCCCACGGCAATGGCTCCAACGACGGCGACTACCAGAACCCGAAGTTCGACGAGCTGATGACCCAGGCCTACGCGGCGCCCTCCACGGATGCCGCCAACAAGATCTACGCCCAGTCGCAGGAGATCCTGCTGAACGATTTGCCGGCCATCCCGCTCTACTACGACAACGCCCACGGCGCCACCGCCAAGGGAGTCAAGGGCCTGGTCGCCGATTGGGAGAACCTGCCGCTCTACAGCCAACTGCACAAGTGATGTCCGCCGGTATTCCGGCGAGATAACATCATCGACACCATATGAAGGCGACGGCGCCCAATGCCGTCGCCTTCATGTTTTCGCAGGCACCTTGGGTTGTGTCTGCGCTACACTGGCACCATATGTCTAAGGGCCATGGGGATCGCCCTCGCCTTCGCTGCGTTTCGATCCCGGTTTGAGGCCTAGGAAAATAAGGAGTTAACCGATGGGTAAGTATCTTCTGCGCCGTATCCTGCAGATGATCCCCGTGGTTCTCGGCACGACGCTTTTGGTCTACGCGCTCGTCTTCGCGCTTCCCGGCGACCCGGTGAAGGCGATGTTCGGCGACAAACCGATCAACGCGGCGGTCGCTGCCCAGATTCGCGCGGAATATAACCTTGACAAGCCGTTCATCATTCAGTACCTGCTGTTCCTCAAGAACGCGCTGACCCTGAACTTCGGCAACACGTTCGCCGGCCAACCCGTCATCTCGGAGATTGGGCGCGCGTTCCCGGTCACCATCAAGCTGGCGTTGATGGCGTTCGTCTTCGAGGCCGTCTTCGGTGTCGTCTTCGGCATCATCTCGGGCCTCAAGAAGGGCAAGTGGTATGACTCCGTCATCCTCATCGTCTCCCTGCTCCTGATCTCCGTGCCGACCTTCGTCACCGGCTTCCTCGGCCAGTACTTCCTCGGCGTCAAATGGCACATACTCCCCGTCACCGCGGGCAGCGACCCGGGCTTCCTCGACCTGCTGATGCCGGCCATGGTGCTCGGCTCGGTGTCGATGGCCTACATCATCCGCCTGACTCGCTCCGAGGTCTCCTCCAACATCGCCGAGGACTACGTGCGCACCGCGCGCGCCAAGGGCATGTCCAACAGCTCGGTGATCATGCGCCACGTGCTGCGCAATTCCCTGATTCCCGTGGTCACCTACCTCGGCCAGGACCTCGGCGCCCTGATGAGCGGCGCGATGATCTCGGAGACCATCTTCAACGTCCACGGCATCGGCTTCCTCACCTATCAGAGCATCCTCAAGGGCGAAAGCAACATGGTGGTCTCCATCGTCACGCTGCTCACTCTGATCTTCGTGGTGTGCAACCTGCTGGTCGACATGCTCTACGCCGCGCTCGACCCGCGCATCCGGTACGCGTGAGTGAGGGAGGAGACAAGAAAATGAGTGACAACGAATCTCAGGAAACCATGAACACTTCCCCCGTCCTTCCCGGCCAGGAGCGCTACGTCGCCCCGGCCAGCGCCGTCAAGCTGCAGGACGTCGACTCCATCGACGAGTCCGCCCCCGCCACGAGCATGTGGGCCGACGCGTGGCGCACGCTGCGCAAGAACCCGCTCTTCATCGTCTCGGCGATACTGATCATCTGCGTGGTCGTCGTGGCCCTCTTCCCGGGCCTCTTCACCCACCAGGACCCGAACTACTGCCAGCTGGAGCACTCCCTTGAGGGAGGCAGCCCCGGCCATCCCTTCGGCTATGACACCCAGGGTTGCGACGTCTTCACCCGCACGATCTACGGCACCCGCACCTCGCTGAGCGTCGGCGTGCTCACCACTATCCTCGTGGTGCTCTTCGGCTCGCTGATCGGTGCGCTCGGCGGCTTCTTCGGCGGCTGGGTCGACGCGGTGCTGAGCCGCTGCACCGACATCTTCATGGCCATCCCGCTCCTGCTCGGCGCCATCGTGGTGCTGCAGATGTTCCGCTCCTCCGGATCCATCTGGAAGATCGTGTTAGTGCTGACCCTCTTCGGCTGGACGCAGACCGCCCGCATCGCCCGTGGCTCGGTGATGGAGACCAAGAACCTCGAGTTCAACACCGCCTCCACCGCCCTCGGCTCCACGCCGCTGCGCAACCTGATGAACCACATCATGCCCAACTCCCTGGCCTCCATCATCGTGGTGGGCACCACCTCACTGGGCACCTACATCGTCTCCGAGGCCACGCTGAGCTTCCTTGGCATTGGCCTGCCGACGACCACCGTCAGCTGGGGCGGCGACATCTCCAACGCGCAGTCCATCCTGCGCACCGACCCGTCGGTCCTCTTCTATCCATCGGCCGCGCTGGCCATCACCGTCCTCGCCTTCATCATGATGGGCGACGCGGTCAAGGACGCGCTTGACCCGAAGAGCCGTACCGCGTGATTGCAGGGGAGACAGACACAATGAGCGAAATGAACAACACCAATGAGAAGCTCCTCGCCATGCAGCGCGAGCAAGGGCCGATTCTCGAGGTCAAGGACCTCAAAGTCGATTTCACCACGGGTGATAAGAAGGCCGTGCACGCCGTGCGCGACGCCTCCTTCACCGTCTACCCGGGCCAGTGGGTCGCAATCGTGGGGGAGTCGGGCTCCGGTAAGTCCACCTCCGCCATGGCCGTCCTGGGCCTGCTGCCCGGCACCGGCCACGTGGTCGGTGGCTCCATCAAACTCGAGGGCGAGGAGATCTCCGGCGACTCGCGCAAACAGTATGAGCAGCTGCTCGGCGACAAGATGGGCCTGGTGCCGCAGGACCCGATGAGCAACCTCAACCCCGTCTGGCGCATCGGCACCCAGGTGGAGGAGGCCCTGAAGGCCAACCACATGGACGTCTCGCACGAGAAGCGCTCCAAGCTCGCCCAGGCTTTGGCCGGCGATGACGTGAGCCTCCAAAACAACGACGACGAGACCTTCATCGGCTCCAAGGAGCTGCCCGACCTGCTCAAGGCCGCCGAAGAGGCGTTGACCGAGGCCGGCGTGACCGGCGAGAAGGCCAAGAACGTCATGGACTACTTCACCGAGGAGTGGATCCCTGGCTCCGAGACCCGTTGGCGCGTGGCCGACGACCTCATCAAGGCCGGCGTCAATGACGAGAAGGCGTGGACCATCGCCAAGACCTACGTGCTCGGCAGCACCATGACCGACCGTGTGGCCGGGCTTCTGCAGGAGGCGGGCCTTCCCGACGCCGCCACCCGCGCCCGCCAATACCCGCACGAGTTCTCCGGCGGCATGCTCCAGCGCGCGCTGATCGCCATCGGCCTGGCCTGCCGGCCCGACCTGCTGATCGCCGACGAGCCTACCAGCGCCCTCGACGTCACGGTGCAGAAGAAGATCCTCGACCACCTGCAGTCCCTGACCAACGAGCTCGGCACCGCCGTGCTCTTCATCACCCACGACCTGGGCCTCGCCGCCGAGCGCGCCCAGCACATCGTCGTGATGTACAAGGGCCAGGTCGTCGAATCCGGACCGTCGCTCGAGGTGCTCCAGCACCCCCAGCACCCCTACACCAAGCGCCTGGTGGCCGCGGCCCCGTCGCTGGCTTCGCAGCGCATCATCTCCGCCAAGGCGCACGGCGAGAACGCCGAGGCCCTGATGGAGCACCATGTCAAGGGCGAGGAGACGCTCGAGAAGAGCGAGCACATCATCACGGTGAGCCACCTGACCAAGGAGTTCAAGCTGCCCCGCAAGAAGGAGATGTTCAAGGCCGTCGACGACGTCTCGTTCTCCGTCAAGCGCGGCACCACGCTGGCGATTGTGGGCGAGTCCGGCTCGGGCAAGTCCACCGTGGCCAACATGGTCCTGAAGCTCCTCGAGCCCACCAGCGGCACCGTGACCTACGAAGGCAAGGACATCAGTGGGTTCAAGGGCAAGTCCCTGCTCGACTTCCGACGCCATGTGCAGCCGGTCTTCCAGAACCCGTACGGTTCGCTCGACCCGATGTATTCCATCTACCGCTCCATCGAGGAGCCGCTGCGCATCCACAAGATTGGCGACAAGAAGAGCCGTGAGAAGCGTGTGCGCGAGCTGCTCGACCTCGTGAAGATGCCGCAGTCGGTGATGCAGCGCTATCCGAACGAGCTCTCCGGCGGCCAGCGCCAGCGCATCGCCGTCGCGCGCGCCATGGCCCTGAACCCCGACGTCATCGTCTGCGACGAGGCCGTCTCCGCGCTCGACGTGCTCGTGCAGGACCAGGTGCTGCAGCTGCTCAACGACCTGCAGGCCGAGCGAGGGCTCAGCTACCTGTTCATCACCCACGATTTGGCGGTGGTCCGTCAGATCGCCGACGAGGTGGTGGTGATGCAGAAGGGCCGTCTCGTGGAGCACGCGACCACCGACGAGGTCTTCGACCATCCGAAGCAGCAGTACACCAAGGATCTGCTCGACGCGATCCCCGGCGGCAAGCTGAAGCTCGGCGTCGACTGAGCCGTCGGCCTCTAATTTCCAATCGCCAGGATGCCCCATCACCCCAACCGGTGGTGGGGCATCCTGCGTCGTCGGCGGCGTGATGGTGTATCGTCGGGCGTATGAGCATAACTGTCACCACTTCAAATCTCAATGGCATCCGCGCGGCCAAGCGCAAGGGCGTCCTCAGCTGGGCCGAGGAGCGCACCCCCGACGTCTGGTGCATGCAGGAGGTCCGCGCCCCGCAGGAGGAGATCGACCCCATCTTCGACTCCATCGGCGAGGGCTACGCCAAGGCCGGCAAGGTCGGCGAGCAATCTCAGCTCGAGCGCATGGACGAGGTCTGCCGCATCAAGGGCCGCGCGGGCGTTGGCCTGCTTTCCGCCCTGCCCGTCACCGACAAGCGCTACGGGCTCATGGACCTGAAGGATGACGTGGATTCCGGCCGTTGGATCGAGGCGGACGTCACCACCCCCAGCGGCATGGAGCTGACGATCGCCAGCGTCTACGTGCACGCCGGCAACACCGACGACCCGAATAAGATGCACCAGAAGTTCCGCTTCCTTGACCGCATGCTCGAGCGCATGGCCGAGCTGCGCGAGATCGCCGACGGCGGCGGGCGCCAGGCCCTGCTGTGCGGCGACATGAACATCGCCCACACCCCGCTCGACATCAAGAACGCCAAGGCCAACGAGAAGCATTCCGGCTTCCTGCCCGAGGAGCGCGTCTACGTCGACAAATGGCTCGACGACTACGGATTCGTCGATGTGATGCGAAATTTGGCCGGCGACGTGCAGGGGCCCTATACGTGGTGGAGCCAGCGTGGCCGCGCCTTCGACAACAACGTCGGCTGGAGGATTGACTACCAGCTGGCCACCAAGGGGTTGGCCGAAAAGGCCGTCTCCTTCGACATCGACCGCGCGCCGTCGTACGACACCCGCTGGTCGGACCACGCCCCGTTGAGCGTCGTTTACGACATTTAGGTGGACACTTTTTTCGTGATTTTTAAAAGTGGCCAGCAAACGAACATTTTGCCATATCTGCCAAATATCCAATTCGTTGATTTTCCAACGTTTTGAGGTGTTGCTGATAGTTGGCGATGTTCATTTGCGTGGCCACTTTTTATATTCATTGAAAAAGTGTCCATCATGTTCGGGTGATAGGCTTGGCACGGACACACCGTTACGAAATGAGGGACCATGGGATTGTTCGGTTTCGGCAAGAAGAAGCACCAGAACGATGACGATGACGACGAGGCCAAAGACGTCGACAAGACCGTCGATGACGCCGATAAAGTCGACGATGAGGCCGATGACGCCACTGACGAGGTGGATGAGACCGATGACACTGAGACTTCTGACGATGAGGATGTCGATGACGATGAGCCCGAATTCCCCGACGAGCCCGTGGAGGACTACAACGCCCGCGGCGAGATCTACGGCCCGTGGGACATCGACGAGGAGGACGCGCCCGACTACGACGAGTACCTCGACATGGGCTCCTATTACCTGCCGTTCATGAAGGAGATCGAGCTGAGGGTCAAGGCCAACCGCGCCAGCGGCCAGGTGCTCGGCTGCACGATCTCGTACAAGTCCTCGAGCCTTGAGATCGAGGCGTTCGCCGCGCCCAAGACCATGGGCCTCTGGGACGACATGCGCGAGGACCTGCTGGCCTCCAACTCCAAGGCGAGCGAACATGCCGGCGTCTTCGGCATGGAGGTCAAGCTGCCCGTCAAGGTCAAGGGCGGCAAGAGCGTGACCACCCGCATCGTCGGTGTCGATGGCCCGCGTTGGATGCTGCGTGGCATCTTCTCCGGCCGCGCCGCCACCCAGCCGAGCAGCCCCGAGACCAAGGCGCTCAACAAGTTCTTCTCCGAAATCGTGGTGGACCGCGGCGAGGAGCCGCTCGCGCCCCGCGACTTCATTCCGATGCATCCGCCCGTCTCCCCGGAGCAGCGCCGCAAGGCCGACGAGGCCGCCGCGGCAGCCGAGGACGGCGATGACGAGGGGCACAAGATCCCCAAGCGCGTCAAGGGCCCGTTCGTGGCCGACCAGCAGACCGAGGTGCAGACCACGATCTCGCGCGGTCCGATGTTCTCCGAGCTGCGCTGAGCCAGACGGCGGGAATCAATCGGCATTAACAGGAACCAATCGGAAAACCAAACTGGGAATATGAGCGTGAACGACAAACCGACCGGCCTGGCCTCGCTGGCCGCCCTTGGCTCGGGTGACGATTTCTCCGTCATCGACGCGATCGGCGGGGTGCGCGGTGTGGTCGAATCCATGCTGCCGGGCTTCGTCTTCGTGGTCATGTTCGTCGTCAGCCGTGACCTCAAGCTCACCATCATCGTCTCCGCGGTGCTGGCCGTGCTGGAGGTGGTGGTCCGCCTGCTGCAACGCCAGACCGTCCTGGGGGCGCTGAGCGGGCTCATCGCGGTGGCGATCTGCCTGGTGTGGGCGTGGAACACCCACGAGGCGCGCAATTATTACGTCTACGGGTTCATCACCAACAGCGTCTATCTGGTCGCCCTCGCGTTCACCCTCGCCATCCGCGTGCCCGGCGTGGGGTTCCTCGTCGAGTTCATCCGCTCCATGCCCACTTTGCATTTTCGCGACTGGCTGGCCGACTGGCGCGGCGACCGCAAGCTCTACAAGGCCTACGTGTTCGTCACGGCCCTGTGGATGTGCCTTTTCGCGCTGCGTCTGGCGGTGCAGGTGCCGCTCTACCTCACCAACCACGTCACCTGGCTCGGCACCACCCGCCTTTTGATGGGGCTGCCATTCTGGGCGCTGGCCATCTGGGTGTCGTACCTGCTGATCGCCGACCCGATACGCCATCATCCGAAATTCGTGGTTGAGGACGAGGATGACGATGAATCGGATGACGTTGAAGACAAGGCAGATTCCGTTGACATGGTTGCCGTTGACAGTGCCGAAGATGGTGTCGATTCCCGCAAAGACGACGCCGATACCATAGCCAAATCCGAACAGTAGGAAACGCTCACGGCGCAAGCTGTAGCGGCCGCAAGCACGTCGGACGACGGGCAACGCTAGACTTGGATTTCCGTGGTTTCGCCGGCCAGGCGTTGGCGAGACATCGATAGCAACGAACCAATCCGCGGTCAAGTTCCCGCGGGGAAGAGGAATATCCTATGCAAGCCACAGTCCGCATCGAACGTTACGCCGACCAGGGGCGTTGCGTCGCCCATATCGACGGACGCGTGGTGTTCGTACGTTTCGCCCTGCCCGGCGAGCTGGTCAAGATTGCGCTGGACGAGCCCTACGACCGCGACGACCGCTTCTGGACCGGCGAGGTGGTGGAGGTCGTCGAGCCGTCACCCGACCGCGTCGAGCCGTCCTGGCCGTTGGCGGGTCCGCTCGCGCAAGGCGGGGGAGTCGGCGGGGCCGATCTCATCCACGTCAGCCTCGAGGGCCAGCTCAAATGGAAGTCCGCCATCATCACCGAGCAGATGCGCCGCATGGGCCACGTCGAGCTCGAGGACGTGCCGGTGGCGCGCATGAGCGGCGACGTGGACGAGAAGGGCCTGCACTGGCGCACGCGCATCGAGCTGATCGCCGACGAGGCCGGCCGCGCCTCCATGCGCAAGCGCGGCACCCACACCCGGGTGCGCATCGACACCATGCCCCTGGCCACCAGGTCGCTGCTGGCCGTGGCCCGCGCCAACGGCGTGTGGGATGACGAGTTCAAGCCCGGCGCCAAGATTCGCATAGCGGTGCCCGAGCCGCGCGACATCCACGTCTCCCGGGTGAGCAACAAGACCCTGCTCGAGACCATCGGCGACAACTACGCCATCGTGGTCGACGGCCATGTGCGCGCTGGCTCCAAGCGACTCAAGGAGGTCGTGGACGTTGACGGCAAACGCTACAAGTTCGGCATCGACGCCGGCGGGTTCTGGCAGATGCACCGCATGGCGCCACTCGCCTTGGCCAAGCACGTCATGAAGCTGGTCAGCGAGCAGTTGCAGGGCGTCCAATCCGCCACGATCTGGGACCTCTATTCCGGCTCCGGCCTCTTCACGCTGCCACTGGCCAAGACCTTCCACCACGCGGGGGTGCTCTCGATCGAAGGCGGGCATATCGCGGTGCGCAACGCCGAGCGCAACCTGCACATCGGCAAGGTCGGCAACGTCACCACCATGCAGGGCGACGTGTTGCGCAAGCTGCGCAACGTGCCCGAGGGGCTGGCCCATCCGGATGTGGTGGTGCTCGACCCGCCGCGCGCCGGGGCCAAAGCCGCCGTCTGCAAGCAGATCGCCGAGGCCGGGGCGCGCAGCGTGATTTATGTGGCCTGCGACCCCACCAGCCTCGCCCGTGACACCGCGACGCTGGTCAAGCTGGGCTACGAGCTGCGGCACATTCAGGCCTTCGACATCTACCCGATGACCCATCACGTCGAGACGATCGCCCTCTTCGTGCGCCGCGAGGGTTAGGAAACATCATGGCGTGGGGCATGAAGGCGAATCGCGGGCGCGGGGCCGTGCCATGCCCTCGACGCCGTGTCTTTGGGCTTATAGGCGGTCGTCGTGCCGCGCGCCGTGCCTCGTGCCTGGCATTGGCGTTGGCCGTGGGCATCATGCCCGCGCTGGGGGGCTGCACTCCTACGAACTCGGCCGTGGGCGACACGAGAAACCAATCCACCAACGTCACCCACGACAGCATCGACCGCACCGACCTGCTCATGGGCGTGGTGGCCGCCGGCGACGCGACGCTGGACCAGCAGGTCATCGAATCGTTCTCGAGCTCGGGCGTCAAGGCCGTCTACATGCCCGCCGGCCAGGCCGAGGCGCCGGTGCAGACCGCCCAGGAGAGCTTCACAAGCCTCACACACCGCAAGGTCAGCGCCATCATCGTCGACGGCATGAACGCCGACGAGCAGGCCCTCACGCAGCCGAACGGGCAGGGCGGCACTTCCACGGATTCCAAGAAAGCCTCGAAATTCGCAGGCGCGTTCGGATGGTCCAAACCGTTGCAGGAGGCGCGGGAGGCCGGCATTCCGGTCATCCTCATCGATCCGGTGCGCGCGCCGAAAAACAGCAAACTTTACGCTGTCATACTCAATGTCAATGATGATGCCGATAATGGCGCGAAAGACGATTCCGTAACGGCACACACGGATGGCGACCCGTCCTCAAACACCGTCAGGCCCTTCGAAGAGGCCGTGGCGCTGGTCGTCAACGACAACCCGCATCCCAAGACCATGACCGTGACGCTGAAAGTGAAAAGCAATGGCAAGACGCAGCAATAACGGAACAACCACCAACGTGAAGGCCCCCGCCACGCGCCTGCCGCAGATCGACGAGCCCGGGCTGAGCCTCGATCAAGTGCGCACGCTCACCGAGGAGGGCAAGGTCAACCGAATCGACGAGGAGAGCTCGCGGTCACTCTGGCAGATCATCCGCGAGAACATCTTCACCCTCTTCAACGCCATCATCTTTGTGGCCATGGTGCTCGTGCTCTTGACCGGCCAGTGGAAGGACGCCGTTTTCGGCCTGGTCATCATCATCAACTCCGGCATCGGCGTGTTCACCGAGATGCGGGCCAAGCACACGCTCGACAAGCTCTCCATCCTCGTCGCCTCGAAATCGCTGGTGCGCCGCGGAGGGCAGGATGTCGAGATCGACCATGACCAGATTGTGCTGGGCGACCTGCTCTGGATTCGCTCCGGCGAGCAGGTGCCGGCCGACGCCACCATCGTGCGCACCTGGGGGCTTGAGCTCGACGAATCCATGCTGACCGGTGAGTCGCGCACCGTGCGCAAGGGCGAGGGCGCCGAGGTCTATTCCGGATCCACCGCCGTCTCGGGCATGGCGCTCGTGCGCGTGGACGCCGTGGGGGAGCAGGGCTACGCGGCCAAGCTGACCGCCAAGGCCAAGGTCTACAAGAAGACCGTCTCCGACCTGAGCCAGGGCATCAACACCATCCTCAAGGTGATGACCGTGGTGGTCGTGCCGCTGTGCATCCTGCTCATCGCCTCGCAGATCCGCACCGTGGGCGGCTGGAGCGTCGCCTTCTCCACCGGCTCGTGGCGTGAGGCCGTGGTCTCGGCGGTGGCTGGCGTGGTCGGCATGATCCCCGAGGGGCTGGTGCTGCTCACCTCGCTGAACTTCGCCATCGCGGCGATGCGTCTGGCCCGGCAGCACACGTTGGTCCAGGAGCTTGAAAGTGTGGAGACGCTGGCCCGCGTGGACGCGCTGAATCTTGACAAGACCGGCACCGTGACCGATGGCGGCATCGTCTTCGACGACATGGTGATGCTGGGTGACCAGCCGGCGCAGGTAGCGGCCGGGGGAGCCATTGGGGGAGCATCACAATCTCAGCTCGCCGCTCCTGCATCAGTTTCGCAGCCGACCGCCACCGTAGGTGCCACTATTGAACCGGCGTCGAACGGCGGCGTCGAAGCCAATATTTCTGTGGGCCAGGCGGCCAATCCTTCGGCGTTCAAGACCCAGGCATTGCAGGCCCTCTATGATCTTTCCAACGAGGAGAACCCCAACGGCACCGGCGCGGCCGTGCTCAAGGCGCTCGGCACCAAGGGCGTGGTGGCCAGCCCGGTCGACGCCCGCGTGCCGTTCTCCTCGGCCCGCAAATGGAGCGCCATCGTGCGCGGGGGCGACGTGTGGTACATGGGTGCTCCCGAGATGCTGCTCTCCGGCTTCCAAGGCGACTTCGGCGCCACGAAGGATGCCATCGCGCGCTATGCGAGCCAAGGCATGCGTGTGCTGCTGCTCGCCCGGGCCGCGGGCACCGGCCTCTCCGCCTCCGCCGGCACCGCGCAGGCGTTCGCCGACGAGCCCAAGCTGGTCCCCACCGCCGTGCCCGTGGCGCTGGTGCTGTGCAGCGAGCACATCCGCGACGACGCCGAGAAGACGCTCGCCTGGTTCCGCGAGCAGGGCGTGCGCTGCCGCATCATCTCCGGCGACAGCCCCACCACCGTAGGCGCCATCGCCGAGAAGGTCAAGCTCACCGGCGACCGCAAGCCCGTGGCGATGGACGCCCGCGAGCTGCCCGACGATGTCAAGGAGCTCTCCAAGGTCATGGAGAACGTGGACGTGCTCGGCCGCGTGCTGCCCGAGCAGAAGAAGGCCATCGTCGACGCCCTGCACGTCACCAAGCACGTGGTGGCCATGACCGGCGACGGCGTCAATGACGCGCTGGCCTTGAAAGAGGCCGATCTGGGCATCGCGATGGGCAACGCCGCGCCCGCCACCAAGGCCGTGGCGCAGGTGGTGCTCGTCGACTCGAAGTTCTCGCACCTGCCCGACGTGGTGGCCCGCGGCCGCCAGGTGATGGCCAACATGGAGCGCGTCGCCTCGCTCTTCCTGGTCAAGACGGTCTACTCGGCCCTCATCTCGCTGGGAGTGGTCTGCACGTTCATCCCGTTCCCCTACCTGCCCCGCCACATCACCTACATCGGCGCGCTGACCATCGGCATCCCGGCCTTCATCCTGGCCCTGGCGCCCAACAACCGCCGCTACATCCCCGGCTTCCTGGGGCGTGTGGTGCGTTTCGCCCTGCCCGGCGGCATATCCGTGGCCCTTTCCGTGCTCCTCACCGCCTGGTGCCTGCCCGGCTTCATGGGCTGGAATCTCTCGCGCTCGGACGACCTGCTGAAGCTGCGCGACATCTGCGCCATGACCGTCTTCGTGCTGGGAGTGCTGGTGATGGCGCGGGTGGCGCAGCCGCTGAAATCCTGGCGCGGCGTGCTGGTCGCGGCGTTCGCGGCGGCCGGCCTGATCGGCATGTTCATCCCGATCGTCTCGAACTTCTTCGAACTCGAGTTCCCGACGGGTTGGACGGCAGTGGCCACCATCATCGTGCTGGCGCTTTCCATCGTCATCTACGCGGGCATCCAATCCATCGCCGACCTCATCGGCCGCCTCTTCTCCAGCCTCACCAAGCGCGGAAAGAACAAGTGAGTCGGTGAGCGCGGACTGATTGCTAATGATTGTTTTCATGATCATCAAGCACTGATTGGAATGGTTCATGGCGCAGGAGCTTGGCATTTAAGAGCTTGTGCCCATGAATGGTGTTCGCCGCCGGAGTTTTCTGATATGGCATTCGTTTCCGTGGGGGGGGGCGAAACCCATATTTGGACTCTCCGGAACCCTTCAAACCTGTTAAGTGGGTGCTTTGGAGGTTAAGTGGGTGCCCGGCCAAGTTGAAAACCTCAAAAACAAGGCTTTTCCTCCGTATCTCGGCAAAACAGGCACCCACTTAACGGTCGAGACACCCACTTAAACCTTCTTGCGCGTCCAAAGTGACCTGTTGCCAGCGGATGCCGCGCTTCATCGCGGGAGAAACGGGCGGCATATTCCATAACCCCGCTGCTTGCGCAAGAATGACGCCCCAAAGTGAAGGTGTTTCAGTTCTTATGGATTGGCGATTCATAAGTATCATGCTGATTTCGGTTTCATGTTCTTGCGGTTCCGAAAGTTGCATCGCCGTCTTGGCTCACGATATGTATGACACTTTAAATGATCCGGCGCTGTGAAAGTCTCACATAGTGAATACCGATTTTCGTTGATATTCCAACGATTCCAGGGCGTGATTCCTTCGAAACCGGCCATTACTCGGCCTTGGTAACGTTCCCGACGTTCTTCCGACCGATAATGAGACAGGAGCATTGTCGAGTTTTCGGAGGTTCGAATGTCATTGCGGGACGAGCAGCTGGGCACGTTGCGGGTCGGGGACAAGGATGTCGATTATTACCGGATCGCGGATTTGCCGGGCATCGAACATCTGCCGTATTCGCTGAAGGTCTTGGTCGAGAATCTGCTGCGCCGCATCGATGGTGTCAACGTCACTGAGGACCAGGTCAAAGAGCTGCTCAAATGGGACCCCAACGCCGAACCCAGCCATGAGATTGAATTCGGACCCTCGCGTGTGCTGATGCAGGATTTCACTGGCGTGCCGTGCATCGTCGACCTTGCCACCATGCGCGACGCCGTGGCGGACTTGGGCGGCGACCCCGAGGTCATCAACCCGCAGGTCGAGGCCGATATGGTCATCGACCACTCCGTGCAAATCGACAATTACGGCGTCGCCGACGCCGTCGAACGCAACATGGACCGCGAATACCAGCGCAACGGGGAGCGCTACCGCTTCCTACGCTGGGGCCAGCAGGCGTTCAAGAACTTCCGCGTGGTCCCGCCGGGGACCGGCATTATTCATCAGGTCAACATCGAATATCTGGCCAAGGTCGTCATGAGCAAGCCGGGGGAGCGCGGGCGTGACCTCGCCTATCTCGACTCCTGCGTCGGCACCGATTCACACACGACGATGGTCGGAGGCTTGGGCGTGCTCGGCTGGGGCGTTGGCGGCATCGAGGCCGAGGCGGCCATGCTCGGCCAGCCTATCTCCATGCTGGTCCCGCGCGTGGTCGGCTTCAAGCTGACCGGTTCCATCCCTGAAGGCGTCACCGCCACCGACGTGGTGCTCACCATCACCCAGATGCTGCGTGAGCATGGTGTGGTCGGCAAATTCGTGGAGTTCTACGGCGATGGCGTCGCCTCGGTGCCGCTGGCCAACCGCGCCACCATCGGCAACATGAGCCCCGAATTCGGCTCGACCTGTGGCATCTTCCCGATTGATCAGGTCACGCTGGATTATCTGCGACTGACCGGCCGCAGTGACGAACAGATTGCGCTGGTCGAATCCTACGCCAAAGCCAATCGTCTCTGGGGCGACACCAGCGACCCCGATTACGTGGAACCTGAATATTCCGAATATATGGAACTGGATCTCGGTACGGTCGTCCCGTCCATCGCCGGCCCCAAGCGTCCGCAGGACCGCATCAGGCTTGACGAGGCCAAGGCTACGTTCGAAAAGACGTTGCCGGACTACGAGACGCCAAAGACCAACCAAAATCCGGTGCCGGTGCATACCGATTTCCGCGGCGACTTCGAGATCACGAACGGCGATGTCGCCATCGCCTCCATCACCAGCTGCACCAACACCTCCAACCCCTCGGTGATGATTGCCGCCGGTCTGCTTGCTCGCGCCGCCCGCAAGCATGGCTTGAAGCCTAAGCCGTGGGTGAAGACTTCACTGGCACCGGGTTCGCAGGTCGTGGCCGACTACCTGAAGAAGGCCGGCCTGCAGGAGGATCTGGACGCGCTCGGCTACGAGCTGGTTGGCTTCGGTTGCACCACCTGCATCGGCAACTCCGGCCCGCTACTGCCCGAGATCTCCAAGGCCGTCAATGACAATGACCTGACGGTGGTCTCGGTGCTTTCCGGCAACCGCAACTTCGAAGGCCGCATCAGCCCCGACGTCAAGATGAACTACTTGGCCTCGCCGCCGCTCGTGATTGCCTACGCCATCGCCGGCACGCTCGATTTCGACTTCGAGACCCAGCCGCTTGGCACCGACGCCACAACCGGCCGCGAGATTTTCCTGCGCGATATCTGGCCGAGCAACAAGGAGATTGACAAGGTCGTCTCGGCGTCGGTCAACCGTGAGATGTTCGTGCGCGACTACGCCGACGTCTTCGAAGGCGACGAACGCTGGAAGTCCCTCGACGTGCCGCAGGGCGAGCGCTTCGCCTGGGATCCGGGTTCGACCTATGTGTGCAAACAGATCTTCTTCGACGGCATGAGCGCCAAACCGCAGCCGGTCGAAGACGTGCGTGGCGCTCGCGTCTTGGCGTTGCTGGGCGATTCGGTGACCACCGATCACATTTCGCCGGCCGGCGCATTCCCGGCCTCGAGCCCTGCGGGCAAGTATCTTCTGGAACATGGTATCCAACCCAAGGACTTCAATTCCTACGGCTCGCGTCGTGGCAATCACGAGGTCATGGTGCGTGGCACGTTCGGCAATATCCGCCTGCGCAACCAGTTGCTTGCCTCGGTGGGCGAGGAAATTCGCCCCGGCGGATTCACCTACGATTTCGATACTGGCAAGCCTTCAACGATTTTTGACGCCTCGCTTGATTACCGTAAGTCTGGAACCCCGTTGGTCGTATTAGCAGGGTCTGAATACGGCACCGGTTCCTCGCGCGACTGGGCGGCCAAGGGTACGCTGATGCTCGGCGTCAAGGTCGTCATCGCCTGCAGCTTCGAGCGTATCCACCGCTCTAACCTCATCGGCATGGGCGTGCTGCCCCTGCAGTTCCCCGAAGGCCAATCGGCCGAGTCGCTGGGCTTCGACGGTACGGAAATCTATGATTTCCAAGGCATCGAGGCGCTCAACAACGGTACGATTCCTGAGACCGTTCACGTCGTCGCCACCAAGCCGGCGGCCGACGGCAAGCCCGCGACCAAGCCGGTCGAGTTCGACGCCACGGTCCGCATCGACACCCCGGGCGAGGCCGAGTATTACCGTAACGGGGGGATTTTGGAGTATGTCTTGCGTGGCCTCATGAGGTAGGTCCCCGCACAAGTAGGCAGATAGGTTTTCAACAATGGCGGAATAGAGCCAATCTTAAAAACCTATCTGCCTACTTGTGCTTTCACAAATCCGCCCGCTCCACAATTCTGCCAAGCAATACCCTATTGACGTCGAGCTTGGCGCACGCCGCCGAGAGTTCCGCCTTCACCGTGCGTTCGGAGATGAACATGCTTTTGGCGATTTCGGCGTTCGAAAGCCCCTCCGCGGCCAGCATCGCGGCCTTGCGCTCGCGCTCGCCGAGCGAGTCGAGCAGCCTTCTCGCCTCGTCGCGGCGTGAGCGGAAACGGTCTTTTTCGAGGTCGCTCATGAGCTGGCGCTGGCTGTCGGTGTTGAACTGAGGGCTGCCCAGACAGACGTCTTTGATGTGTTCGACGATGTTCTCGGCGGGGTCGGTTTTCGAGACGAATCCCTCGGCCCCGGCCTCGATGGCGCGTTGCACCGTGCTCGAAGGGCTGAGCGCCGTGAGAATCAGCACATGCGGCCGCGGGGTGAGGGCGAGCATGCGCCGTGTCGCCTCGATGCCGTCCATCCCGGGCATGTCGATATCCATCAGCACCACGTCGGGATGCTCCTGTTGAACGTGTTCCAAGGCCTGGACCCCGTCGGTGGCCGTGGAGAGCACCTTGATCGCGCCGTCGGAGGATTCGGCGAGAATCATGGCCAGGGTCTGGCAGATGAGTGGATCGTCGTCGATGACGCTGACGGTGATCGGCTTGCCGGCGCTGGCGTCGCTGCCGGTTTCGCTGCCGGTTTGGGTACCCATACTGGTGCTATTGGCTGTTTCCTCGCTCATACTCGCAATTCTAGCGAACGAACGTCGGCAAGCTAGCCTTGGTATCGGTTTCGGCGTTTGGTGGACGCGCGAAAAATATTCAGATCGGCGCATCAAATGAATGATTCATGAAGATGCGGATGCGGGTTATAGGCCATTTCGTGGTGTTTTAGAATTGGTATTTTTACCTATGGCCTTCAGGTGCTGAATAGCGTCTTCTCATTGTCGTTATCGTCAAAAAGACAGAAATGGCGATTCTCTGCGGTTCTCTCGATATTCAGCGCGTCTGGTTTTGGCTTCCATGCCCATTTTTGAATCTTTCTGGGAAGGCCAGATCATCGCTGATTTTTCCTCGTTAAAAATAACGGCACAAAACGCTTACTCCCGCAAGGCCAAACCCCGATTTTAAGCACCACATTCTGGCCTATAACCCGCGGATGCATGCGTTACCAGTTACGGCATTATTTTGTTCGGAACGTTCGTCTTATTTGGCGATCCAGGGCAATGAGACCTCAAGGTTGAACTGCCCGCGTTGGTCGAATCCATAGGCGCAGTTGCCACCAGCGCCCCGCACACGTTCGGTGAGCCCGGTGAGTCCGGCTCCGCCATGGCTTGGTTGGCCGGGTTGCCCAGGTTGGCTAGGTTGCCCAGTTTGTCCGGGTTGCCCCGCTTTGGCCTGTGTCTGGCCTTGTGCGCCAGCCGGCACCGGATTGATGAGATGGACGAGGATTCCCGCCTTCGGCCGTGCGCTGACCTCTAGGGAGACCGGCGCTCCGGGCGCGTGCTTGCGGGCGTTCGTCAGCCCCTCCTGAATGGCGCGGTAGGCCACCTTGCCGATGCTTTCGTTCAATTCGCTGAGCTGGTTGATGTCGATCCACGTCGAAAGGCGTGTGCCACTGTCGGTGGACGAGTCCAGCAGCTCCTGCAAGGTGGCCCGGCTCAGCGAGGTCTCGTCGCTGGCGGCGAGCGCGGTCACCGCAGCCTGCGGGTCGCGCAGCATGTCGATGACGGTGTGCGCCTCGTCGACCGCCTGCGCCGCCTGGCTTCGTATCTGCTCGGATTCGCGGTTCGTCCGCTCGATCAATTCGCTCAGGGAGTCCAGGGTATTATCGCCGTCCGTCTGAGGCGTCGAGCGCGCGAGCTTCGCCAGTTTCCCGGTCTGTATGGTCAACGCGTTGGCGTTGAGCGCGATCAGCGAGAGGGTGTGGGCCAGGGTGTCGTGCGCCTCGGCGGCGATCGCGTCGGAGAGCTGCTGGTTGCTCAGGCTGGTCTGCAGATTGTCGGCCTGGGTCTGCGCCGCGTTGGCCTTGAGCGTCTCGGTTTTGAGATTGGCGCGCGAGCGGATATGCAGGCCGATCAACGTGGCGATGAGCACGCTGACAAGCCCCGCGATGATGGCCGTGACGCGCATCGTGGTGACGCTGGAGGCCAGGACGATGGGATCATGCTTGGTGTCGACGCGGGGCTTGGCGAAGAGAGTGGCCCAGACCGAGTTCTTCAGCGGTTGGAACGTGTCGCGCGCCTGGGCGAAAACCGCGATGGCCGCCGCGATGATGATCGCGCCTGTCGAGCGCTTCCGCTCCGACCGTCTTGCCAGCAGCGAGCTCAACGCCATGGTCGAGATGATCGAGTCAAACGGGCACACCAGCACCAGCAGACAGGCGATGGCGAAGACGTATTCAGGGTATTTCGACCTCGCGAGGAAGACGAATCCGACGACGAACGCGAGCAGCATCGACAGCACGCCGTATATGGCGCCCAATCCGCCTTGTTTGTCGGCGTCGGCGGTGAGGAACGCCGTTTCCACCAGACACATCAGGCAGCCGAAGACGACCATGGGCACGGTGCACCACCATTTGGTCTCCACGTTCACGATCTGCGAGTCGTCCGGCTGCATGCCGACGCGTGAGAGCAGGCGCCCCAGCTGGTCTTTCAAAGAGGTCATAGCGCCATTCTATGGGAGGGGTGTCGTCAACGCCATTGGACGTTTGGGCTGTAAAAGCTTGGGGATTTGCCCTTTTGGGCGATGGAATCGGCCCGTTGGTCCAATGGAAAGGCATGGTTCGTTCGGCGATAATCGGCTATGGACGTCATACGAAAATCGCCGTCGGTTTTTGCCGCGTCCCACATTATCGTTTCGGAAGTTCGAAAGAGAAGAGGACCAATGCCAGACTCACCCCAGCCCATCAACGGGCAAAACAAGTTCGAGAACGACCCGGCCAACCAGGGCGTCGCGTCACCGGCAGATTCCACTCCCGCTGCCGCCTCGCAGACGAACGTCTACGCCCAAGCCGCCAGCGGACAAGGTGGTGCCACCAACCAGCCCGCGGGCAACTCCGTCATGCCGATGACGCCGGACCCGTTCCCCGTTGTCCCCACCACGAACGGGAATATGGGTCCGTTGGATTCACGGCGCGCCAGGCCGGAGCGTCTGTCGGCCGGCGGCGTGACCGCGCTCGTGCTCGGCATCATCGGCACGGTGCTGAGCTTCATCCCCATCGTCAACAACGCCGCCGCCATCCTGGGCGTCATCGGCGTGGTGTTCGGCGTCATCGGCCTGGTCGGGGTGTTCCGTGGCAAGAAGCGCGGCAAAGGGCTCACCATCGCAGGCACCGTGCTGAGCGTCATCGCCATCGTCGTCACGCTGGGCATGCAATCGGCCACAGGAAAGGCCATGGATTCGGCCTCGCGAAACGCTTCCTCCTCCACCTCGCAGCAGCAGGCTAAGCCACAAGCGTCTCAGCAGCAGAAATCGAAGGTGCCGGTGGAATACACCAATGCCCTGGCTTCGGCCAAAACGTATAGCGACACGATGCATATGAGCAAACAGGGGATCTACGATCAATTGACGAGCCCCGCCGGTGATAAGTTCAGCCCGGAAGCCGCGCAATACGCCGTTGACAATCTTCAGGCCGATTACAATGCGAACGCCTTGGCCTCGGCCAAGCAGTATGAGGAGACCATGCAGATGAGTCCTGAGGCCATACGGGAGCAGCTTACCTCACCGGCGGGTGATAAGTTCACCGATCAGGAAGCGGACTATGCCGTGCAGCATCTCGATCAGTGAATTGTGGCGATCGAGGTCGACGACACCTTCTCGGTGGGTGGCAATGCCAAGGTGACGCATACTTACCGGCTCTGACGCCGCACAAGTCGGTAGATAGGTTTTGGGGATTGGCTTTATTCGGCCGTTTCTCAAAACCTATCTACCGACTTGTGTTTTTGCGACACGCCCGGAGCTTGTGGATAACCCCGACCATTCGACCACAGTCATCGAAATCGTCGCGGTGATGTGGCCAATCCTGTTATGTTCGGGCCATGTATGAAATATGGAATGAACCACATCCCCGCCAGCTGATGCGTCACCAGGCCTGGCGGACGCAACAGGACGCCATGGCGCGATGCCGTAAGTTCGCCGAGGCGTCGGGCGCCAACCACGTTTTCGCGCTCGGCACGGCTCTGCAGCTGCTGGGCGTCAACGCCGACGCGATGGCCTGTGCGGATGGCGGGGTCGATGTCGACTTCTGCCAACGCCGAAGGTCGCGCCATTTTCCCGCCGGCATGCGCTGCCATCTATGGAACCAATTGAGATACCAAGGTTGTGTGACCACAGTGGCCGGTTTGCGGTGCACCACTCCGGAAGCGACATTCGCGCAACTGGCGCAGGTTCTGCGATTCGAGCCGCTGGTCACCTTGGCCGATGGGTTGATGCGACGCGATAGGCTGCTGAAACGTACGACGCCGGAACGCCTGCGTTCTTTCGTCACGACACGGCGATATCTCACGTGCCGGAGCACATGCCTGAGGGCGTTGAATCTTGCCGAGCCCGATACGGATTCCTCCATGGAGACGCGGCTTCGTCTCGAGATGCTGCGGCGCGGATTCCCCAAGCCCGTCGTCAATTTCGAGGTCGACGATCCGGTGGAGGGCACAAAATATCTGGATATCGCCTATCCGCAATATCGCGTTGCGGTCGAATACAACGGCCAACACCATCTGCGCCAGTATCTGGCGGATTCGGTGAGGCTCAACAGGTTGGCGGCGGGCAATTGGCTGGTTTTCGCGGCGTGGGGAGAGATGTTCAATGACGACATGGCGCTGGATATGTTCTTCAACAACGTTCTCGAGGGGTTGCGTGGCGCGGGGATGACGGACGAATTGACGCCGATGGGATTGTGGGAATGCTCTGATGGCAGGAGAAAACCGCACAAGTCGGTAGATAGGTTTTAGGGAGCGGCCATATAAAGCCAATCTCAAAAACCTATCTACCGACTTGTGCGGCGAAACCTCAGTTGTCGCTATTCCCGAACAGCTCGAGTAGGTAGAGGAACATGTTGACGAAGTCGAGGTAGAGGTTCAACGCGCAGATGATCGAGACGCGGTTGAGCATCGCCGTGTCGCCCGTGCGCTCGACGGCGTCGAACATCACGCGCGTCTGCTGGGCGTCGTACATCGTCAGGCCGGCGAAGATGACCAGGCCGATGGCGGCGGTGACCATCAGGACGGTGTTGGAGGGGGAGAGGAACATCAGCACGATTTCGGCGACCAGGAGCGTCACCAGCGCGACCATGAGGATCGGGCCGGCCTTGAGCGTGTCTTTCTTGGTGGTCAGCGACAGCATGGTGAGCACGAAGAAGAACGCCACGCACAGGCCCAGCGTCACGCCGATGGACGGCAGGCTGTAGGTCTCGAAGATGGAGGCGAGCGTGAATCCGGTGAGCGCCGCGTAGACGTAGAACATCGTGCGGGCCGCGCCCACGCTCAGCTTGTCGATGCGCCAGCTGAGCACCATGGCAATGGCCACCTGCACCACGGCCAGGCCGATCCAGCCCAGCATGCCCGTGGCCATCAGGAACCCGTAGAGCGCGCCGGTGGCTTCGGAGATGACGGCGACGACGGCGGTGAGCAGCAGGCCCAGCGTCATCTCGCCGTAGGCCTTGGTGATGGAGGTGTGGCGCGCGTGCTCGAAGGAGTAGGCGGCCTGGCCGTTCATCGTCATGGTCGGGGCCGCGGTGCCGGCGCCCGCTCCGGCGTAGGTCTGCGGATACTGCGGCTGCGAGTAGGGCTGGCCATATTGCATGCCCTGCTGGTTCTGGCCGTATTGGTTGTATTGCGGCTGGCCGTAATTTTGGCCGTAGTTCTGGCCATAAGGCTGGCCGTATGGCTGGTTGCCGTAAGGATTCTGGTTCTGCTGGTAGCCGTTCTGGTTGTACTGGGGCTGGCCGTAGCCCTGCCCGTATGGTGCCGGCTGCCCGTAAGGCTGTTGCGCGCCGTTGTTGTTTTCAGGCCTGTTCCCGAAAGCCATGCCTGCTCCTTTTATTGGTTCTCGCTATTTGCGTGTGACTCAAGTTTATCGGTAGACACTGGCAATTGGCTGAATGCGAACGCTGAAATCCGTGAAATATGGACGCAAACAGTCGTATTTTGGTCAAACGTTCGCCATATGACATATTTCCATGTTCGCATGGTGAGCACCGGGTGCGCGGCGTGCGTTTCGCGGGGTCGATGAGGTCGAAGTAAATCCGGTATCAGGGATTTCGTAAGCCGGGTACACATCCCGTTTCGGAAGCGAATTCTTGAGACCGAGATGAGTCCCGAGTCTCGAATCCTGAATCGCAAATATTGAGTCCTGGAATCCGAATCGCAGATTCCGAGTCCCGAATCACAAATATCAAATCCTCGAATCGCAATACCGAATCCCGAAACTCGCCTTACCGCTTTGGGTCGAACGCCTGCGAGGTCGGCGCCTCCTCCTGCTGGGGCGCGCCGTTGATGTCGCGGTGGATGTTCTGCATCTGCGTCTCGATGTTTTGCAGGCTGCGCGCGCAGTCGAGCAGCGTCTGGGAGTGCTCGCTGAGCTTGGCGTCGGGCAGGTCGGACTTGTAGCGCAGGGCGTGCTCGAGGCTGGCCCAATAATCCATGGCGATGGTGCGGAACTGCACCTCGACGGGCGTGTAGTGCTCGCCGGTGGAGAGGAATACCGGCACGGCGTAGATGACGTGCAGACTGCGGTAGCCGTTCTGCTTCGGGTTCTTGATATAGTCCTTGACGCGCAGCACCTGGATGTCGGACTGGCTGGAGAGGTAGTTGGCCACGGAGTAGACGTCGTCGCGGTAGTTGCAGATCACGCGGATGCCGGCCACGTCGAAAAGGTTGTCGCGGATGGCCTCGGTGGAGAGCGGCAGGTTGCGGCGCTCTAGCTTGCCGAGGATGGAGTTGACGGACTTAAGGCGGCGCTCCATATGGTGGATCGGGTCGTGCGAGAAGTGGACGTGGAACTCGCTGTCGAGCACCTCGAGCTTCGTGCTGATCTCGTACATCGCGCCCTCGTAGACCTGCATCATGTCGATGAATTCGCTGATCTCGTCGCGGGGGAAGAGGGTGCCGGGGCCGGCGTCGATGCCGTTTTCCGTTGCTTTCTCAAGCCTTGCCTGGATCTCGGAAGTGTTAATTCGTTCATGTCGATCAAGTATCACGGATTCCATCATAGCGATGGGTGTGCCGTCAAACTGGATGATTCCTGAGTGAATGTAGTGAGATGTGATGGGCGAGCGGGGAGTGCGGTGACGGAGTACGGGTTGCGGAAGTTTTGGCGAATGGTTGGTTGGAAGGGTGCGTGGCAAGGTTGCTCGACAGAGGGACGTGACGGACTGTGCGGGCCGTCTCCTACAATCGCTGGTTATGGGCAAGACGGAATTGGACAACGCCGGATTGGCGGATGATGAGGGCGGCCAGCGCAAGGTCGTTTCCATCATCGGGCCCACGGCCTCGGGCAAGACGGGGCTGGGCATCGCGTTGGCGCGGGCGCTCGCGGGCTGGGGCGAGCGGGCCGAGATCATCAACGCCGACGCCTACCAGATGTACCGCGGCATGGACGTGGGCACCGCCAAGGCCAGCGCCGCCGAACGCGCCGCCGTGCCGCACCATCTGATTGACATCATCGGGCCAGACGAGACGATGAGCGTGGCCCGTTTCCAAGAGCTCGCGCGCACCGAGATCCGCAAGTTGCAGGCGCGGGGCGTTCGTCCGATTTTGGTCGGCGGTTCCGGCCTTTACGCCCGCGCGGCCATTGACGACATCAGTTTTCCGGGCACGGATCCGGATGTTCGGGCGAGGCTTGAGCGGCGCGAACAGGTCGAGGGAGCCGGCGCGTTGTTCGACGAGCTTGTCGTGAAGGACCCGGAGGCCGCCGCGCGCATGGACCCGCACAACCCGCGCCGCACCATCCGCGCGCTTGAGGTCATCGAGGTCACCGGCAGACCTTATTCTGCAAGTCTTCCGCGCTACCGCTACGTTATTCCCTCCGTGCAGATCGGGCTGGATCTGCCGCGCGAGGCACTTGACGAGCGCATCGACATCCGTACCCGGCAGATGCGTGAGCAGGGGTTTGTCGATGAGGTGAGGCGGCTCCGGGGCGATCTCAGCGTCACCGCCGCCCGCGCCTTGGGATACCAGCAGATCGGCCGGTTCCTGGACGGCGAGATGAGCGAGGACGAGGCTTTTGCCGACATCGCCCAGAAGACCAAGCGCCTGGCTCGCAAACAGATGGGCTGGTTTGGCCGCGACCCCCGCATCCACTGGCTCAACGCCCTCAATGACGATTTGGTGGCGCAGGCCATGGCCATCGTCACTCGCGCCGATGCCGGCGACTACGACGCCGCCGACTCCACAGCCGACGTCCACCCCACGACCCACCACCTAGGCGACATCGCCACCCAGTGAGAAAAGCGCCAAAACCGCCCCGAAAAGGCGCTTTTTCCACGGAACCTATGGGAAAAGCACCAAATATGGCATGAAAAGGTGCTTTTTTCACGGGACCAGTGGGGAAAGCGCCAAACTGGGGCTGAAAAGGTGCTTTTCCCGCAGTAGATCATCAAACCAGTGAGAAAAGCACCGAACTGGGGCTGGAATGGTGCTTTTCACAGTATCAGTGGGGGAAGCGCCATTTTGGGTCGTTTTTGGTGCTTTTCCCACAGGTTGGGGTGGCTTAGTGGGCGGGGCCCTGGTCCCAGCCGGAGATGAGGAAGACTCGGGTCAGATTGGCGGGGCGGGCGATCGTGTCGAAGAGGCGGTGGTAGCCGCTGGTGTCGGCGCGCAGGCTCAGGTGTTTGGCCCGCAGGTAGTCGTTTCGGCGCACCGGGCCCCAGTCGAGGTCCCAGCCGTTGGTGTGGGCGAAGCGCGAGATGAAGATGCGCAGCACCATATCATTGCCATAATCGAACGGACGCAATGCTGTCAGCTCGTCCGCGAAACCGGCCAGACCCTCGATGAACGCGGTCCGGCTGGCGGTGATGCGGCGTCGTCGCTCGGCCATGGAAGTGATGATGTTGGCCGCGCCCGTCTCGATCAAGGCCGCCGGGAAATAAGGAGTGCCAGCCTCGTCACGGCTCCTGAGCTCGCCCGCGCCCGGCATCGCGCCGACAAATATCCTGCGATGGATTGATTTGAGTTCGTCGAGGCTCCCGTCCTCAAGCCAGCCGAGCTCCACCGCGCGGATCGAACGGGCGAAGACGCGGTCCGCCAGCAGCTGCGATGATGAAGATGGTGATGATAATGAGGATGACGATGACGCTTGTGTCTGCGATTCCGCTCGCTCGGCTTCGGCCTTCGAGATTTGACGCACACCCAGCTCGGCCACGTCAAGCAGCGTTTCGACGTCCAGTTCCCCACGCTGGTAGTGGTTCGTCGCGGCGACCATGGTTTGGCTCGGTCGCAATCCCGACAACTCGCAGTTCTTGTAGGTGAATGCCACGGCACTCGCGCGTTCGGCAGGGGTCATATCGCTATCTTAGGGCCTGGGCCGTTCAGCCGCGTTTTCGAACGTCGCCGCGTCGGCGAGGATGTCCACAAGCAATGTCCACCGCTTTTCGCCCCACGGGCGGGGCTTGACGTAGAATCGCACATGTTATGGTACGTAGAGCGAAATCCAGCAGTACATCCCGAAAGGCCCGTGGCGGCAAGGCCGGCGGGTCTTCCAGTCGCGCCCGCAAGGCCGATGACGCCACCAAGGTGATGCCGCCGCAAGATGGCCCGATCTGGCGCCGCTACCCGAAGCAATGCCGCATCGCAGGCTTCTTCGTGCTGCTCATCGTCGCCATCATGTTCTGCGCCTCCGAATGGTTCCGCGTCGACGGCTTCCTCGGTCGCTGGCTGCACCTCTTCGCCGCCGGCCTGCTCGGCATGATGAGCGTGCTGCTCCCCGTCTTCCTGGTGGTGGCTGCGGTCGGCCTGCTGCTCGACCCGGAGAAGCACAAGGGCAGCCTGCGCGTGGTCATCGGCTCCGCGCTGCTGCTGTTCTCGATCTGCTCGATCATCGACGCCATCGTCGCCTCGCCCTCCCACCACTTCGACATGGCCGTGCTGCGCGAGGCCGGCGGCATCTTCGGTTTCGTGCTCGGCTCGCCTCTGGCCTGGGGACTTTCGCCGGTGTTCGCGGTCATTATTTTCGTGTTGGTCGCGCTCTATTCTCTGTCGCTGATCGCCAGGCTCGATGTAACCAAGCTGCCTGGCAGGATTCACGACCTCTTCTCGCGTCACGATGACGCCGAAGCTCAGGATATCGCCGGAAACGGTTTGGATGCGCAGTTCCCCAACGAGGTCCAGCTCGACGGCGCGACGCTTCCGCTCGCGGCGGGCGTGCCCACACACGACGGCAACGATGAGATCGATGATGCCGATTCTGGTGACGCCAAGGCGAGCAAGCGTGGCATCCGCGGCTTCTTCTCCAAGATATTCTCCCGTTCCGGCAACGCCGGTGACGATGACGCCAAGCTCGACCATTACGCCGGTGACGACGCCTTCGACAAAGCCGCGGTGTTGCAAGGGCGAACCGACGAGACGCCCATCGTCGCAGGAGCTCAGGATGAGGTCGTCGACCCGGTGACCGGCGAGGTCACCAAAGTCCAAGACAATATTTCCACGACCATGCCCATCGCTTCCACAGGCCCCGACCCATGGTCCGTCATCGGCCAGGATGGCAAGGCCTCCGAGCCGTTGGTCAAGGGCATCGCCGGGGGAGCGGCCAACCTCGATCCGTCCGTGGCCAACAGCGCCTTCGACCCCAGCGGCGCGGCGGGCGGTAACGTCAGCGCCAACACGCCTGGCCGAAATGACGATGCCGAGGACGACGAGTCCAACAAGCCCTACCACCTGCCCAGCCTCGACATCCTCGTGCACGGCAAGCCGCACGCCACCCGCACCAAGGCCAACGACAACGTCATCCGCGCGCTGACCGCCACGTTCCAGCAGTTCAACGTCGACGCCAAGGTCGTCGGCTTCCTGCGTGGCCCGTCGGTCACCCAATACGAGGTGGAGCTCGGCCCGGGCGTCAAGGTCGAGAAGGTCACGAACCTGCGTCGCAACATCGCCTACGCCGTGGCGTCGAGCGACGTGCGTATCCTCTCGCCGATCCCGGGCAAATCCGCCATCGGCATCGAGATCCCCAACGTCGACCGCGAGATCGTGCATCTGGGCGACGTGCTGCGCAGCGACAAGGCCATGAACGACCCGAACCCGATGCTCGCTGGCGTCGGCAAGGACGTCGAGGGCCATTTCGTCACCGCCGACCTCACCAAGATGCCGCATCTGCTGGTCGCGGGCGCCACCGGTTCCGGCAAGTCCAGCTTCATCAATTCCATGCTCACCTCGATCATCATGCGCGCCACCCCCGAAGAGGTGCGCCTGATCATGGTCGACCCCAAGCGTGTGGAACTCTCCGCCTACGCAGGTATTCCGCACCTGCTGACGCCGATCATCACCGACCCCAAGAAGGCCGCGCAGGCGCTGGAATGGGTGGTCAAGGAGATGGACGCCCGCTACGACGACCTGCAATACTTCGGGTTCCGCCATATCAAGGACTTCAACAAGGCCGTGCGTGCCGGCAAGGTGCACCCGCCGCTGGGCTCCAAGCGCAAGGTCGCCCCATATCCTTATATCGTCGTGGTCGTCGACGAGATGGCCGATTTGATGATGCTGGCCAAGAACGACGTCGAAAGCTCCATCCAGCGCATCACCCAGCTTGCGCGTGCCGCGGGTGTGCATCTGGTGCTCGCCACCCAGCGCCCGTCGGTCGACGTCATCACCGGCCTCATCAAGGCCAACATCCCCTCACGTCTGGCCTTCGCCACCTCGTCGGCCACCGATTCCCGCGTCATCCTCGACACCACCGGCGCCGAGTCGTTGATCGGCCAGGGCGACGCGCTCTTCCTGCCGATGGGCTCCGCCAAGCCCGTGCGTGTGCAGGGATCGTGGGTCGGCGAGTCGGAGATTCGCCAGGCCGTCCAGTTCGTGCGCACCCAGCGCAAGCCGCACTATCGCGAGGACATCGAGCAGATGGCCAAGAAGGCCGAGGAGCAGGAGAGCCATCCCGACGAGGAGATCGGCGACGACATGGACACGTTGCTGGAGGCCGCGAAACTCGTGGTCACCACGCAGTTCGGCTCCACCTCCATGCTCCAGCGCAAGCTGCGCATTGGTTTCGCCAAGGCCGGCCGCATGATGGACCTGCTCGAATCACGCGGCGTCGTCGGCCCATCCGAGGGCTCCAAGGCCCGCGAGGTGCTCGTCCAGCCGCAGGACCTCACCCAGGTCCTCGACTTCATCCAAGGCAAAACCGGCTCCATCGAGCCCAGCGCCGCTCCCGCTCCGAACGCCGCTGCGCCAGACGTTTCAACTACTGAGTCCTGAGATTCGGTTTAAAACTGGAATTTGCTAAACAAAGATTTTGAACAGTAGAATTACTTAACGAGTTGGAAGAAATCTTAAGTTTGTGATGTTGATGTATCACATCCGATAAAGGATGGGTTGGATTTGCGAAGCGGACATGTAGGACTGGGAGCTTATTCAGGTTCTGATTTCTCTGGTGGTAACGCTTTTGATGAAGCTGCATCAATACATGAGGAATCGACAGAGGACATGATTGATTCCGAAAATTCACTTGTTAGCGGTGTGGCACAGAGCGTAAGACCGACAGCAGTAGATTCTTGGAGTCTTTTGTCGGCCAATAGCGCTGCTCGGCAGGATGAATTTCAACCAATTCCAGGCAGTAACGAGTCCGAGGAAATACAGCATTTAAAGACTGAAAGTACGTTCAATGTCTTGGATGGCGATGCAATTCATCATGCTTTTATGAAGCTTGAGCACCTTTCGGCTTCTGAAGGCAAGGCTGTCCAGTTGAATGAACTGACTGATTATCTGATTAAAGAGTTGTTGAATATTCTGAAGTCAGGTATTAGTCGAGAATGCCCAGATTTTTTCTCATGTATGAAAGTTCCACCGCGGCAGATTGAGGCAGTCCCGGAACGGTTGAGAAAAGCGATTAAACCGCCTACACCACCCACCAGAAGAGCATATCCCGTTTCGCCCGAAAAACATTGGTCATTGACGGCTAAGGGTCAAGAAAAATATCGACTTCGATATCAAAAAGAAGTTCAACAGATTAATGATGAATATATAAGGTGCTGCCATACTTATAGACAGCAAATGGCAAATTATGAGATTCAAGAGAAGCAACATCTTGATGAACTCAAACTTGCGAATGAGCATCGTTCGAAGGCAGAGCAAGCAGAACAAAAACGAGTCTCGGAGCGTAACAATGTTCTGATGTCATTCAAGCATGATGTCGCAAGCGGTGATGGTAATGCGGTGTCGCGTTATTTCCATTACGCTTTGCAACTTTTTGGATTCATCTTTGAGTATGAGGATTTTGATATTGTCTATAGTCCCGATTCAAGGCGTTTGATTTTACAATATCAGCTTCCAAACAGAGATATCATTCCTGAAGTCAGAACCTATCGTTATGTGAAAAGTCGGAACTCAATAACGCAAACTTTGTTTAAAAAGCAAGATACCAAAAAACTTTATACTTCCGTGATTGCACAAATTGCTTTGCTTGCAATTGTCGAAGTGTTCCGTCTTGATTTCAGCAATATCGTTGACACTGTTTGTTTCAACGGTATGTACCTGACAACAGATCCATCTACCGGGCATACTGTTTTCCCTTGTTTGATTAGTGTACAAGCGAATTTCAAGGAGATCTCTGAACTTAATTTGGAACGTGTGGACCCGGTGGCATGTCTTAAACACCTGTCTGCGGTGGTGTCAAGGGACCCCAATGAAGTTGTACCGGTTAGGCCATTGATCAAGTTTGACAAGAATGATTCGCGGTTTGTAACTGAGGAGAATATTCTATCTGACTTGGACCAACGACCAAACCTTATGGAACTAACTCCAGCGGAGTTCGAAAGTCTAGTCACCAACCTCTTTAGCAAAATGGGATTGGACACTAAACTTACTCAACCATCGCGCGACGGGGGAGTCGATTGCATAGCATACGATTCAAGGCCGATACTTGGAGGCAAGGTCGTCATTCAAGCGAAACGCTATAAAAACACCGTTGGAGTTGCCGCAGTTCGTGATTTATACGGCACCATGATGAACGAAGGCGCTTCAAAAGGTATTTTGGTGACCACGAGTGGTTATGGTTCCGCATCTGATAAGTTTGCGAAAAATAAACCTTTGGAGCTCATTGATGGCTCTGGACTGCTCAGCTTGCTAAAGGAATATGCGGGGGTTGAGGCCAAAATTGTTGTTCCTAATGATTGGGTTGATTCACCTCTCTATAGTGGTGAGATTTAGAGGTCGTCATGGAACGAAATGAACTATATAAACAAATTGAATCTTCAATAGCGGATTTACGTGCATGTAGGCACTCTGTTGATGTTTCGTTACTTGAAAACCTTCACAAGAATATCGAGCAAAAACCATCTCATCTTAACGATGAAATTGGTGAAGATATGGATACATTGTTGGAGGCTGCGAAGCTGGTAGTTACTACACAGTTCGGTTCCACCTCGATGGTCCAGCGTAAATTGCAAATCGGTTTCGCTAAGGCCGGTCGCATGATGGATTTGCTTGAATTGTGTGGCGTTGTGGGGCCGAGACAAGATTCAAAATCGCGTGAAGTGCTGGTTCAGCCACAAGATATTAATCGGGTCCTAGATTTCATTGAAGGCAAGACAGATTCGATCTAAAACCAGCATAGGTTCAAATTTTGCTGATTCTATGACTTTAATGGTTTGGTTTTTAATCCTGACGAATCATCCTTGTGACATAAATCGGATATACAACAGGAAGCTGAAGATATATTCGTTTTTCACCTTCGAAAAAGGGGAGATGGAGACTAGCTACGACGAGGCTCGCTGTGTGTCGGTATCCCAGTCGCGCTAAGGTGAATCCTATGCAAGAACGAGATGAACATCAGTCGCTGCTGGACGGTTGGAACAGCCCGCCGAATCTGGTCACCTATACCCGCATCGTGTTGGTCCTGGTTTTCCTGTGGGCCGACATCTCCGCAGGTCCTTGGGGCAGCGGCAAGCCGTGGTTGCGCTTCACCGCCGCGATCCTGTTCATCGTCGCCGCCTCGACCGACAAGCTCGACGGCTGGATGGCTCGCACCTACAACCAGGTCACCGAGCTGGGCAAGCTCATGGACCCGATCGCCGACAAGTTGCTCATCTGCTCGGCGCTGGTGGTCGCCTCCGCCTTCCAGGAGATCAGCTGGTGGGTCACCGGCCTCTTCCTCGTGCGCGAGGTCGGCATCACCGTCATGCGCTTCTTCGTCATCGACTCGGGCGGCAAGGTCATCGCCGCCGCCAAGGCCGGCAAATACAAGACGCTCACCCAGTGCATCGGCTTGGGCATGCTGCTGATGCCGGTGTGGGCCCTGACGCCCACGCGCATGGTGCCGGCCGCGTTGCCCGCGCTCGGAGCCGGAGCGCCGTTGTGGTGGACCATCTATTACTGGGCCACCTACATCCTGCTTTTCGCCGCACTCGCGCTGTGCCTCTACTCCGGCTACATCTACGTGCGCAACGTGTGGCGCGCGCGCAAGTCGGCCTGATAGCGGAACTTTCGCGAGGTTTCGGTTTCCCGGGTTTTATACTGTTCAATATAGAGGTGCCATATGCGTGGTGCCTCTATTCGTTTGTCGGCTGCTCTATTCATTCCGGTGACGGGTCGTGATGGTTGTGGCGTATTGTCCGAATATCCCACGATATTCCCTAGATTTTTCGTCGCATTATTTGGTTTTTGAACGCGTCGTCCTTATATATCTCCATATATATCTTCCCCACGAACGTTGTGGATTCCGTCGCGGAATACCGTCTACCGCCTCTGCCAGAATCCTGATTTGCCTGAATAAATAGACGCTTGACACTAAAGCGTCCAACGGATTCCAACATTCGCAACGCGGGGCGGCGGGCGTTGGCCGGTGGAGAGTAATGTGTGGCTTGACAACGCCAAATCATTGGTAAGGAGTCAACATGGATGCCATCGATCAAGTGGAGCCCACCGACGTCATCGACGAGGGTGACATCGCCGAGATCAAGGACCGCAGCGATACCATGGCCGTGGCCATCCTCGACGATTGCCGCAAGGCCGGCGTGAAGATCGCCGCCGCCGAATCGCTGACCGGCGGACTGCTCGCCGACGCCTTCGTGCGCATCCCTGGAGCCTCCGACGTCTTCCTGGGCTCGGCCGTCACCTATGACATCGCCGCCAAGGCCTCGATTCTGGGCGTGGACGCCGACCTGCTCGAGCGCGAGGGCGCGGTGCACCCCGAGGTGGCGCGTCAGATGGCGCAATCAACCGCCAAATTGTACAACCAGCCGAAATATGACGGACGGGTCATCGGCCTGTCGACCACGGGGGTGGCTGGCCCCGGGCCCGATGGTGACAAACCGGCCGGCCTGGTCTATATCGGTGTCGCCATTCCGCCCAGTCTCAAGGCGGGGCAGGCCCGGGCGCACGCCTTCGAGCTGCGGCTTTCCGGCTCCCGCGAACGCATCCGCCACCTGACGGTCCTCAACGTATTGGCCAATGTGAGGCGGCTCACATGGTTGAATTAGGAATAATTTACGCTCAAGGCTGTTAGGCATAGTGAATCACTTACAGCGTAATGGCAGAAAGAGGGTGGCGTAATGGAAACAATGACTCGTACACAGGAACGGATGAGGATGAACACGATTTCGATTGACGCGCAGCGCCCGGGCGACGCGCGGAACAAGGATTTGACCCCGGCCCAGAAGCGTGCGGTGGCGTTCGCGCAGCAGCAGGTGCTGAAGGCGCGCGCCGCGAAGAAGGCAAAGGACGAGCGCCAGGCCGCTCTCAATCGGATGTGGCAGGAAGAGGACAACGAGCAGTCGAAGCCGCGCGCGGTGGCCCGCAAGCATGAGGAGAACGCCGAGGGCCGCGACATCTCGTTGCGCGAGGCGATCGGCCACGTGCTGCGCGACCTGCGCACCCGCGACCACAAGACCCTGCGCGAGGTCAGCGAGAAGGCCGGTGTGTCTCTCGGCTACCTCTCCGAGGTCGAGCGCGGGCAGAAGGAGGCGAGCTCGGAGCTTCTGGCATCCATCGCCGAATCCCTGGGCCTGAGCACCTCGCAGATGCTGCGCATGGTCGCCGACTACCTGGATTCCTCCGAGGTCTGATTCCGTTCGTAGATAACGAACCTGTGGCATAAGGCTCCCCGCCGTTTGGCGAGGGGCCTTTTGCGTGCTCGAGGTCGCTTCCGGGCGGGCTTGTTGTGGGCTGTTTTGTTGGTTGCTTGGTAGCGCTTTCCGTGGGCTTGCTCGTGGTTTCTTTTCGCGCTGGTTCGGTATGCTGATGGCGTGCGTGAACGTGAATTCTGGCAATTGCTCGACGAGGTCCTCGGCCATTCCTACGGCCGGTCGATCGCCCACGACCAGGTGCTGACCCAGCTCGACGACATGACGGTGGTGGAGGCGCTCGCCGCCGGCGTGGAGCCGCGCGTGGTGTGGAACGTGCTGTGCGACCAGCTTGAGATTCCCGATTCGAAACGCTGGGGCAAGGACCACAACGCCCCGCCGCTGCCCGCGAAGTAGATGGCGGCGATTTTCGGGGGAGACGTGCGCTTGGAGCGACGGAGCGTTTGTTGCTGCTATACAACATGAAAAGTTATCCACATTTTGCTGTGGCGCGACTCCCGTATTCGAACAAATGTTCGTATCTGGCGCTACAATAAAGTCAAGAAAACATGAGGCAATTTCGGTGTCTTGTGGCCTGTTGGTTCGAAAAGCCTTGGAAATCACGGCGTGTCGAAATGCCAACCGTTCGACCACATAACCCCGTTTGGCTTGTGTGGCCGAGGTTCGCTTCCGTAAGGTGGAGGGCGTAAGGCCAAACAAATGCTAAAGGAGAACGAATGGCGCAGAAGAACACATCGAAAGATGGCAAGGTGAAGAACCTCAAGGCCGAGGAGAGCAAGGGCCAGGGCATCGACCCGCGCAGGCAGGCGGCGCTCGACACCGCGTTGAAGCAGGTCGAGAAGAGCTTCGGCAAGGGCTCGGCCATGCGGCTTGGCGACAAGCCCGTGCAGAACGTCGAGGTCATCCCCACCGGCTCGCTCGCCCTTGACATGGCGCTGGGTATCGGGGGGCTGCCGCGCGGCAGGATCGTGGAGATCTATGGCCCGGAGTCCTCGGGCAAGACCACGTTGGCGCTGCATGCCGTCGCCAACGCGCAGAAGGCCGGCGGCGTGGCGGCCTATATCGACGCCGAGCACGCGCTCGATCCGGTCTATGCCAAGAAGCTCGGGGTCGACACCGATTCCCTGATTATCTCCCAGCCCGACAACGGCGAGCAAGCGCTTGAGATCGCCGACATGCTGGTGCGTTCCGGCGCGCTCGACGTCGTGGTCATCGATTCGGTAGCCGCCTTGGTGCCCAAGGCCGAGATCGAGGGCGAGATGGGCGACAGCCACGTCGGCCTGCAGGCCAGGCTCATGAGCCAGGCGCTGCGCAAGATGACCGGCGCGCTTTCGCAGTCCGGCACCACGGCCATTTTCATCAACCAACTGCGTGAGAAGATCGGCGTCTTCTTCGGCAGCCCGGAGACCACCACCGGCGGCAAGGCGCTGAAGTTCTACGCCTCGGTGCGTCTCGACATCAGGCGTATCCAGACCATCAAGAACGGTGACGAGGCGGTGGGCAACCGCACCAAGGTGAAGGTCGTCAAGAACAAGATGGCCCCGCCCTTCAAGTTCGCCGAGTTCGACATCCTCTACGGCGAGGGCATCTCCAAGGAGGGCTCCGTGCTCGACATGGCGTTGCAGTGCGACGTCGTCAAGAAGTCGGGCTCGTGGTTCACCTACGAGGGCGACCAGCTGGGGCAGGGGCGCGAAAACGTGCGCCAGTTCCTCAAAGACAACCCGGCCCTCACCGAGGAGATCGAGCGCAAGGTCAAGGTCAAATACGGCCTTATTCCCGACGATTCCGCCGCCGACGGCGATGGGAACGAGACTTCCGACACGGATGTCTCGGCCTCCGCGGGCGATGCCGCCGACACCACTGGCAAGGCCGATGCCGAAGCCGGTTCGAACAAAGGCTGACCGGTGATCAGCGTCGAGGACTTTCTGGATCGTCATCCTCCCACCATCGAGCGGGAGGATGACGATTCGACTCTCCAGACGTCCGATCGGGCTCAGAAGTCGGCTGAGGGGCCGGAGGATCCTGCCGATTGGCGCAAGAAGCGGGGCCAAAGCGATGTCTCGTCAAGGTCAGGTTTCTCGTCGGCTCGTTTCGGCGATAACTTGTCTGATGACTCAGAAGGACCGTTGGCGGATTCTGCATCGGCGACGAGAAGCTTTGACCATGCTGGATCGGCGTCGAGTGTTCTTGACGATTCCAGTTTGGCTTTGGACGTTGTCGACGAAACCGCATCGGCAACAGGCGCTGTTGCTGGTCTGGGAAGAGCAACATCCGGGCGAAGTGATGGCAAGGGGTCGCAGAGCCATGCCAAGAAGCGCAGGCCCAACGCCTCGCATACCCATGCGGTGCCGGTGGTCAGCGCCTACACCAGTGGTTTCGGGGGAAGCCTCGACGTCGATGACCAGCCCGACCAGCGCAGGAAATACCGTCGTCGTGGCCGTGGGCACAACAATTACCGGCCGAGATACCGCACCGGCAAACCGGTCCGTCGTGTTCCCGACGATCCCGCGGACGTGGACGCGTGCCGCGAGGCCGCATTGACTCTGCTTGATTCGGCCGCCCGCTCATCTGGCGCTTTGACGAAGAGGCTCGTCCACAAGGGCTACGATCCGGTGGTCTCGCGGCAGGTGGTCGACCGTCTGGTCGAGATCCATCTCATCGACGACGAGGATTACGCGCGTTCGGTCATTCGCTCGTGTGCCTCGAGGATGCTTGGCTCGCGCGGCGCCCAGATGGAGCTCAAGCGCAAAGGTGTCGAGGATCGTTTGGCCTCGCAGGTGGTGCGCGAGGCCCGTGAACAAGGCGTTTTTGAAGACAGCGTCTGGCAGCTGGGCCGCAAGGTCGCCGCCAAGACGGAGGGCATGGACCGCCAGGTGCGCCGTCGCCGTTTCTGGTCGGCCGGAGGCCGCAAAGGCCACGACCCCGAGGCCTTGCGCCGAGTCTCCCACGACCTTTTCGACAATCCGGTGGAGTGAATGACGTGCTTGGTGTTCTGAAGCCAGCAGCAAGGCGTTTCGCTTGAAATATGGAGCAATATGTAAGCTCATGGCTTCGGAGTATGGGAAAGGCCAATGGGTGAATGAACAAAAGGACGTTCCATACGGTTGTGGCATACAATTGAAATGGCTGTGAAGTGTTCTATTACTGAGGTGCCAACGAAACAGAGGGAGGCATGATGACTCGATATGTGACGGGATTGCATGCCCTGAATCTTGGCGACCGCTCGGTGACGAGCGGCGATTGGCATTATTCTTCAATGGACTGGCGGCACCCGATGACTCTTGATACCGCCACCTCGCCGTTCGGTTCGTGGGACGTGCATGAGGGGGAGGTGCCGGGTATGGGTCGTATGCCTTTGGCCGGGCATGTGCGCGCCTGCTTGGATTTGGTGGAGCAGGGGATGTACGGAGCGGCGCAGGGCACGCGTGACCAGTTCCTGGACAATCCGGCCACCACCGATGCGTTCATGCGTCAGGTGTGGAAGCTGCGTCGCCGCCGTGGACAGTGGCCTGCGATTGACTGGTTCATGGGTCATGAATACTACGGCCAGTGGCTCGATTTCAAAGACCGAGCCGAGCAGGCGGACGAGGTTGCCTCGGCCGAATCTGACATTGATTCGCTACCGTTGCGGCGTCGTGATGGGTCACACAGGAGGTGAGCCTTATGAGCGTATTCGTCAATCATGATGAGCATAGAGCGGCAATAGACAATATATTGCGTTCGTTGAACGCCCCTGAGTCGAATCCTTTTATTCTTAAAGGTGGCACCGCGCTGATGGCCTGTTATGGGTTGGATCGATTCAGCGAGGATATCGATCTCGACGGCGAGCGTGCCAACATTCCCTCATCGCGTTTCTTCGGGGCGGTGGAAACGGCTTGCCGCAAGCACGGCTACTCATGGCGCAAGGCCAAAGATACACCCGCCATGCGTCGGGCGTTTGTCGATTACGGGAATCCCGAAAGACCGTTGAAAATCGAGGCCAGTTTCCGCCGTAAACAGGTGCCGGCCACGGAGACCACGATGATCAACGGCATCCGCGTCTACACCATCAGCAGGCTTTGCGAGCTCAAGGTCGGCGCATACCTCAATCGTGACAAAATCCGTGACCTGTACGACATCACATTCATTGCGGACCATTACTACGATGAGCTCGACGAGTCCGCCAGACAACATCTGCAGACGGCATTTGAATATAAGGATCTTGAACAGTTCGACTATTTGGTGCGTAGCCAGTCCGACCCGTTGATTGACAATGCGGTGATGGAGGACAGGCTGCTACGCACGCTCGACCGACTCGGACTCATCGCCTCCTAGGTTTGATGCCGTGGGATTGGTGATTTTTGCCGCGACAACTATACTGTAACGGCCATACTGTGACGGCCAGAGCCGGCGACGGTGCCGAGCTGGCGTGAAAAGTGGGGTGAGACCTCTTATACCCCGGGTTCTGTCGTGCGTTTCCGCACGGATGACCATCCATCTCGACCTGACGTCGCCGCCAGGCTCTAGCGGCCTACCCGAAGGCTGGGCGGGCAGCCCATGCCGGATGTGGCATCCGGCGCGCCTTCTGCTTGGCCTTGCTCCCGATGAGGCTTGCCATGCGGTCTCTGTTGCCAGAGGCCCGGTGGTCTCTTACACCGCCGTTTCACCCTTACCCGATTGCTCGGGCGGTCTGTTCTCTGCTGCGCTGGCTCTCAGGTCGCCCTGGGCGGATGTTATCCGCCATCGTGCCCTATGGAGCCCGGAAGTTCCTCAGCCACGAAAACGTGGCCGCGGTCATCAAGAGGTCTCAAGGTTCCAACTATAGCAAATCGTTCCGCTTTAGGGGAAAGCGCGAAGCGAATGGCGTATTATTCAGCCAAGACTCAGGTTTCTCACAGCGTGTCGACTAGACTGGGAACCAACGATGGCGTTAAGGCCGTCGGACAGGAAAGCGGCCGCAAGGTCGCTGATTGACCAGGAGGTCCCCATGGATATCATCGTTACCGGTCGCCATATGCAGGTAAGCCAGAAATTCCGTGATGTTGTCGATACCAAGATGAACCGCGTCACCGGCATCGCGCCCAGCGCCCAGCGCGCTGAGATCGTGGTGAGCCGCGAAGGCAACCCGAGGCAGGCCGACACCGCCAAGCGAGTCGAGATCACGGTCATCGACGGTGCGACGGTGGTGCGCGCGGAGGCCTCGAGTTCCGATGAGTTCAGCGCCCTCGATATCGCCCTCGACAAGCTGACGCTGCGCCTGCGCCGCGCCAAGGACCGCAAGATGACCCGTCGTCGCCGCGATTCGCGCAAGGTGGTCGACAAGGGTGTGCTGCCGCTGGGCGAGCCGATCAGCCCGGAGCCCCCGCAGATGCAGGATTCCGAGCCGGAAGAGCCGGAGCCGCCGCAGACCGACAGCCCGCAGGAGGCCGTCTCCTCCGATCTGGGACCGGGTGAGTCCGTCGAGGTGCAGGTGGGAGACACCCCCATCGTCATCCGCCGCAAGCTGCACATCGCCGAGCCGATGACCATCGACGAGGCGCTCTACGAGATGGAGCTCATCGGCCACGACTTCTTCCTCTTCGTCAACAAGGAGACCAACCGCCCCTCCGTCGTCTACCGTCGCCACGGCTGGAGCTACGGCGTCTTCGAGATCGACACCCCGGAGCACGTCAAGGCCGACGGTGCCGCGCCAGAGAACGCGATGTGACCACGCGGCCTTAATAAGTCGATAAGGCTCTGTGTGCCAACGGCGTGACGTGGCGAATATGGGAAATCTAAGAAGCCACGGGTCGCCGGCGCACAAGCCATCGGGATCCGTCACTGACAACCAGTGGCGGATCCCGTTTCGTCGCCTGAGGCCGCGCTGTGGCGCCAGGTGTCGTTTTGGCGGCGAAAGCGCGGAACCAAGCCGAAAATCTGTGCCGTCGCGTAGGATAATTGATAGTCTGTGCCGAGTTCAGTTACTCGGTCTTGCTCGTTTATGGGAAACGAACTAGGGAGCGAAATTGGTAGATATCGTCGACAAGGCCTTGCGTATGGGCGAAGGCCACCAGCTCAAGAAGCTTGAGAACGTGGCCAAAGCGACCAACGCGCATGAGGATGAGATCGCGGCTCTGAGCGACGAGGAGCTCGCCGGCCAGACGGCGAAATTCAAGGAGCGTCTCGACAACGGCGAGGACCTTGACAAGCTGATGCCCGAGGCGTTCGCCACGGTGCGCGAGGTCTCCAAGCGCACGCTGGGCCAGCGCCACTTCGACGTGCAGCTCATGGGCGGCGCGGCCCTGCACTGGGGCAACATCGCCGAGATGAAGACCGGCGAAGGCAAGACTCTGGTCGCCACCCTTCCCTCATACCTGAACGCCCTGAGCGGCGAGGGCGTGCACATCGTCACCGTCAACGACTACCTCGCCAGCTACCAGAGCGAGCTGATGGGCCGTATCTTCCGCTTCCTGAAGATGGACGTCGGCTGCATCATCACCGACCAGAAGCCCGCCGAACGCCGCAAGCAGTATGAGGCGGACATCACCTACGGCACCAACAACGAGTTCGGTTTCGATTACCTGCGCGACAACATGGCGTGGGACAAGGACGAGCTGGTGCAGCGCGGCCACCACTACGCCATCGTCGATGAGGTCGACTCCATTTTGATCGATGAGGCCCGTACGCCTCTGATCATCTCCGGCCCGGCCGAAGGCGGCGTCACCCGCTGGTACCGCCAGTTCGCCAAGCTGGTCACCAAGCTCACCCGCGACGAGGATTACGAGGTCGACGAGAAGAAGAAGGTCGTCGGCATCCTCGATCCGGGCATCACCAAGGTCGAGGACTTCCTGGGCATCGACAACCTCTACGAGCCCAGCAACACCGCGCTGATCGGCTACCTCAACAACGCCATCAAGGCCAAGGAGCTCTTCCTGCGCGACAAGGACTACGTCGTCACCGGCGGCGAGGTGCTCATCGTCGACGAGCACACGGGCCGTGTGCTGCCCGGCCGTCGCTACAACGAGGGCCTGCACCAGGCGATCGAGGCCAAGGAGGGCGTCGAGGTCAAGGCCGAGAACCAGACCTTCGCGACGATTACCCTGCAGAACTACTTCCGCATGTACGACAAGCTCGCGGGCATGACCGGTACGGCCGAGACCGAGGCCGCCGAGTTCATGAACACCTACAAGCTGGGCGTGCTGCCGATCCCGACCAACAAGCCGATGATCCGCGAGGACAAGGACGACCTGATCTACCGCACCAAGAAGGAGAAGCTCACTGCCATCATCAAGGATGTGGCGCGCCGCTACAAGAAGGGCCAGCCGGTGTTGCTCGGTACCGCCTCCGTGGAGTCCTCCGAGGTCGTCTCTTCGCTGCTCGACGTGGCGAAGATCCCCCACCAGGTTTTGAACGCGAAGCACCACGAGAAGGAGGCCGCGGTCGTCGCGGTCGCCGGACGCAAGGGCGCCATCACCGTGGCCACCAACATGGCCGGTCGAGGCACCGATATCATGCTCGGCGGCAATGTGGAGTTCCTGGCCGACCAGAAGCTCAAGAACGAGGGTTATTCGGCCGACGACACCCCCGAGGAATATGAGAAGCGCTGGCCCGGCACCTTGGCCGAGATGAAGGAGCAGGCCAAGGACGAGCACGACGAGGTCACCGAGCTGGGTGGTCTCTACGTGCTGGGCACCGAGCGCCACGAGTCCCGACGTATCGACAACCAGCTGCGAGGCCGTTCCGGCCGACAGGGCGACCCGGGCGAATCCCGCTTCTACCTGAGTCTCCAGGACGACCTGATGCGTCTGTTCAACACCCAGCTGGTGGCGCGCGTGATGTCGAAGGGCCTGCCTGAGGGCGAGCCAATCGAGTCGAAGAGCGTCTCCAAGGGCGTGCGCACCGCGCAGAAGTCCGTGGAATCCCGCAACTTCGAAATGCGTAAGAACGTCTTGAAATACGACGACGTGATGAACAAGCAGCGCAAGGTCATCTACGCCGAGCGCCAGGCCGTGCTGCGCGGCGTCGACATCCACGACGACGTGCTGCGCTTCATCTCCGAGACGATCGCCAGCTATATCAAGGGCGCCAACAACGAGAGCGACAAGCCCGAGGACTGGGATTGGAAGGGTCTTTTCAAGGCCCTGAACACCGTATACCCCGTGGGTGTGGAGCTGGACGACGCCAAGGATGCCACCGACGGGCTCAAGGGCGAGAAGGCCACCAAGGCCTTGCAGGACCTGCTCTACGAGGACGCCAAGAAGCAGTACGACGGCTTCAAGGACAAGATCGGCGAGGACGGGCTGGGCCAGCTCGAGCGCCGCGTGGTGCTCGCTGTGCTCGACAAGAAGTGGCGTGAGCACCTCTACGAGATGGACTACTTGAAGGACGGCATCGGTCTGCGTGGCATGGGCCAGCGCGATCCGTTGGTCGAGTACCAGCGCGAAGGCTACCAGATGTACAACAAGATGATCGACGCCATCAAGGAGGAGAGCGTGCAGCTGCTCTTCCACGTCGACATCGAGCAGGTGGGCAAGAGCGACGAGGCCGAAGGCGAAGCGGACGACCAGAGCGATGAGTCCCAGGCCGTCGACGAGGCCGCGGACGCCGTCGACAGCGCCTCCAAGGAAGCCGAGGACGAGGAGTCGAAGGGCACGATCACCTCCGCCCCTGGAGACCCGGACGCCGAGGATGAGGACGCCGACGAGGATGAGGTTGCCGAGGAGAAGGCCGAGAAGGCCGGCAAGAAGACGGCTGCCAAGAAGGCGACGACCGTGAAGAAGGACGCTGCCAAGAAGCCCGCCGCCGAGTCCAAGAGCGATTCCGCGAAGAGCGAGCCCACCGGCATCGTCGGCCCCGAGCCGCTGAGCCACGCCGAAGGCAAGGTCTCGCCGAGCAAGCGCCCGAAGTCCTCCGAGCTCAAGAGCCCGTGGGCCGACGGTCGCACGTTCCCCGGCACCTCCAAGAACGCGCCGTGCCCCTGCGGTTCCGGTCGCAAGTACAAGATGTGCCACGGCCAGAACGAGAAGGCCGAAAAGGCTGAGAAGAAGTAAGTTCGGCTGATACGGTTTCATGACGATATGGCGGGCGTTGCCTTCGGGCGCGCCCGTCTTTCGTATACGCGGTGAAGCGAAGGGTGGCCGCCACCAGCCTGGCCGCCGCCCGCCAGCATGTGGGATATGGCGGCGAAGGCGAGAGAGGTGTCTTAGAATAATAGATAACTTCCATCGCATAAGCGGTGGGGTTCCATAACTATTTGATGTGCGGCTTCGGCCGCATTCGCGTCGCAGGAGGGCGATATGGCTGAGATCACATGGAAGTCGATACTCACCAAGCTGGTCGGAGGAGACCACCTGAACGCGGAGGAATCACGATGGTACGTCGATGAGCTCATGAAGGGCAACGCCAACCCGGCCGCCGTCGGCGCGGTGCTCTCGATGCAGCAGCAGCTGGGGCTCACCGAGCAGGAGGTCGCCGGATCGGCCGAGGCCATGGTCTCGCACGCCGTCCCGCTCAAGGTCTCGGGCGAGACCACCGACATCGTCGGCACCGGTGGCGATGGCGCGGCCACCGTCAACCTGTCGACCATGGGCTCCGTGGTCGCCGCGGCTTCGGGCGTCAAGATCGTCAAGCACGGCAACCGCGCGGCCTCGTCGAAGTGCGGCGCGGCCGATGTGATCGAGGCACTGGGCATCCCGCTCGACCTCGACCCGGAGGCCGTCGGCGAGATCGGCGATGAGATCGGCATTACCTTCGCCTTCGCCAAGACCTTCCATCCTTCGATGCGCTTCGTGGGCCCGGTGCGTTCGGCGCTCGGCATCCCTTGCGTCTTCAACGTTTTGGGGCCTCTGACCAACCCGGCCAACCCGAAGCACGTGGCCATTGGCTGCGCGGACCGTTTGCTGAGTCCCCTGATGGCGGGCGTCTACGCGGGCCGTGGCCAGACCGGCATGGTCTACACCTCCGCCGAAGGTCTCGACGAGATGGCGCCCACGGGCCCCGTCTCCGTCTGGGAGATCGCCGACGGCAAGGTCACCGAAACCGATTTCGACCCCGTCGAGGAGCTGGGCCTGAAGAAGATCGACGTCTCGGCGCTGCGCGGTGGCGAGCCCAAGGAGAACGCCGCCATCTTCCGCCGGTTCATGAAGGGTGAGGACATCCCGCCGCGCGAGACGGTGCTTCTGAACGCCGCCTCCGCCATCGTCGCCGACGGCCATCAGGTCGACGCCGGCGCGAGCCTGGGCGACCGGTTCCGCAAGGCCTACCAAATCGCCAAGGACACCGTGGACTCGGGCAAGGCCGAGGCCCTGCTGGAGCGTTGGATCGAGGTCTCGAACGCCGCCAAGTGATGCGCGCTTGGTTGTAGGTTCGGCCGCCAATTTGGCGTCCGGGCAGGTATAACTGAAACAGTTTCAATCAAAGGTGTGGGCCAGCTGGAATAATCCGGCTGGCCCGCACCTTTTCTTGTGTCGAGAAGGGGCCATTCGGTGAGCTGTGAGTGTCTGTTTTGGGCATTGGACGGCGGAGTTGCCGGGAATGGCCCGTTCCTGCCCCTAACGGGTCGTTCCTGCCCCTAATAGCACATTTTAAAGCCCGAAAATGTATCGTTAGGGGCAGGATCTACCTTTTAGGGGCAGGAAGAAGGGGTGCGAGCCGGGATATTTGGTCTATGACCGGGGTGGTTTGGCCCTGTGGGGTGGTGTTGGCTCGCGTGGACGGTCGGCCTTGTGGGGTGGTGCTGGCTCGTGGACGGTCGGCCTTGTGGGGTGGTGCTGGCTCGTGGACGGTCTGCCTGCGGGGTTCGCGGGTGTGTAGGGGCTTGGGGGTAGCTCCGTTTTGGCCTGTGGGGCGGTTCCGCGACGGGCCGCTGCGCCGGGCTGCACGTCACCTTGGGCGGCTTCGAGCGGGGCCGTTCCATGACGGGCCGATGCGCCAGTCTCGCCTCAGCCGGTGTGCTTCACCCTCGCGGCGGATTCGCCAATCGTCAGCGTCAGCGGCAGGCGGATGTTGGTCTCCAGCTGGTGCTCGTCCGACCCGTCGCTCTGCAGCAGCAGGTTGAAGGCCGCGGAGGCCATGTCGTCGATCGGCTGGGTGAGGGTGGTGAGCGTGGGATGCAGCCACTTGCCGATGCGGATGCCGTCACAGCCGACCACGGAGAGGTCGTGGGGGATGGAGATGGCGTACTGCTTGCAGGCCGAGATCAGCCCGATCGCCACGATGTCGGAACCGGCGAAGACCGCCGTGGGGCGCTCGTCGAGCTGAACGAGATAGGTGAGCACGTTGGCGCCGTATTCCTCGGTGTAGGGCCCGGAGAAGACCAGGCGCGAGTCGAAGGGGATGCCGGCGTCCTTGAGCGCCGCCTTGTAGCCGCGCAGGCGCTCGCCGGCGGTGCTGAGTTTGTTGGGCCCGGAGATGTGGGCGATGCGCCGGTGGCCCAGGCCGATGAGGTATGAGGTGGCCTGGTAAGCGCCCGAATAGTTGTCGACGGCGACGATGTTGGGCTTGGGGTTGTCGGGGATGGAGATGTCCTCGTCGAGCAGCACGAGCTTCATGTCGGTGGAGACCAGGTGGTTGAGCGCCGCGTTGGTGCGGTGCATGCCCGCGTAGATCAGGCCGGTGAACCGCCCGGACTGCATCACCGTGTTGACCAGCTTCGATTCCATGCGCGCCTGCCGGTTGGAGGCCATGATCTCGAGGACGAGGTTGTTGGCCTGGGCTCGCGTGATGAGGGCGTCGGAAAGCGCGGAATAGAAGGGATTCGTGAGCTCCGGGACGATGAGCGCCACCTCCGTGTTGGAAGCGTGGGAGTTGGCGGCGAAGCGGGACGGCTGGCGCACATAGCCCAGCTCGTTGGCCGCGTTGACGATCTTCTCCTCGGTGTCGGCCTTGATCGCGAGCTGCCCGTGGAGGTACCTGGAGACCGTGGAGGTGGAGACCCCCGCCTTCTTGGCCACTTGAGAGAGAGAAACCATGTCTTTCCTTGTCCGTTCCGTCCGCGCCGGCCCCGTCCGGCCACGCATGACGTTGCGTGGTTTGCGAACCAGGGGCGGCGATACGTCGGCAATGGCTCGCGGGTCGAACGCGGTTGACTTCTATCAATAGTGTATACGAGACAGGGCCAAAACGGCCTTGTTTACGGCCTGTTGCGCCGATGTCGGTCGTGTTGGTACCGCCACGATGTGGTCATCAAGTGGTCACGGAGTGATCGAAATGATTTGACATTACGAAACATATTGATAATATAAAAGCAATGTTGCGCAACGTTACGCAATATATGATATTCAGAAATTCACCGTTGAAGGGGAACATATGGCTAAGGTATTGCTAGCTGGAGAATCCTGGATCTCGTCCACGACGGAATACAAGGGGTTCGATTCGTTTACCAGCACCAGGCTTGAGATCGGCTGCGAGAAGCTGCTGGACGCTCTGCACGGCTGTGGCCACGAGGTCACGCATCTGCTCGCGCACGACGTGCAGCGCTATTTCCCCACGACGATGGACGAGCTCGACCAGTACGACGTCGTGCTCCTCTCCGACATCGGCTCCAACTCGCTGCTGCTCTCCGCCCAGGTCTTCGACCAAGGCAAAGCGATGCCCAACCGCATGGCGCTGCTGCGCGACTGGGTGAAAGGCGGCGGCGGACTGATGATGGCCGGCGGCTACCTCTCCTTCGGCGGTTTCGAAGGCAAGGCGCACTACGCCGGCACCCCCGTCGAGCAGGCGCTGCCCGTCGAGATCCTGCCCTACGACGACCGCGTGGAGTCGCCCCAGGGAGTCACCCCGAAGTGCGTGGCCGCCGGATCCATCGCCGACGGGCTGGGGGAGTTCCCCAAGATCCTCGGCTACCAGAAGGCGAAGCCCAAGCAAGGCAGCGATGTGCTGATGACCGTCGACGACGCGCCGCTGCTCATCACCGGCGAATTCGGCTCGGGGCGCTCGCTGGCCTATATGTCCGACGTCGCGCCGCATTGGGCGCCTGAGGAGTTTATGGACTGGTCGAATTATGGCGAGTTCTTCTCCCGGTGCATCAACTGGCTGGCCGGCAAAGACTGACAGCTGACGGCTGATACCTGACAACTGACAGCTGACACGGTGGGTTCCGCGCGCTCAATGCAACATATGGCAACGAACTCATCCTCGACATCACCAACTTCCGGAATCTATACATCCCCGAATCTCAACAATATATCTGTGTGGTACGTAGTTCATACATGAAAAAGAAGAACACAACAAGGAAAGAAGAAGAATCATGGCTGATACACAGCAGTCGAAATCCAAAGGCGGGAAGGCGATAGCGGTTCCGCTTCTGTTCATCGCCACGGTGCTGGCCGGCATGCTCTCGCCGATGCAGTCCGCGGTCAACGGGCAGGTGGGCAAGGAACTGGGCGACGGCAACGCCTCCGCGGTCGTCTCCTTCGGCTCCGGCCTGGTCGTCATGGCCATCATCATCCTGGCGCGCGGCAGCACCCGCCACCAGTTCGCCTCGATCCCCGGCAAGATCAAGTCCCATGACATTCCTTGGTGGAACTGGCTGGCCGGCTGCTGCGGCGCCATGGTGGTCTTCTCCGAAGGCGCCACCGCCTCCATCCTCGGCGTGGCGACCTTCCAGACCGCGCTGATTTCCGGCATGGTCATCTCCGGCCTGCTGTGCGACCGCTTCGGCATCGGCGTCGACGTCAAGCAGCCCTTCAACATCCCCCGTATCCTCGGCGCGCTGCTCGCCATCGCCGCAACCGTGCTCGTCGTGCTCCCCAGCTGGCATGCCCCCTCGATGATCGCGCTGGTCATTCTGCCGTTCCTCGCAGGCCTGCTCGCCGGCTGGCAGCCCGCCGGCAACGACGCCGTTGCCCGTGAGACCGGCTCCATGCTCGTCTCCATCACCTGGAACTTCATCGTCGGCTTCTGCGTGCTCGGCGCGGTGCTCGTGGTGCGCATCCTGCTCGGCAGCGTCAAGTTCCACCTGCCCACCACCTGGTGGATGTACCTCGGCGGCCCGCTCGGCCTGCTCTCCATCGCGCTGATGGCGCTTCTGGTGCGCGGCCTCGGCCTGCTGCTGCTCGGCCTGGCCTCCACCGCCGGCCAGCTCATCGGCTCCGTGCTCATCGACCTCTTGGTGCCGGCCCTCGGCAGCCACGTCTACATGGTCACCGTCCTCGGCGCCCTGGTCGCCCTCATCGGCGCTGGCATCGCCATGGTCCCCTCGGCCAAGAAAGAGGAGACCATCGAGCGCTAGCTGTTAGGCGCTAGTCGCTAGCAGTTAAGCGTTAGCCAAGTGATGTGCCGCCATCGGTTTCGGTCCGGTGGCGGCATGGCTTGGGGTGTTAGGCGTCGTTAAAAGCGTTGTTATAAATGTCAAATGCGACGGTTAACACGACCGTCAGAATAATTCGGTATATCAAGTCAATGTATTCGCGGCAATACGCGAGGTCATCGCAAAGGAGTGATAGGCATGTGCACTGGCATCGAGATGATCAGCAAACAGGGCCACCCATATTGGGGCAGGACCCAGGATTTCGAGCAGAACTTCGAGTACGCGGGCATCAAGATTCCCGCCGGAACGATGATCGAATCCACATACACGCCGTTCAGCACCAAGCACGCGGTGATGGGCATCGTCTGGGCGCAGGACGTCCACAAGTTCCCGGTGGTGCTCGACGGCATCAACGACCGCGGGGTGTGCGGCGGGTCGTTCTATTTCGACCATTTCTTCCGTTACGCGCCCACTGACGAGATCCGCAAGTCTGGCAAGACCGCCCTGCGCGGCGAGGAGCTGGTGACCTGGATTTTGACGCAATATGGCTCGCTGGACGAGATCGTGGAGAACCTCAACGCCGACCTCGGCATCACCACCGACAAGGGCCCGATGATGGGCATGTCGGTGCCGCAGCATGCCGTCTTCCAGGATGAGAGTGGCCGGTCCATCGTCGTGGAGCCCTCAAAGGAGAACGGGTTCCGCATCTTCGAGAACAAGCTCGGCGTCTTCACCAACGCGCCCACCTTCGACTGGCACTTGAACAACGTCAAGACGCATCTGGAGCGCTCCACCTACCGCACCTACACCTACCGCGACGACGAGCCGATCGACCCGATCCCGCTCGGCGAGCCCACCAGCGGCCTGGTCGGCATCCCCACCGACTACAAGCCGGAGTCGCGCTTTTTGCGCGCCGCCTACGCCAAGCTGCTCTCGGTGGAGGTCAACGACGACGAGGCCGTCAACCAGATCTTCCAGCTGCTCGGCTGCGAGAACACGCCCAAGGGGCTGCTGCGCATCAAGCAGGGCGACGACACGATCTTCGCCTGGACGCAGTATTCGGCGGTCTACGACATCAAGAACAAGGCGCTCTACGCCCACACCTACAACAACCGCACCGTGCGCCTGCTCGAGTTCGGCGACCCGGAGGAGTGGGGCGAAACCCAGTACTTCCGCTTCTACGAGGACAAGCCGACGTATGTGCCGTTCGAGTGCTGGTGAGGGAGTTTGGCTGATTTTGGATTAGCCAGATAGCCAGTGTAATTAGCTGAGATAAGACGGTGGCCGAACCGTTTGGATATTCCAGTATCCAGACCGGTTCGGCCGCCGTTTTTGTTACCTTATGGGATGGGAGACTTTGGCTTTATCTCATGAACTCGGTGGTGATGAGTTTGTGGTGGGTCATTCGGTTGTGAATGGTGGCGGCGACTCTCGCGGTGGTGGACGCGGGTGCCGCCGGATGTGCGGCGTGGTGGTGAGGTTTGTTGTGGGTTACTCAGTTGTGGTGTTGGTGGTGAGTTTCTCAGTGATGGGACGGTGGTGAGCGGTGTAGTGGTTTGAGAATCAGTGGCGGGCCCTCCGGTATTGGGCGTAGGCGCTGGTGGCGATGGCGAGGGCCGCGACCACAGTCAGCACGATGAGGTTGCTGGCCTGCCAGCGCTGGCCGGTGAGCGGCAGCTTGTTGACAGTCGGCTGGACGAGCTTGACGGTGACTGAGGTGGTGTTGGCCTTGTTTTCGATGCCGGCGGGGTGCGTAGGGTCGGTGCCGTCCCCGTCGGCATTGTCCCAGACCTTCACGGTCGCCTCGCTGCCATCCAAGGCCTGCCCGCTGGGGATGTCGACGGCGAACGACCCGTCGGCCGCGCTGACGATCGAGCCGGAGGCGCCCGCCGGCAGCGGTGACCCGTCCGGCTTGGCGCCCGTGGTGGTGCCGTCGGGCCAGGTGACGGTGATCCGGTCGCTCGCCTCGGTGGTGCTGTTCGGCTGGGCGGTGCTGTTCCCGCTGGTGCGGACCACACCCTTGATGGTGGCCTTGACTCCTGCGGCGCTGTTGGCGGTGCGCCCGCCGATGTGGGACTGCAGGCCCGGCGCGACGGTGTCGATGACGAGCTGCTTGCGCGCGGACTCCCCGGTGGTGGAGTTGTCGGCCTGGGTCAGCTTCGACGTGAACCAGACGCTTGTTCCGTTGCCGATGGTGTCGGCGGGGTAGGGGTTGCCGATGGACGTGTAGTCGGCGCTCCAGGTGCCGTCGTCGGGCGCGCTGGCGGTGGTGCCTGTCACTGCTGCGCTCTCAGCGCTGATGCCGGCAGTGCCTCCAGTTGCGGATGGGTATGGCGTGGCAGTGTACTTGTCACCGGTAATAGTACCGCCGGGCATGCTGCCGCTTATAGTCAGGCTGCCCTCGGCGTGCGGCGTGGCTTTGCTGACAGCTGGTGGGGTGAGGGACTGCCACATCGGTGTGAGAATGTTGCTGGCTGCTGAGTAGGGCACGAATCCTCCTGGCTTGTACTTGCCGGTGCCACCATCCTTCCAACCGTTGAGGCGGTAGCCCGGGTTGCTGGCCGTCGGGCACAAGACGGTGGTGGGCATGGCCTCCCCGTTTCCGCAGGCACCGGAGTAGTGGATGTTGATCAGGTATATCCATTCAGGGTTGGGGAAACGGCCTACGGTCATGTTGTTCGTGTTGCTGGCGGTGCTGGCACCGTACATCCATGCGGTCTGTCCCACGTTCTTGTAGACTGGCGTCGCCATGTCGGGATGTTCGGTGCCTATTTCGTAGTAGTCATGGCGTACGGGAGAGGTGTAGATTTTCTCCCACAAGCCAACGAACCCTCCGGGGGCAAGCCAATAGTGGTATTGGTAACCGGGGCGAAAGTCGGTGTTGGGGCCCATTTTGACGCGGTAGAGTTTCGGGCAGCCATTGATCATGAGGGTCTGGTTGGGCAAGTGGCGGCCGAACTTGTCGGGGATGTCGTCGTGGGTGCCGAGCCCGCGCATGTCCCATCCGCTGATGTCGAGGGATTCCAGTGAGGTGCAGTTTTGGAACATGCTGCGCATGTCGGCGACTTGGCGGGTGTCCCAGGCGGAGAGGTTCAAAGTCCTGCCGTTGGGTGTGGAATGCTTCTCCGTGGGTGGGTCTGGGCTACCGACCAGTGCTGCGTCGCTTTGGAACATGCTCAGCATGGTGGTGACGTTGCCGGTGTTCCAGCCGCCGATGTCGAGTTCGGTGAGTTTGGGGCAGTTCTGGAACATGTGGCTCATGTCTGTGACCAGGCTGGTGTCCCACTGGTCCAGACCGGTGATAGTGGTGAGGTTGGCCTGATCGTGGAACATCCAGCCCATCAGGGTGGATCCGCTGGTGTCCAGGTGGGTGACGTCTGCGGTCTTCAGATTGGGTAGGAAGTAGGTGTCGAAGATGCCCCACCCGCTGGTGAGTCTGACCGGCCCGTTGCCGGTGTCCGCGTCCACGACCAGTTTGGTGACGCTTGAATCTTTCCAAGGTATGGGGTTGCTGGCGCTGTCGCCGGTGGTGCCGGTGTCGGGGATGGTGCCATATTCGAGTTCCAGGACGCAGTCATCGCCGTCGACGTGCTCGTTCCAATGGAGCTCATCGGTCGTGCCCCAGGTTTGCTCGCCATCTTGGGAACACACGGCCTGCGGACCGACCGAAGAGTTCGACCTAGTCAATGGTGATAATCCGGATGAAACGCCGGACTGGGATTGTGGAAAAGCGGGGTTTTGCTGGGAGGTTCCCGAGGAGTTCTGTGAGAGGGATTCTCCTGCGTCAGATGAAGGCGACGACGCTGGGTTTTCGGACGTGTCTGTTACAACGCGTTTTTGGGTCAGATTCGCGGGGGGGGGTAGATTCCGGTGCTATTTTCCTGTGCGCCCGCCAAAGGCGACGCTATCGCCAGCGCGAGGACGGCGGAGACGGCCGTGAAAGCGCAGACCACCCGATTGCGTCCAGCCATGAAAAACACCGTTCCCTTCCATAATTTTTGTACTAAAAATTAGCGTCAACAGGTCAAATTGTAACATTAAGTATGACTAAACGTGCAATAAACGTCAAAAGGTACGATAAATAATTTGGTGATTATCGGATTGTAAAACGACAGAAACCCCTCAAAGCAAACGGTTCAAGGGGCTTCGTAAGTCAATTACTTCACGTAATTGAACGCGTCAAAGCGCAAAACGCCGTCGACCTCATACGCGGGAACCGTCGTCAAAATAGCCGGAGCGAGTTTCTGTATGGCCGCGATGCTGGGTGATCAGTCCCGCGGCTCCCACCAGCGCGCACAGTCCGAAGACTGTGGCCAATACGGCCGCAAGCCGTGGCACCAACACGGTGGCGATGAGGCCAAGTATCCCGACGACAAGCAGTACCCAGAACATGACTTTCACCGCGTCGAGATGGCCGAGGTGGGGGTTCGGCGGAGTGAAATCGCTGCCTTCGTCCATAACCTTGTCGGCGTCCAGCCAGCTGGAACCCTCGAAATCCCTCGGACCACGGCCGCTGGCGGGGCCCTCGTCGGCGAACGCGTCGGGGGTGAGGTCGTCGGCCGAAAGCAAGGTCTCCTTCTCCTGACGTTGGGCGCGCTTCTCGAAACGCTTGGCGTTGCGCGACTGGCTGATGTCGCTCAGGTCGTCGGCGTGCTCGGCCTCGAAGCGTTTCCACTCATCGGCCGCCTCGTCAGCGTTGTTGGTATCCTTGGGGCTAGTCATAGCAACCACTCTAATCGGTCGGTCGGCCAATCTCGCCGCCGCACCGCGCATGGTGAAAAGGAAAGGGATTGGCCGATGCTGTATTGGTTTTTCGTCCGTGGACTGGGGCCGATCGCCAGGTGGCGCATGCACCCGGTCGGGGTGGGGGTCGACAACATCCCCAAGACGGGCGGGGCCATCATCGCGGCGAACCATCTGGCCGTTATTGACGACGCGCTGCTGCCGCTCACCAGCCCGCGCATGATTCACTTCATGGGCAAGGCCGAGTATTTCGAGGGCAAGGGGATCAAGGGCCGGTTCATCAAATGGTGGTTCAGCTCCGTGGGCGTCTTTCCCGTGGACCGCTCCGGCGGCTCGAAATCGTTGGGAGCTTTGGCGCACGCGCGCAAGATTTTGGAGGACGGCCATCTTTTCGGCATCCACGTCGAGGGCACCAGAAGCCCGGACGGCAGGCTCTACCGCGGTCACACCGGCGCCGCGAAACTGGCGCTGGAGACCGGCTGCCCGATTGTGCCCGCCGCCGTGGTGGGCAGCAGGACGGTGCAGATGCCCGGGCAGGTCATCCCGAGCAAGGGGCACACCAAGGTGATTTATGGCAAGCCGATTCCCGTGGCCAAGCAGGACCCGGAGACTGTGACGCATGAGCAGCTGCGCGCGTTGACCGACGAGCTGATGGCGCGGATCGCCGAGATGAGCGGGCAGGAATATGTGGACGAGTACGCGCAGACGGTCAAGGCGCGGATGAAGGCGCAGGGTGAGGGCGCGGGCGCGAAGTCCGTGGAGGCTGCAAAGTAACCAGAAGGTTTGCTGCGTTCACATTGTGGTGAACGATTGGATAACGATTAGCGCGCTCAGACGACCGTCAGGGTGATGACCGTGGGGTTGCCGTTGCCGTCGCGCACCGGGACCTGCTGGCCGGGGTCGGGCGATTGCAGGCGCACTTCATGCCACACATCGCCTAGAGGTGCGGATATTTTAACTTTTAGTCCTAGCGCTTCAAGCGTCTTTTGCGCGTCGGAAGAAGATTTGCCGCGCACGTCGGGGATGGTGACCGTCTCGGGGCCCTTGGAGACCACGACGTCCACCGAATCGCCCCAATGCAGCTGCGTGTTGGCCTTCACCGACTGGGAGATGATGTTGCCGGCCTTCACGGAATCGCTGAACTGCTCGGTGTAGTTGGCCTTGAGCTTCGCGTCGTCGAGCGCCGTCTGCGCCTCGGCCTTCGAGCGGCCGGTGATGTCGGGCATGCTTACGGGCATCGGACCCTTGGAAAGCACGACGGTCACCTTGCGGTTGTGCGGCACCGTGGTGCCCGGCTTCGGGGTGATGGAGGTCGCCGCGCCCTGGGGGAGTGTCTCGGAATACTCGTCCTTGGTCTCGTCGTGCGCGATGTTGATGAATCCGGCCTTCTTCAACGTGGCGATCGGCTTCTTGCCGTCGACGGTCTGCGGGTCGAGGATGTCTTTGGGCACGGTGACCTGGCGGATGCCGCGCGAGACGACCACCTTGAGCTTGGCGTCGCGGCGTTTGCTCACGTGCGAGCCGACCGTGCCGGGGTTGGTGGAGATGATGTCGCCGCGCTTGACGGTGTCGCTATAGCTCTGCTCCACCTCGTAGGGCACGCCGGCGACCTTGAGGGTACTCTCATAGGGGCTCCAGCGCACGTCGGTGATCTTGCACGCGGTCTTCTCGGGGCAGCTCAGCTGGTCGGGCTTCGGCACGCTCCAATAGCTGCCCGGGCCCAGGAAGTACCACCAGGCGCCACCCGCCGCGGCGAGGACGAGGAGCCCGGCGATGATGGCGATGGTGATGGCCTTGCGATGGTTGCGTTTGGCGGGCTTTGTGCCGGAGGGGGAGGCGGGGAGCGCGATTTCGCCGGCGTTTGCGACGTTCCCGCCATTCATGTCGTCGTCTGGCTGGGGCGCGTCCATCAAGCCGATGGCGATGGTCGGGTCGTTGACGGCCTTCGAGCCGTCGTTGGCCAGCGTGCGTCCGTTGATGGACTGTGTGGCCGCGTTGGGAGCCGCGGCGCTCAGGCCGGACCGCTGGTATTGCACTGTGGTCGGCTGGGACGTCGCGGTTGGCGTCTGCTGAGATTGAGCGGTGTCGGATTCGAGCGGCGTGAAAATCGATGTGGATGCGGACGACGAGGCAGGACGCGGGGGAGCCGGGGCCTGGGTCATCCAAGGGTATGGATTGCCCGGCTGGCCGTTGCCATTTGTTGCATTGGTTGCGTTCGAGGCGTTCGTGTCGTTGGTATTTGAGGGGTTGAGTGTGCCAGCGTTATCGATATCACTGGTATTTCCATCATTCTGGCTCTCCGCTTGATATCCACGATTGTCTGCGGTCACGTCGATATCATCGCCGGGGGGATTCGCCGCCGCGTTGTTCTCGTCGCGTGCGTCAATCAATGCGCCGAAGGGATGCTGCGAATCCACTTGAGAACCGTCAGCAGCGTCATCGGAGCCATTCGCGGGCCGGCGATATGACCAGGCCTTCACATCCAAACGCGAGCTCAGCGCCTTCAGCTCCCTCAACGCGGCGGTCGCGTCGGTGGGCCGGGCGGAGATCTCGCGCCGGGTGAGCTCCGTGATGAAGCCGTCGATGGCTGGGCTGATGCCGGGGCACACCGTGCTGATCGCCGGCACGTCCTCGTGCACGTGCTTGAAGACCATGGTCACCGGGTTGCCCGAGGCGAACGGCACCTCGCCGGCCAGCATCTCCCAGGCCATGATGCCCACGGAATACAGGTCGCCCTGCGGTGTGGCCTCGTTGCGCTCGATGATCTCGGGGGCGAGGTAGGCGGCCGTGCCCAGCAGCATGCCGGTGGTCGAGAGCGTGGCCTGGCTTACCGCCTTGGCGAGGCCGAAATCGGTGATCTGCACGCGCCCGCGGTCGTTCAGCAGGATGTTCTCGGGCTTGATGTCGCGGTGGACCACGCCGGCCTGGTGGGCCGAGGAGAGGCCATCGAGGGTCTGCGAGATGATGCGCACGGTCTCGCGCACGCTCAGCGCCCCGCGCTCCTCCATCTCGTGGCGAAGGTTGACGCCGTGCACGTATTCCATGACCAGAAAATCAAGGTTCTGCCAGGTGCCGGTGTCGTAGACCTGGACGATGTGTGGGTTGCTGATGGCCGCGGCGCTGCGGGCCTCGCGGTGGAAACGTTCGACGAACTGGTCGCGGTGGGGGCCCTGCGCCAACTGGGTGTGCATCACCTTGATCGCCACAGTGCGGTCGAGCCTCAGGTCAAGCGCCTTGTAGACCGTGGCCATGCCGCCATCGGCGATTTTGGCGAGAACGCGGTATCGGCCTTCGATGGTTGGCGCTTGGTCGGTCTGACTCATGGGGAGGTTGACATTCCTTGACTGGGGGTTGATGACCTTTACATTTTACATGTGGAGAGGTACTAGGCGCGGGGAAGTGGAATGTAGGGACGCCTTCGGTCGGGTTGTTGGTGGGTTGGGTTGCAGGCGGATGGCTGGCGGCTAGCTGGCGGGCGGTTGTTGGAAGCATGGCGAAGAGCTGATGGAGGATTATCGGGGGATTGGCCTGCTGTTTATTGGTTGGCTTTTGATTTGGGAATTAACTAGTTATCGCAGGCTTTCGGGAATGAACTGCCGACACATCTCCTTGAGCTCGTTGCGGCTCGCGGCCTCGGGGAACGCCTTGTCGATGGCCTCGCTCGAGTCTCGCCACAATTGTGCTATACGCTCGCGCGAGGCGTCGATGGCGCCGGTGGAGGCGAACAGATCGAGGACCTTGCGCACGTCCTCCTCGTCGCGTTTCGGGGACTCATATATATCGATCAAGGTCTGGCGGTCGCTTGCGTTGGCGTGGGTGAGCGCGTCGGCGAGCAGCACGGTGCGCTTGCCTTCACGGATGTCGCCGCCCACGGGCTTGCCGGTGCTCGCGCTCGTGCCGATTACGTCAATGAGGTCATCGGCCAGCTGGAAGGCGACGCCAAGCGGCAGGCCGATCTCGCGCGCGGTGCGCTTGGCCTTGTCGGGCTCCATGCCTGCTGAGGTCAGGCCGAGCATGAGCGGGGCGATGGTGGTGTAGCTGGCGGTTTTCCAAGCGAAGACGTTGAGCGAGGCGCGGGCCAGTGTTTCGGGCTGGCTCAAGGGGAGGCGTTCGGCGGCGAGGTCGAGCGACTGGCCGATCTCGATGGCCCGCTGCATGTCGAGGAACGCCGAGATTCCGGCGTTTTGATTGGCCAGGCCGTGATTGGTGAGGGCGTTTGCCGCGATGCTGGCCGAGGCGGTGGCCAGCATGTTGCCGAGCATCAGCGCCAGACCCGTGCCCATTTGCTTGTTGCCTGTCGTCTGGGTCAGGGCGGTGTGGGAGCTCGCGCGGCCCCGGCGCAGAGGGGAGTCGTCGATGATGTCGTCGTGGATGAGGGCGCTGGTCTGGTGGATCTCGATGGCACAGGCGAGGTCGAGCATCGCGTCGTGGGGGTCCAGCGTTTGGGGGCTGGATGAAGTGTTGGTATCGGTGTCATTATCGGCGCCATTGCTGTCGCCGGCGTTGTCGCCGTGATGGCCAGAAAGTGTCGTCGTTTCAGATAAAAGCGAACCGTGGCCCGTTGCCTGCGTGCCCACTTCATAGGCGGTGAGCGCGAGCCGGGCGCGCAAGCGTTTACCGCCCGCGTTGGCGGCCATGGCCTGGGCGACCAGCTCGCTGATGGTCGGCTCGAGCGCCTCGTCCAGATTGCTTTGCGCCGGGCTCGGCATCCAGGATCGGGTCAGCTCGTCGATCCGCCGGTCGATGGCGGAGTTATCCACAGTCGTTGACATACCTCGAGGTTATCCACAACGACATACTTGCACCCAAATCGTTGATATTGCAACGAAAACAACCGTTCGACCACAGTGGTCGAAAAACCTTCGGAAAAATCGGAAAGTGTGTCATAGTTCAAGGACGGGTCATTGAAAACGACTCGGAACCAGTGAGAAACAATGATTCGCCGTGATGAAAACCAGCGCGGCGGTGAGACTAGAAAGGGATGATGACCATGAGCGAAACGAGGCAAGGAAGCAGCCAACATCGGCGAGACGAGGCGATGCGTGGTGCGGGTGCGTCGGACGTGGCGGCCAACGAGGACGACATGCGTCGAGGGAAGTCGGGGAACGGCGGCGTCGCCGAACGGACGCAGGCACATCCGAAGAAGAGGCGGCGTGGAAGCGCACGCCCGGGTGACGCGGGGCGGAACCGGCCCTCTCGTGGCGACCGGGCGCGGCGCAAGGAGCGCGTGCGCCATGCTTCCGGCCGCATGGTTCCTCCTTATGTGCATGATGAGCTGGAGGACGATGAGTTGGATGAGTTGGAAGAGAGACTGTCGTGCCTGCCTGTCGGATGCAAGGTACGGAATATCCGAGTCGTGGACCCATCTGCTGATGACGATGAGTGTTGCGTCGGCGAAGAGCGGTTGCGCTGCGACGAGGATGAGGAACGTCACGTCGGCGATTGCCACGGTGAATTCGACGATGGCGAAAGCGACGACGATTTCGACATCGAGGACTTGGAGGAGCTGGCCGAACTGTTCCATCGCCGTCGCATGGAGGAGGGCATCGCCGAGGCGGAGCGCGAGTGGCTTGACGAGCCGTTCTCGAAATGGAACGAGAGCCTCGCCCACGGCCGCGAGGGGCTGGACCATGATTGCGCGTGCAAGCTGGTGGTGGCGATGGCCGACGAGCTCGCCGCCCGCGACGCGCTGATCCTCTCGCTGGTCGGCGACCTCAGGGGCGAGAAGGCGACGAGGACCATGCTCCGTTGCGCCACGCATCCGCATGATCCGGGCAATGTGCTGATGCTTTATCGACGGCTTGACCGGGCTTTCAACGACGCGACGCTGCGCCCCGACTCAGGGCGCTGCAAAACCGGCGTCGACATGCTCCTCGACATGGCCTCGCGCTCCCCGGGGCGCTTCTGCGTGCAGCCGCTGTGCGTGGTGGCCTACACCTTGTGGTGGCTGGGCGACGGCGAGGCCGGCGACTTCGCGCGGCGGGCGCTGGAGCATGACGGGTCGTGCGTGCTGGCGCGCATCATCTGTTCGGCGGTCGACGACGGGCTGTGCCCGGCATGGCTCCAATAGCGGGTGGAATGGCGGTGGCATGCGAAATTGTGCGAAATGGGAATAATCGTCGCCACAAGATGGTTTACTCCTATGTTGGGGCATTGCCATCATGTGAGCTTGCGTGTTTATATCGAGCGCTTCAGTACGGTATTCGTTCAGGAGGATAAGTTTGGCCAAGAAGGAACAGGCGACAGCGTCGAAGGTCGATCAGGAAAAGACCGATGCCAAGGGTGAGGTGAAGGCCGAGGAGACGGCCTCGCACCCGACGCGCAAACGCAAAACCACGGCCAAGAAGGCAGGTACGACGGCCAAGGGTTCGACAGCCAAGGGCGCGTCCGCCAAGAAGAAGGCCACCGCCGCCACCAAGCGCAAGGCCACGAAGACCACGAAGGAATCGAAGAAGAAGGTGGCCAAATCGATCAAGCCCACCGCCGACAAAGACGATGAGGATATCGAAGACCTCGATGAGGACAACGAGCCCATCGACGAGGACGACGATTTCGACGACCTCGAGGACGACTCCTCGTCCATCCGCGAGGATGATGACGACGACAGCGACGATGACGATGACCGTGACAGGGACGCGACCGACGAGGCCGTGGACCATCACAAGGCCGCTGCGCTGCCGAAGGCCAAGGGCGCGTTCGTGGTCAACGACCGTGATGATGACGACGACAACCTGACCCCTTCGGGCAACCCGAAGCGCAGGGTCGTGGCCGCCGGCGCCACCGCTGATCCGGTCAAGGACTATCTCAAGCAGATTGGCCGTGTCAACCTCTTGAACGCCGAGCAGGAGGTCGACCTCTCCGAGCGTATCGAGGCCGGGCTCTACGCCCAGCACCTGCTTGACACCGACTCTGATGGCATGGACTTCAAGCGCAAGCGCGAGCTCAAGTGGGCGGCGAACGACGGCAAGAAGGCCAAGGACCATCTGCTGGAGGCCAACCTTCGTCTGGTCGTCTCGCTGGCCAAGCGCTACACCGGCCGCGGCATGCTCTTCCTCGATCTGATTCAGGAAGGCAACCTGGGCCTCATCCGCGCCGTCGAGAAGTTCGACTGGAAGAAGGGCTTCAAGTTCTCCACCTACGCCACTTGGTGGATTCGCCAGGCCATCACCCGCGCCATGGCCGACCAGGCCCGCACGATTCGCGTGCCCGTCCACATGGTCGAGGTCATCAACAAGCTTTCTCGCGTTCAGCGCCAGATGCTGCAGGACTTGGGCCGTGAACCCACGCCTGATGAGCTGGCACGTGAGCTCGATATGCCCGTCGAGAAGGTGCAGGAAGTCCAGAAGTACGGCCGCGAGCCGATTTCGCTGCACACCCCGCTCGGCGAGGACGGCGATTCCGAGTTCGGCGACCTGATTGAGGACACCGACGCCATCGCGCCTTCCGAGGCCGTCGCGTTCTCCCTTTTGCAGGAGCAGTTCAAGCAGGTGCTCGAGACGCTTTCGCCCCGTGAGGCTGGCGTTATCAAGATGCGTTATGGCCTCGAGGACGGCCAGCCCAAGACGCTGGACGACATCGGCCGTGTCTACGGGGTGACCCGTGAGCGCATCCGCCAGATCGAGTCCAAGACCATGTCGAAGCTGCGCCACCCGTCGCGCTCGCAGACGTTGCGCGACTTCCTCGACCAGTGATGACGCTTTTGGTGCCCGCCGCCTAGCACGGCGGGTTTTCCGTTCCTGTGCCACGCGCCTTATGCTCGCGCCCGCGCCTCGCGAGGTGGCTGGTGTTGGCGAGGCTGTTGGGTATTCTGGTAATCCGTGGCTGAAGGCCGATAGACGAAATTCGAGGTAGGTAGCGATCAATGGTTGAGGAATACAACGCCAAGAACCTGTCGGTGTTGGAAGGTCTTGACGCGGTACGCAAGCGTCCGGGCATGTATATCGGCACCACCGACAGCCAGGGCCTCATGCACTGCCTCTGGGAGATCATCGACAACTCCGTCGACGAGGCGCTTGCCGGGGCCTGCGACAAGATCGTGGTCACCCTGCACACTGATGGCTCCATCGAGGTGGCCGACAACGGCCGTGGTATCCCGGTGGACGTCGAGAAGAAGACCAAGCTCACCGGCGTCGAGGTCGTCTTGACCAAACTGCACGCCGGCGCGAAATTCGGCAATTCCTCCTACGGTGCCTCCGGCGGCCTGCACGGCGTCGGTTCCTCCGTGGTCAACGCGTTGAGCTCGCGCCTGGACGTCGAGGTCGACCGCAACGGCAAGACCTACCATATGGCGTTCCACCAGGGCCATCCCGGCGTCTACGACGACCCGGACGCCGAGCATCGCTCGCCGGCCAACAAGTTCAAGAAGACCCGCAAGAACAAGCCCACCGAGCTCGAGGTGATTGGCAAGGTCTCGCGCAAGACCACCGGCACCCGCATCCGCTACTGGGCCGACCCCGAGATCTTCAACGATACCGCCCGTTTCAGCTACGAGCAGCTCATCGACCGCGTGCGCCAGACCAGCTTCCTCGTGCCGGGCCTCAAGATCGTGGTCATCGACGAGAACATTCCCGAGACCGGCGACGCGGCCGTCGACGACATGATTGAGGTCGACGCGCCCGCCGCGCCCGCCGCTGAGGGTGCCGACGTCGACGCCGCATCCGTTGGCGAAGGTGTGCTGAGGGCTGATGGTGCGGACCTTGGCGATGGTGATGGTGCCGAAATCGATCATGACGTCAGCTCGTCCGATTCGGAACCCAGCACGCTGTTCGGCACAGAGACTGAAGAGACCACTGGCGAAACTTCTTCGGACAGCGACACGGTTAGTGACGTTGCGGACAACGCTGTTGACGTGCAAGGTGACGAAGACGCCAGCAGTGACAGCGACAGCGATGCCTCGGATACGCAAGCCGAAAGCGGCGCTGACGCCTCCGATTCCGCCTCGCTCGCCGTCGACACCGACACGAAGTCCGAATACACCCACAAGCGTGTCGAGGAGTTCCTGCACACCGGCGGCGTGAAGGACTTCGTCGACTTCCTCTCCCACGGCGAGCCCGTCTCGTCGATTTGGCACATCAGCGGCGACGACACCTACGTCGAGGAGACGCAGGCCGTCGACGAGAACGGCGACCTGCACGCGCAGAAGACCAAGCGTAACTGCCAGGTCAACATCGCCCTGCGCTGGGTCAACGGCTACGACACCACCATCCGCAGCTTCGTCAACGTGGTGGAGACCCCCGGCGGCGGCATGCATGTCGACGGCTTTTTGCAGGGTATGACCAAGCAGGTGCGCAAGGCCGTGGAGGCCAACGCGCGCAAGCTCAAGGTGAACCTCAAGGATTCCAAGACCAAGATCGAGCGCGACGACATCCTTGCCGGGCTCGTCGCCGTGGTCACCGTACGCATCGCCGAACCGCAGTTCCAGGGCCAGACCAAGGACGTGCTCGGCACCGCTCCCGTGCGCCCGATCGTCTCCCGCATGACCGACAAGCAGTTCGGCGAGATGATCACCGGCTCCAAGCGCGGCTACAAGGAGCAGTCCGGCAGGGTGCTCGAGAAGATCGCCGGCGAGATGCACGCGCGCATCCAGGCGCGCAAGACCAAGGAGGTCACCCGCCGCAAGAACGCGCTTGAGTCCGCCTCGATGCCCGCCAAGCTCTCCGATTGCCAGCCGGGCAACGACGACGTGGCCGAACTCTTCATCGTCGAGGGCGATTCCGCTTTGGGCACCGCCAAGGCCGCCCGCAACTCCGGCTTCCAGGCCCTGCTGCCGATTCGTGGCAAGATCTTGAACGTGCAGAAGGCCAGCATGACCCAGATTCTCGCCAACAAGGAGTGCTCGGCGATCATCCAGGTCATCGGCGCGGGGTCCGGCGCGAACTTCGACGTCACCCAGACCCGCTACAACAAGGTCATCATGATGACCGATGCGGATGTCGACGGCGCGCATATTCGTATTCTGCTGCTGACGCTCTTCTACCGGTTCATGCGGCCGCTCATCTCGCACGGCCACGTCTACGCCGCCGTGCCGCCGCTGCATCGCATCGCGCTGGCGGGCAAGCACAAGGGCGAGTTCATCTACACGTATTCCGACGACGAGCTGGCCGGCAAGCTGGCCGAGCTCGACAAGAAGGGCATCGACTACAACCCCGATGTGCAGCGCTACAAGGGCCTGGGCGAGATGGACGCCGACCAGCTGGCCGACACCACCATGGACCCGCGCACCCGCATGCTGCGCCGCATCTCGATGGAGGAGGCCGAGGACGCCAGCGGCATCTTCATGCTGCTGATGGGCGATGAGGTGCCGCCGCGCCGCGAGTTCATCGTGGAGAACGCCGACGACTTCGACCGCACCAAGATCGACACCTGAGTTCGGTTTCGGCGATTGCCCGTCCATGCCTTGTTGATTGGGGTGTGGGCGGGTTTCGTTGTGACGCGGACGAATGCGATGGTGGAAACGATTTTGTTCAGGTGTCCATATTGTCGTCTGAATATTCCGTATCGTGAGACATGCGTATTTCGTTTCCGGCCCGTGTTCTCAACGGTATGAGAGAATCGGAACGTTGTTTTTTCTTTATGTTCGTCACGTGTCGGGGTTGCCAAACCAAGGCCTTCGGTGTGACGGCCATCGTGGCCAAAAGGAGCTATCGTGACCAATCTGCTGCTGGCCGTCATCTATCTGGCGTTCATCTCGCTGGGCCTGCCCGACTCGCTGCTCGGCGCCGCGTGGCCGAGCATGCGCCCGCAGATGGGCGTGCCGATCTCGTGGGTCGGCGGCATCTCGATGATCATCTCCGCCGGAACCATCGTCTCCGCCCTGCTCTCCGACCGCTTGACGCTGCGTTTCGGCACCGGCAAGCTCACTGCCGTCTCCGTGGGGACGACCGCGGTGGCGCTCTTCGGCTTCTCCGTGGCGCCCAATTACTGGATTTTGGCGTTGATTGCGATTCCTTACGGTCTCGGCGCCGGGGGAGTGGACGCTGCGCTCAACAACTACGTCGCCGTGCATTATGCCAGCCGCCACATGAGCTGGCTGCACTGCATGTGGGGCATCGGTGCCTCCGCCGGCCCCTACATCATGGGTTTCGCGCTCTCCAACGGGCAGGGCTGGTCGTGGGGCTACCGCTACATCTCCATCATCCAGGTCGTGCTCACCGCGATCATCGTGCTTTCGCTGCCGTTGTGGAAAGGGCGCAAAGAGGTGCCGGCGGGGCAATCCTTGGATGGCGATGAAAGTGAGACTCCGGTACATAAAACCGAAGGCGTCGCCGAGGTCGAAGCCAAAGTCGAAACCGTCGCTGATACCGGAACAGTAACCCAAACCGATTCCCAGCCGGGACCAGTCAAACCGCTGGGTCTGCGTGGAGTCTTCGCCATCCGCGGCGCCAAAGAGATTCTGGTGATGTTCTTCTGCTATTGCGGCATCGAGACCACCGCGGGCCTGTGGGCCTCGAGCTACATGGTCGGCCACGACGGCATCGGCAAGGTGCTGGCCGCCAGCCTCGCGAGCCTGTTTTATCTGGGCATCACGGCCGGGCGCGCGCTCAGCGGGTTCATGACCATGAAATTCGACGACCCCACCATGATCCGTATCGGCCAGGCGGTGCTGGGCGTCGGCGTGGTCATCATGCTGCTGCCGTTGCCGGGGCACGTCGCCACGATTGTCGGGCTGGTGCTGGTCGGGTTGGGTTGCGCGCCGATCTATCCCTGCACCATCCACGCGACGCCCGCCTATTTCGGCGCGGACCGCTCGCAGGCCATCGTCGGCGTGCAGATGGCCTCCGCCTACTCCGGCTCGCTGCTCATGCCGCCCCTTTTCGGCCTGGTCGCCCAGCACGTCTCCATGTCGCTGTTTCCGTGGTATATCCTCGTGATGCTGGGGCTCATGGTGGCGATGCATGAGACGCTGCGGCGCAAGGTGGCGCGGCAGGGTTGATCGGCGTCTGATGGTCGGTCGCCGTGGCCGGTCGTCGACGTCTTGAGGCGTTGCGATAATCGAACATATGTACGAATGTATGAGCTCCTTCGCGCCCGCCACCAGGGCGTGGTTCGGCCATGCGTTCGGGGAGCCCACCCAGGCCCAGCGTGAGGCCTGGCCGTTGATACAGGCCGGCGGCGATGTGCTGGTGGTCGCGCCCACCGGTTCCGGCAAGACACTCGCGGCGTTTCTTTCGGCCATCGACGGGTTGATGAAGCCTGCGACGGCAACGAGTGGCAACATGGCTGTCGGTGCGGGTGCGGATGCTGATGTCAAGGCAATAGATGGCAACAAAGCCGCAGACGCAGATACCAAGCTCGAAGTGGCTGGTGGCAAGGCCTGGACGGTGGAGGGATCGGCTTCGCTAAAACACAAGCGTTCCGGCGGCGCGAAGCCTTTGAAACGTAGCCGTGACGGCGTCAAGGTGCTCTACATCTCGCCGTTGAAGGCGCTGGGCGTTGACGTCGAGCGCAACCTGCGCGTGCCGCTTGAGGGCATCGCCGCCGAGTGCGTGGCCGAGGGGTTGGAACCGCCCGATATCGACGTCGCCATCCGTTCGGGTGACACCACGGCCAAGGATCGCCGGCGCATCGTCTCCCATCCGCCGGACATCCTCATCACCACGCCGGAATCGCTCTATCTGCTGCTCACCTCCAAGGCGCGGCGCATCCTCAAAACCGTCGAGACGGTGATTCTCGACGAGGTGCACGCCGTGGCCGGCAGCAAGCGCGGGGCGCATCTGGCGTTGAGCCTGGAGCGTCTCGATCTGCTGACCGCGCGCAAGCCGCAGCGCATCGGGCTTTCCGCCACGGTCAAGCCGTTGGACGAGGCAGCCAGGTTCCTCGGCAGCGAGCAGCCCGTGAGCGTGGTCGACGCGGGGCAGCCGCCGGACATGGACCTGCGCATCGTCGAGCCGGTGGCCGATATGGGCGCTCTGGGCTCGTCTGGCGGTGATGACGGTGGATTCCATATCGGAGGTGCCAGCGGGGGCGAAAATCGCTCAGGGAAGCCGTACGGCACTAATTCAGGCAATCAACGCATCAGCGGCGTGACGCCAGCCATGCGCGCGCTGGCCAACAGTGCCGCCACTCACGGGGCGATGCCGTCTCGGAATAATCAAAATTTCGAATCCACAGGCGATGGCGAGGTTGGCCGTCAAGGTGACTATTCCTCGCCCTCGTCCTCGGCGTCACATTCGATCTGGCCGGCCGTGGAGCGCAGCATCCTCGACGAGATCCTGGCCCACCACACCACGCTCGTCTTCGTCAACTCCCGCGGCCTTGCGGAACGGCTCACCGCCAGGCTCAACGACCTCTACGCCGAAACCGAGCTGGGGGAGCAGATCGAGAAACGCTACGGCGACGGCCAACATTACGATTCCGTGGTCGGCTCGTCCACCGCGCTGGTCGGCTCACATCCCAAGGCGGAGACCATCGCCATGGCCCACCACGGCTCCGTTTCCAAGGAGCGCCGCAAGGTCATCGAAAATGACCTCAAACACGGGCGGTTGCGCTGCGTGGTCGCCACCAGCAGCCTCGAGCTCGGCATCGACATGGGCTCGGTCGACATGGTCATCCAGGTCGCGCCACCGCTTTCCGTCTCCTCGGGCCTGCAACGGGTGGGCAGGGCCGACCATCGCGTCGGCGGGGTGTCGCACGCGCTCTTCTACCCACTGACCCGTCAGGAGCTCATCGGCACCTCGGCGGTAGTCGAAAGCATGAGGGACGGCGCCATCGAGCCGTTGCGTGTGCTGCGCAATCCGCTCGACATCTTGGCCCAGCAGACCGTCGCGGCCGCCGCCATGGACGATCTGCGCGTCGACGAATGGTACGGCGTCGTGCGGCGCTCGGCCCCGTTCCGCGATCTTGACCGTGGCATGTTCGACTCCGTGGTTGGCATGCTCACCGGAGCCTACAATTCCGAGGAGTTCTCGGCGTTCCGGCCGCCGCTGCAGCTGAATGCGGAAGAAGGTATCATCTCTGCCCGGCCCGGCGCGCAACGGCTCGCGGTCACCAGCGGCGGCACCATCCCCGACCGTGGCACCTACACGGTCGTGCTGCCCGAGGCCGACGCCGGTTCCGGGCGCAAGCGCGTCGGCGAGCTTGACGAGGAGATGGTCTACGAGTCGCGCGTCGGCGACGTCATCACGCTCGGCACCTCCACCTGGCAGATTCAGGAGATCACGCAGGACAGGGTGGTGGTCACGCCCGCGCCTGGGCGAACCGCGCGCCTGCCGTTCTGGCACGGCGAGGGACCCGGCCGAGACGCCGGTTTCGGCGCTATTCTGGGCAGCTTCGTGCGCGAGGTATCCGATGGTTTGGTGGCCGCGTCAGATGCGCTGGTTACGAATGAAGACAACGGCTATCAAGGCCCTAGCTTCGACGATGTGACCACCAAACGCCTGCAAGCCGACGGCCTGGACGACAACGGCCGTGCCAATCTCGCCCGGCTGCTGGCCGAACAACGGGCCGCGACCGGCGTTGTGCCCGACGACACCACGCTGGTGGTCGAACGCTGCCAGGACGAGGAGGGCGACTGGCGCGTCATGCTCCACTCGCCCTACGGCCGGCGTGTGCACGAGCCTTGGGCGCTCGCCATCACCGGTAGGCTCAAGCGCAAATACGGCTTCGACGGGCAGACCTACGCCACCGACGACGGCATCGTGGTGCGCCTGCCCGAGCAGGAACGGCGCATCGACGTCGGCTCGCTTTTCCGCTTCGACCTCGACGAGCTGTTGCGCGACATCGAGGAGGAGGTCGGCGACTCCGTGCTCTTCGCATCACGATTCAGGGAGTGCGCGGCCCGGTCGCTCTTCATGCCCCGCATGAGGCCCGGCAAGCGTGTGCCGCTTTGGCAGCAGCGGCTTCGCGCCTCGGAATTGCTGGCCGCCGCGAAGACCAAACCCAATTTCCCGCTGGTGCTCGAGACCGCGCGGGAATGTCTGCAGGACGTCTACGACCTGCCCGCGCTGCGTCGACTCATGACGGCCATGGACGAGGGGCGCGTGGCGTTGCGGGACGTCGAGACCGAGAGCCCTTCGCCGTTCGCGCAGAGCCTGCTCTTCGGTTTCGTGGGCTCGGTGATGTACGAGTACGATTCGCCGCAGGCCGAGCGCAAGGCCTCGCTGCTGGCTATGGACCCCGAGGTGCTGGAGCAGCTGCTGGGCAGTGGCCATATTGCCGATGTGCTCGATGCCGACGTCATCAAGGAGGTCGCGGAGGAGCTTGGCCATCGAGAGTTCTGGAACGAGCTCGACCCGGATGACGTGGAAGGCAGGCTCACGCGTTTCTCCAAGACGCACGGGCCGTTCACCGCCGACGAGGCGATGGACGATCTGGGCCTCAGCGCCACGGCGGTGGTTCACGGGCTCGACAATCTGAAGGCGAAGGGCGAGCTGCTTTCGGGCACGTTCGTCAAGGGCAAGCCGGAGCCGCAATACCTGCATCGCGAGGTGTTCCGCCGCATCCGCTCGCGCTCGCTGGCCAAGGCGCGCAAGGCCGTGAAATCGGTGATGCCGAGCATCTATCAATCTTGGCTGTTGCACCATCAGGGTGTCATTTCCAACGGTGATGAGCACAGCGGTTTCGAGGGGGCTGACGGACTTTTGCGCGTCATCGAGCAGCTCGAAGGTCTGCCGCTGCCCGCCCGGCTTTGGGAGTCGGCGGTGTTCCCGTCGCGTGTGCACGATTACACACCGGCCATGCTCGACGAGCTGCTGGCCCAAGGCGAGGTGGTCTGGGTTGGTTCCAAGACGGACGAGGGCGAAGGAAACGCTGCGGATGAGAGCGCCAAGCCGGGTGATATCGCTTGGTATCTCGCCGATTCTCCGTTGCTGCCGCAGAATTCCGGTTCATTGGTTTTTGATGTAGGTTTCGATAATCATGTCGTTATTGATGATACCCCTGCCGAACAGACGGCGGAAGAGGCTACTGCACTCGTGAATTCAACGGAGAAAGCAACTTCTGCGGATTTCGAACAGGTGGGTCGTGCGACTGGTGCGACGAAGGAAACAATGGCACAGGCTTCTCCTACGGCCTCGGAGCATGCCGTCAACACCGCCAAAGAAACCGTGACTGTTGCCGGGAATCCAGCGACGGACATGGAACATCGCATCATGGCGGCGCTCGCGGTTTCGGGCGCGTCCTACCGCGCCGAGCAACTGGCGGCCCAGTGCCACAACCAGTCACGCGAGGAGGTCGTCAACCCGTTGACCGGCGAGATCGCCGTGGCGCCCCTTGACAATTCCGTGTTCGCTCGTGGCCTATGGTCGCTGGTATGGCGGGGCGAGGTCACCAATTCCTCATTCGCTCCCGTACGTGGCTTAATAGCAGGGGATGCACGCTATGGTCGCTCGTCTGCGTCACGTTCCGTTCCTCGCTATCGCCACGGCAGGGCACGCGTGAGGATGCCGCGTGTGCCGCAGTCGCTGGCCGGCCTGTGGGCGCTGGTTCCACATGCCATGGTCGAGCATCCGGAGCAGCGTTCGGTGGCGTATGTGGAGACCCTGCTCAATCGCTACGGCGTCGTCGCCCCGGCGATGGTCGACCACGAGGGCGGCCAGGCCGGATTCGGCCAGCTTTACCCGTTGCTCAAACGGATGGAGGCCAACGGCAACCTCGTGCGTGGCATGTTCGTGCAAGGGCTTTCGGCCACGCAGTTCGCCACGCGTGATTTCGTCGACGAGTTGCGCCAATGGCGTGTCAGTGATGGTTCCGCCGCGGTGGCCGTGGATGCCGCCGATCCGGTGAATCTCGCCGGTGTCGCCATTCCTTGGCCGGAGTCGCTCGATGACAGCGAAAACGCTCACGACACATTGTCAGCAGCCCAGACATCTTCAGGTCCAGTTTCAGCAGCCGAAGCTTCCGGTCATTCATCAAGCATCACACCAAGTCCGTCAAGCATCAAGCCAAAACGGAAGCGCGCCGCTAAATCGCTGAAACCCACGCGCAGAGCCGGTTCGCTGGTGGTGCTGGTCAACGGCGAGCCCAAACTTTACGCCATGCTTTCAAGCCACCGTCTCATCCTCTTCGACGGCACCAATTTCGAATTGGAACAGGCCGCGGGCGAGTTGTCCGCCCGGTTGCGTGACATGCAGCGATCAGGCGAGTTGCGTGGCAGCGTCTCATTCAAGGAGATCAACGGCAAGCCGCTCACGGCATTGGACTTCGCCTCCCACATCCTGCGCTCAGCCGGTTTCACCTCTACCCCGCAAGGCATGAAACTCTACTAATCGGGTTATAGGCCAAAAAGCGTTGTTTAAGGATCGTTTTTGGGCATGTACTATTCGGAATGCCGAAAATCGTTCATTTGGCAACTGTAAGTGATTGTTTTTCGGCATGGACTGAAGAATATGCCGAAAACCGTTCATGTAGACGTTCTTAACAACTGTTTTTCGGCATGAACGATTCGGAATGCCGGAAACCATTTGTTACGAGGATCTTGGTGATTGTGTTCCGGCACGAGTTGGCCGGAATGCTGCAATCTGTCGGAATCATCTACAAGTTCCTAAACCCCTGCGGAAGAACAAGGAAGAATAACGAGGCGAAACATCTACTTCCAGCAATCAGAATTCAAGTCATGAACGGCGCTTTCGGCTTATGACCGGGAAATATCATTGGGCATGACTGGTCGAAACAGCGCTGACGCGAAAGCGGGGAACGCCTGGCCCGAAAGCCTTGCGTTCCCCGATTATCTGACTTGTCTTAGCTCAGCTCAGACTTGAAGCTTTGCCTTAGGCGGCGAACTCGATGTGGGCGGAGAGCTCCACGCCGGAGCCATCGCGCCGCATGTCGGGCTTCGGCAGCTCGACGGGCGAGCCGGCCGAAGTGCTGGCGTGCAGCGGATAGGTGCCCACGCAGGCGAAGGTCAGCGTGTTCTGCCCTTTGAGGAAGCGTTGTGAGCGCACGCCACGCGTGCCACGACCCTTGGTGGGGTACATCTCCAGCGGCGTCATCTTGGCCGCGCCGGTCTCGGTACCGGGCAGCGCCGTGTCGTCGCCCGCGACGGTGAGGATGACGGCCCCGGTGGCCGAGAACATGCCGTTCTCGCCCTCGTCATAGGTCCAGGCGATCTTGCCGGCGGGCACCACGTTGAACGTGGCCACATGTTGCCCTTCGGCGAGTTTGATGCCGTTCATGCCGGCGGCCGAGCGCCCCTGCGGACGCACCGCGTTGGCCTCGAAGGTCAGCAGCGAGGCGTCGGTGGAGATGAAGACGATGCGGTCCTCGTCTGCGGCGGGCGCGGCGAACACCACGGCGTCGCCGTCCTTCAGGTCGATGACCGTCCAGGAATCCATGGTGCTCGGCGACTCGCGGTTCCAGCGTTTCACCATGCCGTGGCGTGTGCCGATGGCCAGCGGAGCCAGGGGAGCGCTCGAAGAGGCGTCGTTTCCGCCGTCCTCACCGTCTCCGCTTTCGCTCGCGTTCGTCATGGCGATGGCCGCCACCACATGCTCGCCCGGCACCGGGTCGGTGCTCTCGGTCATGCCAAGCAGCTCGTCGGCCCGCACGCCTCCGGTGAGGTTCAGCGTCGCGGCCACCGGCAGCGAAGGCAGATCAGCCACCTGCGCCAGCACCAGTCGTCCGGCGGAGGTGATGAGCGCGTACTTCGAAAGCGTGGTCGCTCTGAAGATGGAGACGATCTGGTCGTCGGTTCCACGTTCGTCGCCGGCGGCGCGCGTCTGCCAGACATCCATGGCGCTCGGCGTCATGCGCGCGATGAGTCCGGTGGCGCTCAACGCGACCGTGCACGGTTCGTCGTCCAAGCGCAGCGCCTTAGCGGCCTCCTCGTTGTTACCGGCCTTCTTGGCCTTCGTCGCCGCGGCTACGTCAGCCGCCGCGGATGAGATGGTGTTGGCCACGTGGATGGCCGCGATCGCGGAGGAATCGGGGTTGCCGTTGGCCACACCGCCTTCGGCGCCCTGCGACGCCAGCGAGGTGACGGGAGTAAGCCTGCCGTCCTCGTCCTTGTCGAGCAGCACGGTGCGCCGCGGGTCGCCCCACTTCTCCACCGCCTTGTCCATCTCGGCGACCACGACCTCGTCGAGGCGTTCCGTCGATGAGAGAATGGCATTGAGCCCTTCGATGCGCCTCTTCAAATCGTCCTGCTCGGCCTCGAGCTCGATGCGGCTCATCTTGGTGAGCCTGCGCAGCCGCAGGTCGAGGATGTACTGCGCCTGGATCTCGTCGAGGTCGAAGACGGCCATCAGGCGGGTCTTGGCGGCGTCGGCGTTGTCGGAGGTGCGGATGACCTGGATCACCTCGTCGATGTCGACCATCGCCAGCAGCATGCCCTCCACCAGATGCAGCCGCTCCTCGGCCTTCTTGAGCCGGTATTCGCTGCGCCGGTGGATCACGTTGCGACGGTGCTCCACCCACACCTCGAGCATCTCCTTGAGGCCCATGGTGTGCGGCCGGCCATGCACCAGCGCCACGTTGTTCATGGTGAAGTTGTCCTCAAGCGGGGTGTGCTTGAAAAGCTGGGCGAGCACGGCGTTGGGGTCGAAGCCGGTTTTGATCTCGATGACGATGCGGGTGCCGTTGTGGCGGTCGGTCAGGTCGATCGCGCCCGAGACGCCCTCGATCTTGTGGTTCTTCACGCCCTCCGAGATGCGCTCCAGCACGCGTTCCGGGCCCACCATGAACGGCAGCTCGGTGACCACGATGGCCTTCTTGCGGGCGGTGACGTTCTCGATATGGGTGGCCGAGCGCGTGGTGAGCGTTCCACGGCCGGTCTCATAGGCCTCGCGGATGCCGTCGCGGCCGATGATGATGCCGCCGCCCGGCCAGTCCGGTCCGGGCACGTAGCGCATGAGCTCCTCGAGCGTGGCGTCGGGGTGCTTCATCAGGTATTTGGCCGCCGCGATCACCTCGCCGAGGTTGTGGGTGGCCATGTTGGTGGCCATGCCCACCGCGATGCCCGAGGCACCGTTGACCAACAGGTTCGGGATGGCCGCCGGCAGCACGTCGGGTTCCTTCAACTTGTTGTCGTAGTTGGGGGAGAAGTCGACCGTGTCCTCGTCGATGTTCGCGTTCATGCCGAGCGCCGCGGGGGCGAGCCTCGCCTCGGTGTAACGCGAGGCCGCTGGTCCGTCGTCAAGCGAACCGAAGTTGCCGTGCCCGTCGACCAGTGGCAGGCGCATCGCGAAGGGCTGGGCGAGGCGCACCATGGCCTCGTAGATGGAGGAGTCGCCGTGCGGGTGCAGCTTGCCCATCACCTCGCCGACGGCGCGGGCGGATTTCATATAGGCCTTGTCGGGGGTGAGGTTCATCTGGCCCATCTGGTAGATGATGCGCCGCTGCACCGGCTTCATGCCGTCCCTCGCGTCGGGCAACGCCCTGGCGTAGATCACCGAATACGCGTATTCGAGGAATGACTTGCTCATCTCCTCGTCGAGCGGCGTCTCGACGATGTTCTCCTTGACCGTGTGCGGGTCATAGGCCGGTTTGGTCGGTTTGCGACGTTGAGCCATGCTGCTGCGAACTCCCTTGCTAAAAGACAATCCGTTTCAGTGTAATGGTTGGTCTCGTCGGTGTGGCGCTTGGCGGCGTGAGCTGGAAAGTGGCCGTGGCGCGGAGGTGGGTTGGTAGGTAATTCATGGCTATTCACGTTCATGAAAAACCTTGGTTTCGGCGTTTAAAATAATCCATTTGATGGATATACGTATTCGGGGAATTTCCGGGATATCCACGTGTTTCTCGCCTCGCGGTGATTGAATGAGCGTATGAGTGTCGAAGTGCCTGATGAGACGGAATTGCTGGGAATGACGGTCCCCGCGACCTATGGCGATCACGTGGGAATGAAAGCCAAGCCGGTGGATTCGGTGGCTTCCGACGGCGAAGACGAGGCACATCAACCTCTTGCTGGACAGCAATCACAACGTGGCGGAGCGCTGCACCTTTCGTCGATACTGCCGGCGTTGAGCGCTTCGATTGGCTCACCCGTTGCCACGAGGGTCCACCGTGAGCCGGAGGCGTTGCGCCAGGCCTTGGGATTCCCGCAGGCACGCTCGGCCATCGTCGTCCTGGTGGACGGCATGGGCTACTGGAACCTCAACCTGCGCCGCGGCCACTCGCCGTATCTCCGCTCGCTGATGGGCCACGAGGAGAACCAGCGCCCCATCGCCACCTGCGCCCCCAGCACCACGGTCGCCGCGATGGCCACGTTCGGCACCGGCACCTGCCCCGGCATGACCGGCATGGCAGGCTACACCGAGCGCAATCCGCAGACCGGCGCGCTTTCCCAACTCATCCAGTTCCGCGACGCGCTCGAGCCGCTTGACCTGCAGCGCGAGCCCACGGTGTTCGAAGCGTTGGCCGAGCGGGGCGTGCGCGTCACCAGCTCCGGTCTGCCGAAATTCGCGTTCTCGCCCCTGACCCAGGCCGCACTGCGCGGCACGCACTACATCAGCGGTGGCTCGCCCCGCCAGCGCGTGCTCAACGCCTGCAAGGCCGCCGAGGAACCGGGCCTGACTTATCTTTACATCCGCGACGCCGACAAGACCGGCCACAACTACGGCTGGCATTCCGAGCGCTGGGTGGCGGCCTTCGAATCCATCGACGCGCAGCTGGCCCTGCTGCGCCGTTTCGCCCCGAAAGGCACCTTGATCGTCATCACCGCCGACCACGGCATGATCCAGACCGACCCCGAGCAGCGCATCGATATCGCCGAACATGCGGAACTGAGCCAAGGCGTTGCGTTGGTGGGCGGTGAGCCACGATCGGTGATGCTCTATGCCGAGCCTGACGAGGACCCGCAGGCCATCGCCGAGCGCTGGCGCGATTTCCTGGGGGAGTGGGCGCAGGTCCGCACGCGGGACGAGGCGGAAGAATTGGGCATGTTCGGGCCCGTCGACGCCCGTGTCGAGCCGATGCTGGGCGAAGTGCTGGTCTCGGCCGCGCAGAGCGTCACCATCGTCGATACCCGCACGCAAAGCGATCCTGCCACGCGCTTGCCCAGCGTTCACGGTTCGTTGACACACATGGAATCCGACATTCCTTGTCTTATCGATATGGCGTGATTTGGGCGCGACAATCTGATTATCGGATTATCGGCCGTGTTCCAAGTTTTTCCGGATTTTTAGACCCTATTCGCCTTATTCGCCGAAGAGAATCTCGTCCCAGCTCGGCACCGCCGAACGCTTCGACTTGCGGGTGCCGCGGCCCTTGCTCCTGCTCTTGGCCTTGCGGGGCCGTTTCTGACCCTTGGCCTCGGCGTCATCCTCCGCCTGGTCAGCGTCCGAGTTGCCGTCATCGCCGTCGTTTTGGCCGATGTTGAGTTGCGGCTGCGGTTGCGGCACCAACGGTGTGGAGGCCGCCTGCGATTGCGGCATGGCCGTGACCGGGGTCATGGTCTGGGTCTCGACGCGATCCGGCAGCGGCAACGCCGACAAGGCGTCGACCGGCACCGGGTCCTGCGGGCCGAAGATGCTCGCCTGCGGGTCGGCAAGGGCGGCGGAGGCGCCTGAGGAGCGGGATGGGTTGGGGGAGCGGAACGATTCATCTCGCGACGAATGCCCGGCATACGAGGCCCGCTCCTGCCAAGACGAACTCTCCTGCTCGATACGGCGCGACAGCGGCGCGTCCTGGCCGCTGGTCTCGCGCGAAGCCGTATTCGTGCCGGCGCCGATGGCCGGTTCGTTCGCCTCGCCCGAACGCGAGTCCGTTGTCTGGGCCGCTCCGGCGCCGCTCTGGGCCGCGCCTACCTCGCCGAAGAGGATTTGCGCGGCCACGTTCTGGCACTCCACGGTGTTGTCGTGCATGTTCCACGTCCACTCGGCGCGAACACGATTGCGCGCGGTGCGGAATGTGGCGGTGATCCTCCACGGCTCGCGGCTTCGGCGTGTCGCGCTCCAGGCGACGGATTCCATGCTGATGCGCGCGGCGGCCAGTGTGCGGGCGATGAGGTCCTGCACCGAATGCACCTGGCTCTCCTTTGGCGCCGGCACGCTCAGAAACTGCTCGATGGCATACTGCTTCTCGGTCTGCACCGCCGAGGAAAAACGCCGCACCAACGCCTCGTTGAGCCCGTATTTCTCAGCCACTTTTTTGGGTTCCACACCCGCGCGGATAAGTCCCTGAATGCTTGAAATTGGTAGGGTTTGCGCCATTCCCGGACTCGTGGCCAGGCCCGCCTCGCTGCGAATCTGGCGCGCCTCGAGCAGCGCCCTTTCGAGCGCGTCGTCGAGCGTGACCTTGAACCTGATTCCACCGGCGCGAAACACCAGATCGCCGTCGCCGTCGACATGGTCGAGTTGCGCCTTCTCATACGAATCCATCGGCATACGCACCACTTTCCGTCTTACACAACAGTCTATAGAATCCCAGCTTATTCCATGGTGTTCCTCGTGTCGTACTTTACGAACGCGACAAATCGTGTATCCTGTAGCCCGTAAAAGACGATAAATTCTATTTTTGTCTGTATTACCGATTGATAGTCGAAAGGAATTGCCCGATGGCTCAAGATTATGATTCGCCCCGCAGCAAAGACAAGGACGAGGACGAGGAGTCGCTGCAGGCACTGAGCAAAAGCAGCCGCAACGCCGAGGCCGACATCGACGATGACGAGAACGCCATCGCCGAGGACTACGAGCTGCCCGGCGCCGACCTCAGCAACGAGGACGCCTCGGTGACCGTCATCCCGATGCAGGGCGACGAGTTCATCTGCGCCGAATGCTTCCTCGTCAAGCACCGCAGCCAGCTCGACCACGTCAACGCCGATGGCCAGCCGGTCTGCAAGGAGTGCGCCGCCTGATGGCCTACGACGAGTCTTACGACGAACCCGAAAACACCGAGGTGCTGGTCAAGGTCGGTCCCGACGGCGAGGCCCCCGAGTTACGCTACGCCCACGCCGGAGACGCCGGCGCGGACCTGTGCACCACCGTCGAGGTGACGCTCAAGCCCTTCGAGCGCGCGCTGGTGCCCACCGGGGTGTCGATCGCGCTGCCCAACGGCTATGTGGGCCTGGTGCATCCACGAAGCGGGTTGGCGGTTAAAAAAGGTGTCACGGTGCTGAACGCCCCCGGGACCATCGACGCGGGCTATCGCGGCGAGATCAAAGTGCCGCTCATCAACCTCGACCCCGAGCAAAGCGTCATGTTCCACCCGGGCGACCGCATCGCCCAGCTGGTCATCCAGCGCTACGTCGAGGCCAGGTTCGTGCCGGCCGCCACGCTGCCCGGCTCCGACAGGTCGGAGAACGGATTCGGGTCCACCGGCGTGGGCCAGCGGCGTTAGAATCGAAGTGCGCGTGCCACGCTCATGCCACGCCCGTCGCTATGTTCGGCGAAACGCCGACATTCATGCGGCCAAGGGCACCGGTGAGCGGTTACAATGGGCTTGAACCAAGGAGGGGGCGGGATGGCCGAGAAGGAAGCAGACAACTATTCGTCTCGCGTGCTGGGTTGCGAGGTCAGCGACGACGCCCTCGACCCGCTTGAGCCGATCGTGAGGGTCTGCCGCGGCCATTACCCGGACGCCAACCTCGACGTGCTCGAACAAGCCTACCGCCGCGCGGTCTACCAGCACCGCAACCAGCGCCGCCGCTCGGGCGAGCCCTACATCATCCACCCGCTGGCCGTCGCCCAGATCCTGGCCGACCTCGGCATGGGGCCGAAGGTCGTGGCCGCGGGCCTCTTGCACGACACGGTGGAGGACACGGACTACACGCTCGACCAGTGCCGCGAGGAGTTCGGCGACACCGTGGCCGGCCTGGTCGACGGGGTCACCAAGCTCACCAAGATGGACGTCGGCGATTCGGCGCAGGCCGAGACCATCCGCAAGATGGTGGTGGCCATGAGCCGCGACGTGCGCGTGCTCGTCGTCAAGCTGGCCGACCGTCTGCACAACGCTCGCACCTGGCGTTACGTCAAGCCCTCGAACGCCCAGCGCAAGGCCCGCGAGACCCTCGACGTCTACGCGCCCCTGGCCAACAGGCTGGGCATGAACGCCATCAAGACCGAGCTTGAGGAGCTGAGCTTCAAGGTCCTCTATCCCAAGATTTATAACGAAATCGTCGTCCTGGTCAACCGCCGCGCCGGCCAGCGCGACGTGTATCTCAAGCAAATTGTCAGTGAGATCAACGAGGACCTCGCCGACCAGCACATCAAGGCCACCGTCACCGGCAGGCCAAAGGACTATTTCTCGATTTACCAGAAGATGATCGTGCGCGGCCACGATTTCTCCAATATCTACGACCTGATCGGCGTGCGCATCATCGTCGACACCATCCAGGACTGCTACGCGGTGCTCGGCGCCGTGCACGCCCGCTGGAGCCCGGTGCCGGGGCGGTTCAAGGACTACATCGCCATGCCGAAGATGAACATGTACCAGAGCCTGCACACCACCGTGGTGGGTCCCGGCGGCAAGCCCGTCGAGATTCAGATCCGCACCTGGGACATGCACCGGCGCAGCGAGTTCGGCATCGCCGCCCACTGGAAATACAAGGAGAACGGCCAGGCCGGGCGCAAGTTGAGCGCCCCCGACAAGCAGGACCGCCAGCGAGAGGCCGACGAGGCCAACGAGGGCAAGGAGCTCAGCGAAGCCGACAACCTCAAATGGATCCAGCGGCTGGCCGACTGGACCAGCGAGACCCCCGACTCCGACGAGTTCCTCGGCTCGCTCAAGGAGGACCTGGGCTCGGCCGAGGTCTATGTGTTCACGCCCAAGGGCAAGATCATCTCGCTGCCGGCCAAGGCCACGCCCATCGACTTCGCCTACGCGGTGCACACCGAGGTGGGCCATCGCACCATGGGCGCGCGCGTCAACGGCCGTCTTGTGCCGCTCGACACCGTGCTCGAAAGCGGCGACACCGTGGAGGTGCTCACCTCCAAATCCGAGACCGCCGGCCCCTCGCGCGACTGGCTGAGCTTCGTCAAAAGCCCCAAGGCGCGCAACAAGATACGCCAGTGGTTCAGCAAAGAGCGCCGCAGCGAGGCCATCGACGAAGGCAAGGACGAGCTCACCCGCGCCATGCGCAAGCGCAGCCTGCCCATCGCCTCGCTCCTGACGCCACAGGCCCTGGTCGGCATCGCCGACGAGCTCAACTTCGACAACGCCGACGCCGTGTTCGCCGCCATCGGCGACGGAAGGGTCTCCACACAGAACGTCATCTCCCGGCTGGTCAAGGACGCCGGCACCGACGAGGTGGCCGCCGACGTGGAGCAGGAGGAGCTGCCGCTCAAGCGCATCGAGCGCAAGACCAAGAAGACCAGCAAGCTCGGCGTCTCCGTCAAGGGCGTGGGCGACGTGTGGGTCAAGCTCGCGCGCTGCTGCACCCCGGTGCCCGGCGACAAGATCGTCGGCTTCATCACCCGCAACCAGGGCGTCTCCGTGCACCGCGCCGATTGCCAGAACATGCTCGACCTCGAGAAGCACCAGGCCGACCGCGTCGTCGAGGTGGAATGGACCAGCGCCAAGGGCCTCTTCATGGTCAAGATCCAGGTGGAGGCGCTCGACCGCCCGCACCTGCTGAGCGACGTCACCCAGGTGCTCTCCGACCACGGGGTCAACATCATCAACGCCACCGTCTCCACCGGCTCCGACCGCGTGGCGATCAGCCAGTTCGAGTTCGAGATGGCCGACCCGCAGCATATGAACACGCTGCTCAACGCGGTGCGCAAGATCGACGGCGTCTTCGACGTCTACCGCATCACCGGCGCGAAGGATTCCGCCGAGCCGCGCATGCGCAAGATGTGAGCTAGAACAAGCCAGAACAAGTCGTCACAAGCCTTCATAAGTCATCAAGGCAAACCAAAAGGGCCATCACCATTCGCTTTCCAGCGTTGGTGATGGCCCTTGTGATTCCTAAATCATTCAGACTATCGAAGCCTTACTTCACGACCTCCACGGAGACGATACCCGCGGGCTCGAGCGGCATGTCGCTGCCGTCGGTGGGCAGGGCCTCGAGCTTCTTGACCACGGCCTTGGAGGCGTCGTCCGCCACCTCGCCGAAGATCGTGTGGTGGCCGTTGAGCCACGGGGTGGGCACGGTGGTGATGAAGAACTGCGAGCCGTTGGTGCCGTGGACCTTGCCGTCGGGGCCGCGGCGTACGCCGGCGTTGGCCATCGCGAGCTTGAAGGGCTCCTCGAAGGTCAGGCCAGAGACGATCTCGTCGTCGAAGTTGTAGCCCGGGCCGCCGGTGCCGTTGCCCAGCGGGCAGCCACCTTGGATCATGAAGTCCTTGATGATGCGGTGGAAGGTCAGGCCGTCGTAGAAGGGGTCGTGCGATTTCTCGCCGGTCTCCGGGTTCGTCCACTCCTTCTCGCCGGTGGCGAGTCCGATGAAGTTCTTGACGGTCTCCGGGGTCTTGTCGTCGAAGAGGTTCAGGGCGATGTCGCCCTCTGTGGTGTGCATGATTACTTTGGTCATGGTTAATATGCTCCCACTTTGTTCGGACGAGGCGCGCCAAAGAATGCGACAAATCGTTGGAATCTGGCCATTCTCGTACCCGCTATAACGAACGCCGATAGGATTTTCGGGCCCGCGCACCGTGTCGTGGGGCCGAAAGTAGGTATGGTTGCCAGAGCACGACAACCATGTCAATGATCACGTCAGTCACGAGAAAAGGGAGAAGAATGGCATCCACAGAATCGAACCAGCAGCCCGGCACCCCCGGCAAAGGCTCCGCGCCGTTGGACCTCAACGGCCCGCAGGAGCCGGTGCGGGTCAACCACACCGCACGCAACATCGTCATCACCGTCGTGGTGGTGGCCCTGGTGGCGGTGATCGCGTTCTTCGGCTACCGTGGCTTCGCCGGCAAGCAGACCGCCGCCGCCAAGGGGTCCAAGGAGAACTCGGTCAAGATCGGCGTGGTCGGCAAGACCAGCCCGGAATGGCCGATCTTCAAGGCCGCCGCGCAGAAGCAGGGCATCTATGTCGACCTGGTCGATTTCCAGGACTACACCTCCGAGAACCCGGCTCTGGACGCCGGCGACCTCGACATGAACGAGTTCCAGCACATCCTCTACCTGGCCGACTACAACCTGAAGAACCACAAGGACCTGCAGCCCATCGGCGGCGTGGCCCTCTATCCGCTGGGCGTCTACTCCACCAAGGCCAAGAGCGTCAAGGACGTGCCCGCCGGCTCCGAGGTGCCGATTCCCAACGACGAGACCAACCAGGCGCGCGCCATCGGCGTGCTCGACCAGGCCGGCCTGATCAAACTCAAGCACCCCTGGACGCCGTTCACCGATCCCAGCGACATCGACACCGAGACCTCCAAGGTCAAGGTGACGCCGCTGAAGGCCGAGCAGGTGGCCAACAGCCTCAAGGACCCGCAGGTGGGCGCCGGCGTGATGAACACGCACTATGTGCGCGACGCCGGGCTCAAGGCCTCCGACGCCATCTACAAGGACGACGCCACCAAGAAGGAATCCAGGCCCTACATCAACATCTTCGTGGTGCGCAAGGCCGACGTCAACAACCCGGTCTACCAGAAGCTCGTCAAGATCTACCAGACCCAGCCGATCTTCGACCAGCTGATGAAGATCTCCGACAACTCCGCCTCGCTGGCCAACCACTACACCGCCGCCGACCTGCAGAAGATCATGCGCCAGGTGCAGGCTCAGGAGAAGGCCTCCTCGAAGAAGTGAGATTCCCGGCCGCCCGCGTTCTTGGGGCGGCATGAAAAGGCCCGCCTATGCGCCGTGCCCCGCCGATGGAAAGCGGGTCACGGCGCATAGGTAGGCCATGGCGCATAATGGACGGGGCCTTCGGGCCCCCGCGTTCGTAGGGCCGGCAAAGGCAACGAGACACAGCAAGGAAAGGTGGGTGACCGGATGGCAACGCCGATCATCGAACTCGACCACGTGGTCAAGGAGTTCAAGTCACGCTCAGCCGAGGGGAGGGGCGTGCGCGCGGTCGACGATGTGACCCTTTCGATCGAGAAAGGCGACATCTATGGCATCATCGGCTACTCCGGGGCCGGCAAATCGACGTTGGTGCGCATGATCAACGCGCTGGAACGCCCCACCTCGGGCTCCGTGCGCGTGCTTGGCGAGGACATCACCAACCTCAGCGAATCCAAGCTGCGCCCGGTGCGCCAGAAGATCGGCATGATCTTCCAGCAGTTCAACCTCTTCTCCACCAAGACGGTGGCCCAGAACATCGCCTATCCGTTGATGCTCGACCATTGGCGCAAGGACTACCAGGACAAGCGCGTCGCCCAGCTTTTGAAATTCGTGGGGCTCGAGGAGCACGCCGGCAAATACCCATCCCAGCTTTCCGGCGGCCAGAAGCAGCGTGTGGGCATCGCCCGCGCCCTGGCCACCAACCCGCAGATCCTGCTGGCCGACGAGGCCACCAGCGCGCTCGACCCGGAGACCACCGGCGAGGTGCTCGACCTGTTGGAGCAGGTCAACAAGCAGCTCGGCGTCACCATCGTCCTGATCACCCACCAGATGAACGTGGTCCAGCAGATCGCCAACCGCGTCGCCGTGATGAGCGAGGGGCGCGTGGTGGAGAGCGGCGACGCCTACAGCGTCTTCGCCGCGCCCCGCCAGGAGGTCACCAAGCGCTTCATCGCCACGGCCATCTCGGGGCTGCCCGACGCCGACCGCGTCGCCGACATGCACCGTCAGTGGGCCGGGCGCGTGGTCACGGTGCTTATCAGGCAAAAGGACGCCAAAGACTCGCGCAACGGCATGCTCACCTCGTCCTCGGGGCAGAACATCTCGGAGCTCATCGCCAAACACGGCGTCTCCACCAGCCTGCTCTACGGCGGCATCGACACGGTCGCGGGCTCGGCCATCGGGGCCATGACCTATGAGCTGACCGACGGCGCGGGCGACGTTGACGCGTTTTTGAAGGAGCTCGCGTTGAACAGCGACGTATTTGACTTCGGCACCGCGCAGGCGCCTCGCGAATACGGCGACGCCGTGGCCCATCCGCTGGGCGGCGGATCCGGGAAGGCGAGTGCGAGTGAAGGCGTCGATTCCACGAACGGCGGGAGCGAAGACGAGAAGCGAGGGGAGAGCCGATGAACGGCATTGATGTGATTACAGGCGCGGCCGCGGCCGGCCGCAACGGCGTCGTCACCCTGGCGTCCAACCAGGACTGGTCGGTGTTGAAGCCGATGCTCTTCCAATCCATCGCCCAGACCCTCGAGATGGTCTTCGTCACCCTCGTCGTCGGCGGCATCCTGGGCCTCGTGCTCGGCGTGGTGCTCTACGGCACGCGCCCGGGCAACCTCTTCGAGAACTCGGTGGTCTACCGCGTGCTCGACATCATCGTCAACATCGTGCGCCCCATCCCGTTCATCATCTTCCTGGCGGCCATCCAGCCGCTGACCATGAAGGTGGTCGGCACCTCCATCGGCACCATGGCCGCGATCTTCCCCATGGTCATCATGGCCACTTTCGCCACCTCGCGCCTGGTCGAGCAGAACCTCGTGCCCGTCGACTCGGGCGTGATTGAGGCGGCGCGGGCGATGGGCGCCTCCAAGCTCACCATCATCCGCACGGTGCTCATCCCCGAGGCACTCGGCCCGCTCATCCTGGCCTACGCGTTCCTGTTCATCTCGATCCTCGACATGTCGGCCATGGCCGGCTACATCGGCGGTGGCGGCCTCGGTAATTTCGCCATCTCCTACGGCTACCAGAAGTTCGATCCGACCGTCACCTGGACCGCCGTGATCATCATGATCGTGCTGGTGCAGGTGGTGCAGGCCATCGCCAACGCCTTCGCCAAGCACATCCTCAAGCGCCAGGGATAGGCGACCGGTTCGGCAGACGGCGCCATCGCGGAGCCTTCGCGGTGTCCGGCGTTCGGCGCGAGGAGAGCATAGGTTTGGGCGGCGCGAGCCGCAAGCAGAAAGTGAGTCATCTATATGAGTGAGAACCATATCGAACCAGTGCATATCGAGATCGGCGACGACATCCTCGCCGTGCGCCGCCACCTGCACCAGTACCCGGAGCTGGGTTTCAAGGAGTTCGAGACCACAAAGTACCTGCGCGGCCTGCTGACCGACCATGGCATCGAGGTGCTCGACACCGACCTGAAGACCGGATTGGTCGCCGAGATCAAGGGTGAGCATCCCGGTCCGCGCGTCGCGGTGCGCGCCGACATCGACGGCCTGCCGATCGTGGAGGCCACCGGCTCGCCCTACACCTCCAAGAACGAAGGCGTGATGATGGGCTGCGGCCACGACGTGCATGCCAGCGGCCTGCTGGCGGCGGCGTACTGGCTGGCCAACCACCGCGACCGCATCCACGGCTCCGTGGTCATCCTCTTCCAACCTTCCGAGGAGACCAGCGAGGGCGCCCAGTACGTCATCCGCGTCGGCGCGCTCGGCAAGATCGACGCCATCATCGGCACCCACAACAACCCCGACTACAAGCCCGGGCAGATCGCCGTCGGCGAGACCCCCATGATGGCCGGCTGCGTGCGCTTCCACGTCACCTTCAACGCCGATGGCACCCACGGCGCCTATCCCGAGGCCGGCACCGGCCCCATCGAGGCGCTCTCCTCCTCCATTCTCTCCCTGCAGACCATCGTCAGCCGCAACATCGCGCCCTTCCGTCCGGTGGTGCTCTCCGTCACCGAGATCCACGGCGGCGACGTGTGGAACGTGGTGCCCGCCCACGCCGGGTTCACCGGCACGGTGCGCTACTTCTACGAGGACGACGGCAAGCTGGTCAAGCGCCGCTTCCGCGAGGTGGTCGAATCCACCGCCGCGGCCTACGGCATCACCGCCGACATCGACTACGACACCGTGGCCGGCCCGCTGGTCAGCGACAAGCATCTGGCGCAGGTCGTGGCCAAGGACGTGCCGGGCTACGCCGACTTGCAGCCGATCCACCCGTCGATGGGCGGCGAGGACTTCTACAACTACACCACCCTGGCCCCGATGGTCTTCTCGTTCATTGGCTCCAACGGCGAGCCCGGCCACCACAACCTGCACTCCCCGGAGTTCGTGGCGCTGGACGGGGCCATCGAGCCCACCGCCGAGTTCTACGTCAACGCCGCGTTGCGCGTGGCCGACGAGCTGGGGCAATAGTTCGTTAGTTTCGTCCTTTTGCAAGATCGTCCTTCGATTCCGTGATGTCCTGCCGCATGTGGCGGACGCGCGGTGTCGAGGGACGATTGTTTTTACCTGCATGTGAGATAGCCGACATACCCGCCCGGCGCGCTGTGGATTCGGGAGTCCGCGCGCGCCGCCTGCGGTTATGATGGAGACATGACTCAACTTCGTTTCGCATTGGCCCAGATCGACACCTGCGTGGGGGACTTGGATGGCAACGCCGCCACCGCCCTGCAATTCACGCGCATGGCGGCCCTCAACCACGCCCAGGTGGTCGTCTTCCCCGAGATGACGCTCACCGGCTACCCCATCGAGGACCTGGCCCTGCGCGCCACGTTCCGCAAGGCCGCCGCGGCCAAGGCCGACCAGTTGGCGCAGACGTTGGAAAAAGAAGGGCTGGGCGAGCTCTACGTGGTGGTCGGCACGGTCGGCTCCACGCTCGGCGGCGTCGACGACGCCAAGCCCACCAACCGCCTGGTCGTGCTGCACGGCGGAGCGGTGTGGTCCACCTACGACAAGCATTTCCTGCCCAACTATGGCGTCTTCGACGAGTTCCGCATCTTCGAGCCTGGCCAGCAGGCCGTGGTGCTCGACATCGACGGCGTGAAGGTCGGCGTGGCCATCTGCGAGGACATCTGGCAGGACGGTGGCCCCGTCGCGGAGTTGGCTTCGCAAGGCATCGACGTCTTGCTGACGATCAACGGCTCCCCGTATGAGGAAGGCAAGACCCATACGCGGCTTGATTTGGCCGTTCGCCGCGCGCATGAGGTTGACGCCCCGCTGATTTACGTCAATCAGGTCGGCGGTCAGGACGACCTTATCTTCGACGGCGGCAGCTTCGTGGTCGACCGCGACGGCACCCTCATCGAGCGTTCGCCGATGTTCATGGAGGACCTGAGCTATTTCGATTTCGATTCGCAAGCGGACAAGCAGGCCGTCGGCACGCTGGCCGACCTGCGCGACCCGGACGAGGAGGTCTACACCGCCTGCGTGCTGGGACTCAAGGATTATATGGCCAAGAACCATTTCCGCGGCGTCGTGCTCGGCCTCTCCGGCGGCATCGATTCCGCGCTGGTGGCGGCGATGGCGGCCGACGCGGTCGGCGGTGGGAACGTGCAAGGCGTCTCGATGCCCAGCATGTATTCCTCCGACGGCTCCAAGGACGACGCGGCCGATCTGGCCGCGAACATCGGCGCGCACTACGACGTCCAGCCCATCGAGCCGCTCTTCAAGGCCTTCCAGGGCCAGCTCGGCCTCGACGGTGTGGCCGCCGAGAACCTGCAGGCCCGCATCCGCGGCGTCATCGTCATGGCCTACTCCAACTCCAAGAACCTGCTGGCGCTCGCCACCGGCAACAAGTCCGAACTCGCCTGCGGCTACTCCACCATCTACGGCGACGCCGTGGGCGGCTACGCGCCAATCAAGGATTTGCTCAAGACCCGGGTCTGGGAGCTGTCCCGCTGGCGCAACAAGGCCGCGGCCGAAGGCATGGGCGTCGGCGGTCTCAAGATCGTCGGCAACGAGAACGGGGGACCGGGAGTGCCGCTCAAAGACGGCGTGATGATCCCCGTCGCCAGCATCGAGAAGGCCCCCAGCGCCGAGCTGCGCCCCGGTCAGAAGGATTCCGATTCCCTGCCCGAGTATGAGTTGCTCGACAAGGTCCTCGAGGCCTATATCGAGAAGGCCCACGGCCGCGCCGACCTCTTGGCCGATGGCTTCGACGAGAAGACGGTGGACACGGTGATGCGCTTGGTCGACCGCGCCGAATGGAAGCGCCGCCAATACCCGCTCGGCCCCAAGGTCACCGCCCTGGCCTTCGGCCGCGACCGCCGCCTGCCGGTCACCAGCGCCTTCCGCGAATAAAGCGGTGATGCAAGCGATGACGGGCCGTGATTGATTCGCGGCCCGATCGTCTTCGCTATACGGCAAGTGCGTGCGGGCGCATGACAATATCGGTTACGATTGAAGGGTTTTGAACCAGAAAAGGGGAGTGCGATGGCCGACAACGAACAGCGCGAGCAGGACCAGAACCAGAACGAGTGGTATTTCAACACCTCCACGGGCGAGCCGGAGCTGGGCAAGCTCTCGCCCGTCAACCAACGCAGCGGCCCCTACAAGTCCCGCAAGGAGGCCGAGGACGCCTGGAAGATCGCCAAGGAGCGCAACCTCATCTGGGATGAGGAGAACCGCAAGTGGAACGACTGGGGCGCCGGCAGGAAGTGATCGCGCGTTGGCCGGCCGTTGAATCCGCCGGCCGAATATCCCGATGAAATGAAACGCGGTCGCCACGTGCCTTGTGTTCACGCAGGCATGTGGCGACCGCGTTTTTTTACGTAATGATAAAACGCTTCACCACCCTCTCGCCGGCACGACGATATAGTGACCAATCCCTCATTTCGCTGTCGTCGCGCAAAAGTATCCGATTCCGTGTTTTTGTTATATAAAGTTAGATTATTTTGCCTTTTTTGCCGGAAATATTGCATAGATGATGACAATATGTCACAAATGCCAGATATCGAATGGCGATAAAAGTGACGTAGGTCACATTTTTTCAGCGGGTTTGTGAGATATCACACTCTACAATGGAAGGGAACGCAACGTGAAGAAGCGTTGCTCCACAAAAAGGAGTGATATATGACAGCAGTTGAGAAGACCGCTCTCTCCGAGGAAGAACTTCAGGCCAAGGCCTGGAAGGGCTTCGTTGGTGGGAACTGGCAAGAAGAGATTGATGTCCGTGATTTCATCCAGAAGAACTACACCCCCTACGATGGTGATGAGTCCTTCCTCGCCAAGGCCACCGACAAGACCAAGGAAATGTGGAAGTACCTTGACGAGAACCAGCTCGCCGTTGAGCGCAAGCAGCGCGTCTATGATGTGGACACCCACACCCCCGCTGGCATCACCAACTTCGGCCCCGGCTACATCATGGACAAGGAACATGACAACGTGATCGTCGGCCTGCAGACCGACGAGCCCTGCAAGCGCGCCATGATGCCGAACGGCGGCTGGCGTATGGTCGAGCAGGCCATCCAGGAGGCCGGCAAAGAGGTCGACCCCAACATCAAGACGATCTTCACGAAGTACCGCAAGACCCACAACGATGGCGTGTTCGGCGTCTACACCAAGCAGATCAAGCTCGCCCGCCACAACAAGATCCTCACCGGCCTGCCCGATGCCTACGGCCGTGGCCGCATCATCGGCGACTATCGCCGTGTCGCGCTTTATGGCGTTAACTACCTGATCGCCAAGAAGAAGGAAGACAAGGATTCGATTCCTTATCGCAACGACTTCACCGAGGCCGAGATCGAGCATTGGATCCGCTTCCGTGAGGAGCACGCCGACCAGATCAAGGCCCTGAAGGAGCTCATCCAGCTCGGCAACGAGTACGGCCTCGACCTCTCCCGCCCGGCGCAGAACGCGCAGGAAGCCGTGCAGTGGACCTACATGGGCTACCTCGCCAGCGTCAAGAGCCAGGACGGCGCCGCCATGAGCTTCGGCCGTGTCTCCGCGTTCTTCGACTCCTACTTCGAGCGTGATCTGAAGAACGGCACGCTCGACGAGACCGGTGCCCAGGAGATCATCGACCAGCTCGTCATGAAGCTGCGTATCGTCCGCTTCCTGCGTACCAAGGACTACGACAACATCTTCTCCGGCGATCCGTACTGGGCCACCTGGTCCGACGCGGGCTTCGGCGATGATGGACGCCATATGGTCACCAAGACCTCGTTCCGTCTGCTCGCCACCCTGACCCTTGACCACCTTGGGCCCGGGCCTGAGCCGAACATCACGATCTTCTGGGATTCCAAGCTGCCTGAGGGCTACAAGCGCTTCTGCGCCCGCATCTCCATCGACACCTCGGCCATCCAGTATGAGTCCGATCGCGACATCCGCAACCACTGGGGCGACGACGCCGCCATCGCCTGCTGCGTCTCCCCGATGCGCGTGGGCAAGCAGATGCAGTTCTTCGGCGCCCGTGTGAACTCCGCCAAGGCGCTGCTCTACGCGATCAACGGCGGCCGCGACGAGATGACCGGCATGCAGGTCATCGACAAGGGCGTCATCGATCCGATCAAGCCCGAGGCCGACGGCACGCTTGACTATCAGAAGGTCAAGGACAACTACGAGAAGGCCCTTGAGTGGCTCTCGGAGACCTACGTCGAAGCGCTGAACATCATCCATTACATGCATGACAAGTATGCGTATGAGTCCATCGAGATGGCCCTGCACGACAAGGAAGTCTACCGCACCCTCGGTTGCGGCATGTCCGGCCTGTCGATCGCGGCCGACTCCCTGAGCGCGCTGAAGTATGCCAAGGTCTACCCGGTCTACAACAAGGACGCGAAGAACCTCGAAGGCCATGAGGACGAGTACGTCGAAGGCGCTGATGACGACCTGGTGGTCGGCTATCGCACCGTTGGCGACTTCCCGATCTATGGCAACGACGACGATCGCGCCGACGACCTCGCCAAGTGGACCGTCTCCACCGTGATGTCGCAGATCAAGGCCCTGCCGATCTACCGCAACGCGGTTCCGACGCAGTCCATCCTGACCATCACCTCCAACGTGGTCTATGGCAAGGCGACCGGCTCCTTCCCGAGCGGACACAAGAAGGGCGAGCCTTACGCCCCCGGTGCCAACCCGGAGAACGGCATGGATTCGCACGGCATGCTGCCCTCGATGTTCTCGGTCGGCAAGATCGACTACAACGACGCGCTCGACGGCATCAGCCTCACCAACACGATCACCCCCGACGGCCTCGGCCGCGACGAGGAGGAGCGTATCGGCAACCTGGTCGGCATCCTCGACGCCGGCAACGGCCATGGCCTCTATCACGCCAACATCAACGTGCTGCGCAAGGAGCAGCTTGAGGACGCCGTCGCGCATCCCGAGAAGTACCCGCACCTCACCGTGCGTGTCTCGGGCTACGCGGTGAACTTTGTCAAGCTGACCCGCGAGCAGCAGCTCGATGTGATCTCGCGTACGTTCCACCAGGGTGCCGTCACCGAGTAAGGTGCGGTCCCGCGTGAGGCGGTAGACGAATGAAAACGAGGGGGTGGAGCGTGAAGTTCCATCCCCTCGATTCATTGCGTTTCCCGTTTGATGAAATCAGTCTGGCCATCAAACGGGCTCGCGCCTGGGTCGCAGCGGATCGACGGGGTGAGACCCCAAAGACGGTAGAATGAAGCCAGAGCACGACGAGCTTATCCAAAGGAGGGCAAGGATGTCCGACACCACTCAATTCAGAACCACGACACAGCACATGCTCAAGGAGTCGAAGGTATATGCCAAGCACACGCTGATGGGCGGTCTTTCAGGATTCCAATCCCCAATCGGGCTCGACCGGCACGACCGCATCGACGCGCTGCGCACCGGCGACATCGGCTTCGTGCACTCCTGGGACATCAACACCTCGGTGGACGGGCCGGGCACCAGGATGACCGTGTTCATGAGTGGATGCCCCCTGCGCTGCCAGTTCTGCCAGAATCCCGACACCTGGAAGATGCGTGACGGCCAGCCGGTCTACCTCGACGACATGATCGAGCGCGTGACCCGTTACAAGGACGTCTTCCAGAACACCGGCGGGGGAGTCACCTTCTCCGGCGGCGAGTCGATGATGCAGGGCAAATTCGTCTCCCGCGTCTTCCACGCCGTGCGCAAGGAGGGCATCCAGACCTGCCTCGACACCTCCGGGTTCCTCAACAAGGACTGGACCGACGAGATGATCGACGACATCGACCTGTGCCTGCTCGACGTCAAATCCGGCGACGAGAAGACCTACCGTGAGGTCACCGGCGCCACGTTGGCCCCCACCATCGAGTTCGGCCAGCGCCTGGCCAAGGCCGGCAAGAAGATCTGGGTGCGTTTCGTCCTCGTCCCTGGGCTTACCGACAGCGTGGAGAACGTGGAGAACGTCGCCAAGATCGTCGAGAGCTTCGGCGACGCCGTGGAGCATATCGACGTGCTGCCCTTCCACCAGCTGGGCCGCCCGAAGTGGCACGAGCTCAACATCCCCTATCCGCTGGAGAAGAAGGAGGGGCCGAGCAAGGAGCTCAAGAAGCGCGTGCGCGACCAGTTCAAGGCCCACGGCTTCGTGGTCTACTAAAGCGAGGTCTGCTAAGGCGTCTTCGGCGTCTTTGCATAGTTCTTATCAACGGCGTCCACCATTCCGGGATTGGCCCTGCCCAAGGCTTGGAGTATGGTGGACGCCGTATTTTGTAGGAGCGCCACAGGGCGGGCCGTCGTACGCGCGTTCGCGCGATTCCCCAATATCGGGAGGCGGCCTGGCGGCGTGTGTGAACATCATGATGAAACGGGAGCGTGCGGTTGAGCGACGAGCCTAGGTTGCAGTCAGAACCGAGGGGAGGGGTCCCCGAGGTCACCGATACGCTCGAGGGCTTCCACGAGGCGTGCGAACGGCTCGCGCAGGGCACGGGCTCGCTGGCCGCCGACGCCGAGCGTGCCTCCGGATACCGCTATGGTCATGAGGACTGGCTCGTGCAGTTCAAGCGTACCGGTTCCGGCATCGTGCTGCTCGACCCGATCGCGCTCGGCAGGGCCGGGGCCGACTGGGGCGAGTTCAACCGGGCGGTGGGCGACGCCACCTGGATCATCCACGATTCGCTGCAGGACCTGCCCGGATTCACCGATATCGGCATGACGCCGCAACGCCTGTTCGACACCGAAATCGCCGCTCGTTTGCTCGGCCTGAGGCGCTTCGGCCTCGCCGCCGTCACTGCGCATTATCTGGGTATCACGCTGGCCAAGGAGCATTCCGCAGCGGATTGGTCGTATCGTCCCTTGCCCCGCGACTGGCGCAACTACGCCGCGCTCGACGTGGAGCTGCTGATTGAGCTTGAGCAGAAAATGCGCTCGGAGCTGAAAGCCCAAGGTAAAAGCGCATGGGCCGACGAGGAGTTCGCCCACGCGCTCGCCAAAGGCACCGGCCCGCAACCCGTGCACCCCACCCCGTGGATGCGCATCTCGCATTTCACCGTGCTGGGCCATGACCGCCGGGGGCAGGCCGTCGCCAAGGCCCTCTGGGAGAAGCGCGACGAGCTGGCGCGTAAAGATGACATCGCCCCGAGCCTGCTGCTCTCCGACGCCGCGATCATCGAGGCGGCGCGCAAAAAGCCGCACAACGCCCGTGAATTCCGTGCCATACGAAGCCTCAACGAGCGTGTGCGCATCCACACCGGCAGCGAGCAGGACAAGATGTTCGAACGCTACGCGCCCATCCAACGCAGCGTGAAGCCGAAGGTGTGGAAAGAGACCATCCAGCGGGCCCTCGCGCTCAAGCCGAGCCAATGGCCCGAGCCCCAAGCGCCTCGGCAGGAGCCAACCGCCAACGCCCCGCGTTCGATGAAATACTGGGTGCAGCACCATCCCGACCGCTTCGCCAGGCTCAAACGCGTGCGTGAGGCGATCGCCTCCATCGCGTCCGACACCAGGACGCCTCCCGACATCATCATCAGGCCGCAGATCATCCGCAACCTGTGCTGGCGCGACGACCCCGAGGCCATCGACATACCCGCTTTCCTGCGCGAACAAGGGGCCCGCGAATGGCAGATAGCCCTTGTCGCAGAGTCCGTAAGTCGAGTTATCATATAACGGTTGCCTTAAGGGCAGAAGTAGTCGAAATAACCGTCAGGAGCACTAGCGTGAAAATCAGCGTGAGGAATCTCGAGCCCACCAAGGTGAAGCTCACCGTCACTGTCGACCCGGAAGAGTTCGACCCCTATCTTGACGAGGCCCGCAAGGATATCGCCAAGCAGATCAGCGTCCCGGGCTTCCGCAAGGGCCACGTGCCCGGCCCGATCATCGACCAGCGCGTCGGTTTCGGCGCCGTGGCGGGCGAGGCCGCCAACCGTGGCGTGCCGGCCCTCTATTCCCAGGCTTTGGAAGAGAAGAAGATCCGCCCGATGGGCCAGCCCGAGCTGGACGTCAAGGAGCTTCCGGAAAGCGCCAAGGACGACACCAAGGTGAAGTTCATCGCCACCGTCGAGCGTCGCCCCGACATCGAGCTGCCGGCCTTGGAGGGCATGGAGCTCGACGTGCCGAAGGCCGAGGTCACCGATGAGGACGTCGACAAGCGCCTCGAGAACCTGCGCCAGCGTTTCGGCACCCTGGTCGGCGTCGACCGCCCCGCCAAGAAGGGCGACTTCGTCAACATCGACCTTGACGCCGAGATTGACGGCGAGTCCGTCGATTCCCAGGAAGGCGTGAGCTACGAGCTCGGCAGCGGCAAGCTGCTCGACGGCATCGACGAGGCGCTCGACAGCCTCTCCGCCGGCGAGGAGACCACCTTCGAGGGCACCCTCGAGAGCGGCGAGCACGAGGGCGAGAAGGCCCAGATCAAGGTCAAGGTCAACTCCGTCAAGGCCGAGGACCTGCCGAAGCTCGACGATGATTTCGCCCAGGAAGCCTCCGAGTTCGACACGCTTGACGAGCTCAAGGCCGATATCCGCAAGGCTTGCGAGAAGGACGGCGAGGGTCGCCAGGCCAACGACGCGCGCGACGCGTTCATCGCCAAGCTCGAGGACGGCGTCGATATCCCGCTGCCCAAGGGCGTGCTGGACGAGTTGACCAACGAGCGCCTGAAGCAGGTCACCGCCGATCCCGAGAAGGCCACCAAGGACCAGAAGAAGGAAGCCGGCGAGGCCGCCGAGAAGGAACTGCGCGACCAGATCGTGCTCGACACCCTGGCCGAGCAGCTCGACGTCAAGGTCTCCCAGATGGACGTCACCAACTTCCTCGCCTCCATCGCCCAGCAGTACGGCATGGACCCGAGCGCCTTCATCAACGCGATCGTCAACAACGGCCAGCTCGGCTCCGCCGTGCAGGAGGTGGGCCGTTCCAAGGGCCTGCTCGCCGGCATGCGCGCCGTCAAGTTCACCTGCGATGGCAAGGAGCTCGACCTGAGCGCCTTCCTCGGCGATGACGAGGCCGTTGAAGAGGCCGAGGAGAGCGAGAGCGTGGAGGCGGCCTCCGCCGCTGCCGCCGTCGCCGACGAGGTCTCCAAGTCCGAAGAGGACAAGTGATCTTCCGGTCAGGAATTGATTACTGACTGAACGTCAAAAGGGAGCACGGGGTTCGCCTCGGCTCCCTTTTGTTTTGCATGGCATGGGTTCATGGCGCATGTCTCGTTCTCTCGTTACTGTTTGCGCCGGCATGCATCGCCGCAGGTGCGTTGACGGTTTCCACGCGAATCGGTGGAATCGACCCGTTCCGTCCCTGACGTCGGGCGACATGAGGTGGTTTTTCGCCGGCGCGGTTATATTGGTCTCAGAGATGGTGTCGGGAGCGCCGGGACGTTCCTGGAACCGCATGGATTGTCATGGAAAGCCGGAAACGCTGGTGCGAGATAAGAACGATAGCGGATGGAAGCGATGGGGCGTCATCGCCGCCGTCATATTCCTGCTTGGCGGGGTCGTCGGCGTGAGCTCCGGGCTGCTCGGCCTGATGCTGAGCGGTGTCGAACGGCTGATGCTGGGCTATGTGGAGAATCCGCAGGACCCGAGCCCCTATAAGGTGGCGGCGTGGCGGCGTATCGCATCGATTGTCGGTGGTTCCGTGTTCGCGGCCGTCGTGTGGTGGCTGCTTCGCACCAAAACCACCAAGGTGCCGTCGGTGAAGATTGCCGTGGCGGGGGAGCGCATGCCGGTCTGGCAGACCACCGTCCACGTGCTGCTGCAGATTTTCATCGTGGGTTCCGGCTCGTCCATCGGCCGCGAGGTGGCCCCGCGCGAGTTCGGCGCGATGCTGGGCCAGCGCTTCTCGCAGCTGTTCCGCTTAAACGACGAAAAAGACCGCAGAACCGTGGTCGCCGTGGCCGCGGCGGCAGGTCTTGCCGGCGTCTACAACGCCCCGCTCGCCGGCACGTTCTTCGCCCTCGAGATCCTGCTGGCCGACATCAGCATGGAAACCGTTACCATGGCGCTCGGCACCTCGGCGGTATCGGCGTATATCGCTTCGATGATCCGCGGGCGCGGAACCTTCTATGGCATGGCCGCCATGGGCAACTCTGCGATTCCGACGCTGAGCCTCACGTTGTTCGCCATCCTCGCTGGCATCATCTGCGGCGTCTCAGGCGCGCTGTTCCGCAAAGGTTCGCAATGGGCCGAAGGCAACAAGCCCAAAGGCGCGGGCATCCTCTGGATGATGCCGCTGGCGGCGCTGGCGACCGGCGTCGTGGCGATATGGCTGCCACAGGTCATGGGCAACGGCCGTTCCGTGGCGCAATACGCCTTCTCCTCCACTGCCCGCGAGGCCCATGCCCTGGTGCCGGTGCTGCTGGCTCTGCTGGTGGCCAAGGTCGTGCTGACGCTCGGCACCATCCGTTCCGGCGCTTCCGGCGGCGTGCTCCAACCTGGCATCTCGATCGGTGCGACGGTTGGCGCGCTGCTCGGCTTCGCATGGGTCATCGTCAGCCCCGGCGACACCGTCACCGCATGCGCGCTGGTCGGGGCCTCCGCCCTGCTCGCCGCCTCGCAGCAGGCGCCGCTGATGGCGATGTGCCTGGTGATGGAGCTGACGGGCGCCCCGATGGCCTTCTTCGTGCCGGTCGGCGTCGGCGTGGCCGTGTCGGCGCTGGTTTCGCGCGGTTTCAACGTTCTTGTTTCTCGTTCTGAGCGCAAAAGCGCCGGGCCTGTCGTATAAGACGGGGTAGAATTACAAGCTGTAACTATCGTGAATGCAAGGAGATATGGTGGCAGGATTGCTGACATCAACGCCGTCGATGGATGAGGGGGAGGATTCGGCCCCCACCATCACGGATCCGATTTTCAACAGGCTCCTCAAGGAGCGCATCATCTGGCTCGGCGACGAGGTCAAGGACGCCAACGCGAACGTCATCTGCGCGCAGATGCTCATGCTCGCGGCCGAGGATCCGAAGAAAGACATCTGGCTCTACATCAACTCGCCCGGCGGCTCCATCACCGCGGGCATGGCGATCTACGACACCATGCAGCTCATCGAGCCCGACGTGGCCACCGTCGCGGTCGGCATGGCGGCCTCCATGGGCCAGTTCCTGCTTTCCAGCGGCACCAAGGGCAAGCGTTTCGCCACTTCCCACGCGCGTATCCTGATGCACCAGCCCTCCGGAGGCATCGGCGGCACCGCCACCGACGTGCGCATCAACGCCGAGCTGATCATGGACATGAAGCAGACCCTCTCGCAGCTCACGGCCGAACAGACCGGGCACACGATCGAGGAGATCTACCGCGACAACGAGTACGACCATTGGTTCACCGCGCAGCAGGCGCTGGAATACGGTTTCTTCGATAAGATCGTGACCACGCCGGGCACTATGAGCACCAAGAAGGACGGGGAGTGAACATGGCAAGTGAAGAAGCGAAGTTTGTAGCTCGCGCCGAGCGTCTCGCAGGTCCGCGCGGCGTGGCCGGTTTTGCGCCCCAGAACCGTTACGTGATGCCGCAGTTTAGCGAGAAGACGCCTTACGGCATCAAGACGCAGGACGCCTACAGCCGTCTGTTCGAGGACCGCATCATCTTCATGGGCGTGCAGGTGGACGACACCTCCGCCGACGACATTATGGCCCAGCTGCTCGTGCTCGAAAGCCAGGATCCGAACCGCGACGTGATGATGTACATCAACTCGCCCGGTGGCTCCATGACCGCCATGACCGCCATCTACGACACGATGCAATACATCAAGCCCGACGTGCAGACCGTCTGCCTCGGCCAGGCCGCCTCGGCCGCCGCGGTGATCCTCGCCGCCGGCACCAAGGGCAAGCGCCTCATGCTCCCGAACGCCCGCGTGCTGATTCATCAGCCGGCCATCGACCAGGGCTTCGGCAAGGCCACCGAGATCGAGATCCAGGCCAAGGAGATGCTGCGCATGCGCGAATGGCTCGAAGAGACGCTCTCCAAGCACACCGGCCAGTCGGTCGAGCGCGTCCGCAAGGACATCGAGGTCGACACCTTCCTGACGGCCGAGGAGGCCAAGGACTACGGCATGGTCGACGAGGTGCTCGCCAACCGCAAGTAGTCGCCTTCAGGCACATTGATTTGCCAAGATACCCCTTTCGTTCGCGCGTGAGGGGTATCGTCGTAACAGGAAACGAACGAGTGAAGAGGAGGCGGTATGCCAGACGTGGTCAGCTACGGTGAGGGCATCCCACGTTGCACGTTCTGCGGCAAGTCGGAGCGTCAGGTCCACAAACTAGTGACCGGGCAGGCCGCCGCGATCTGCGACGAGTGCATCGAGCTGTGCGTCGACATCATCTCCGACGAGCGCGAGCACGACGCCGAGGCGAACGTGCTCAAGCTGCCCAAGCCCTCCGAGATCTACACCTACCTCGACCGCTACGTGGTGGGGCAGGCGCGGGCCAAGCGCACCCTCTCCGTGGCCGTCTACAACCACTACAAGCGCGTCAACATGGAGCTCAACGAGTCCGCCGGCGGGCTCAAACCCCAGGCCGCGAAGACCACCAAAGGCAAGGCCAAGGGCACCACGAAGGCCAAGCGGCGCGCCGACCCGTTCGACGACGTGCAGGTGGCCAAATCGAACATCCTGCTTTTGGGTCCCACGGGCGTAGGCAAGACCTACCTGGCGCAGACGCTGGCGAAAGTGATGAACGTGCCGTTCGTCATCGTCGACGCCACCACGCTGACCGAGGCTGGCTATATCGGCGACGATGTGGAATCCGTTTTGCAGCGGCTCCTGCAGGCCGCCGACGGCGATGTGGCGCGCGCCCAGCACGGCATCGTCTACATCGACGAGATCGACAAGATCGCGCGCAAAAGCGGCGAGAGCTCCTCCATCACCCGCGACGTGAGCGGAGAGGGTGTGCAGCAGGCGCTGCTGAAGATTCTCGAGGGCACCATCGCCTCCGTGCCGCTGGAGGGCGAGGGCACGCGCAAGCACCGCGACCAGAACACCGTCAAGATGGACACGCGCGACATCCTCTTCATCTGCGGCGGCGCGTTCGTCGGGCTCGACAAGATCGTCGAGAAGCGCCTGGGAGCCCACGAGAGCGGATTCGCGGCCTCTTGGCAGCGTGAGCGGGAAACGGCGCCACAGGAGGTCCTGAGGCGCGTTGACGGGGATGATTTGGAGGAGTTCGGGCTGCTGCCGGAGTTCATCGGCCGTCTGCCCGTCATCAGCGTGCTCGACGAGCTCACTGAGGCCGACCTGCGCGAGATCCTCGTGCGCCCGGCCAACGCGCTGGTCAAGCAATACCGCAAGCTCTTCGCCGTCGACGGGGTGAAGCTCTCGTTCACCGAAGAGGCCATCGCCGCCATCGCCGCCATCTCCATGAGCGAGGGGACCGGCGCCAGGGGGCTGCGCGCCATCATCGAGCGTACCCTCGAGGAGACCATGTTCCACCTGCCCGAGATGGACGACGTGGACCAGGTCATCGTCGACAAGGCCGCCGTCAACGGAGAGGGTACGCCCAAGCTGGTGGCTTCCGAGGGTCGTCGCGCCGTGCTCGGTCGCCGCAAGGTCGCCAACGCTTAGGCTCTGCGCGGGCTTGTGCCGCTGGCGACTGCCATAACTTAATGCGACACGCCACGGTTGCGCGTTCCTGCGGATTGGGTTATATTAGACGAGTTGTCAGGAACGCATGTTCTTGACGATTGCGCCCGTAGCCCAATGGATTAGAGCAGCTGACTACGGATCAGCAGGTTACAGGTTCGAATCCTGCCGGGCGCACTTTCCTTCTTCTTTTAATTTTTATTTCTAATTAATTCTGGTTTTTTTATTTTCTTCAAAACAGCTTGTATTTCTTTAACCAGTATCGTATTTGGCTGAAATGATGTAAAACAGTGAGCTTTATCCAATCGCCGACATTGCGGTATGGAACATATCGAGTGTCGGCGATTGGATAGAGTCAATAGTGCATCTTCGCTGGCCTACTGCTTGTAGAAGGCCCATTCGGCCGGATCGCGTGGGGTCTGGGCGCCGATGCCGTGGGCGATGGTGAATATTCTGTCCTTGCTGGTGTCGCTGTCGTCCGATGAGGCTTGGAAGTTCCTGAGCGCGAAGGCGGGCATGGATTGCCCGGCCGGAACGAACACCCTGTCTTCCGCGCCACCCGAGGTGTCACTGGTGTTGGCCTGCTCGGCGTAGCCATCGTGCAGCACGGGGCGCTGCCATTGCGTGGGGTGCCCGGATCCGTCGGTATAGCTGCCGGAGGGGCAGGAATCATGGAGATCGATCGACGTCCCGTCGGCGTTGACCCAGTGGCCGGCGATCGAGGAGCAATCGTTCTGGCCGATCTGCTTGATGTTCATGCCTTTGCTGCTCTTCGAGGACTTCTTGCCTTGGTCGCCGCCCACGAAGTAGTAAGTATCCGCCATGGTCGGCCGCGGGTTCATGTGGCGTGCCATGAGTTCCATGTGGGGACGGGAGATGTCGATGTCGTCGGGGTCGTTCTCGGTGCCCTCGTAGGCCTTGGTGCAGATGTCGGCGTTGGGGCAGACAGGGACGTTCTTGGGATAGTAGACGAAATCGGTGGGCCACATGACTTCGGCCATGGTGCAGTTGGGATAGGTGACGTTCGGGTCGACGCAGATGGGCCCGCGGGTGTCCATCAGCTCCACGATGCCCGTGCCGCCCACGCCGCCGGTGACCCAATTGTTCTCCGTGGCGATGGCGAGCTTGGCCTGCGTCGCGCCGCCGTCTCCGTTGCTGTAGGAGCCGTCCTTGCCGATGGTCACGCAGTCATTGCCGGATGTGCACCACTGGCCGGAGATCGACGAGAAATCGCCACGCCGCAGCTGCTCGACGTTGGCGGTGCCGTCATGGCCCGAGGAGCCGCTGGTGCTCTCGCAGGTCTTGTTGGCCCCGTTGACCACGTCGATGCGGCATTGGAAGTTCGTCTTGGCACCTTGCTGCCACTTCTGGTCGAGCCCGGCCATGAGCTTGTTGGCCTGGTCCACCTTGTCTTTGAGCTTCTGCTGCGAGGCCGCTGACACGCTGCCGCCGTCACGATAGTAGGCGCATGAGGCGCTGGCGCAGAACGGCGTCTGGCCTTGGTTCGCCGAGGCGTTGGCCGGGATGATGCGGTCTCGGCTCGAGTCGGTGGGGTCGTCGCCGACGTAGGACTGCGGGGAGAAGCTCGGGGAGGCGTTGTAGAGCTTGGCGCCGCGCTGCACGGTGACGAGGAAGTAGATGTCGGGCGCCTCGCTGGGGCGATCCACCCGCGCCCCGTCCTGCAGCAGGGTGTGCTGGGTCTTGGGAATCTCGCTGAGATGCTCGGGGTTGAAGAGGGTGTTGTTGGCGGTGGGCTCCTTGAGACGGTAGGGCGGTGTGGTGCCCTGCACCGGATTCTGCGGGGTCAGGTTGCCATTGGAGATCTTCATCCACGCGCCATCGGGATTCGTCCATGTGCCGTTGAGGCTGGAATAGTCGCCGCTGGCGATGGCCTTGAGATCGAGGCCGTTCTTCTTGGCTTCCGCATCGTTCTGCTTCTTCTGCTGCTCGGCCGCCGCGATCGCGTGCTCCACCGGGGAGAGCGCCTTGTCCGCGTCGGCCTTGGCGTCCATGACCTGCTGGGCGGAATCGTTCACCTTGCCGCTCGAGGCGGAATAGTGGGCCGCCGCCTGTTCGAGTTCGTTGCAGATCTTGTTGATTTGTTCCACATCGAGGGACTGAAGTTGGGTTTTGGTCAGCGTCCTCACCTTGACGGTTTTCCGGCTCTCGCGCACCGTCGTCGTGTAGGTGGTGACGACCGTCGGCCGTTTGACGTCGCTTTCGTTGACGGAGCCGGCCGTCTTGTCGGTTTTGGCAATCGTGGCGTCGAGCTGCTTTTGCGAGTCCTTGAGGCGCTGGGTGGCCTTCTCGTAGCGGGAGATGGCGTAGGAGCGGGAATGCGTGGTGTAGTAGTGGTAGCCGAACGCGCCGATGGCGGCGATGACGATCAGGGCCACAGCCGCGATGATGGCGGCCCGGATGATGTTCTTCTTGGATTTGGCCGGCTGGTCTTGGTCGTCCGGATTGTCTTGGTTGCCTGTGGCCGAGGCGGTATCGGCGGGCTTGTCGCTTGGCCTGGGAGGCAGCGCGACCGTGATGGTGGGCGCGGCGTCTTGCGTGGAATCGTCTTGCGCGGAATCGTCTTTCGTCGGCGGTACCGGTTTGGTCTGATCAGATTTGTCGGTTTCTTCGGCTGTATCGGTCTTGTCGGACTTATCAACCTGTTTGGCTGTAGCTGCTTGCTCGGTCTGGTTAGCCTTGTCGGCTTGGCGAGTTTGCTTCGACTTATCGGCCTTCTTGGATTTCTTGGCCTTGGCTGTCCGCTTGGTCTTGTCGGCCTTGCCGGCTTGGTGAGCCTGTTCGGGTTTATTGGGTCGTTTGGCTGTATTGGCTTTATCTACCTGATTGGCCGTATCGGTGTGATTGTCCCGCTTCGCCGTGGTCTGCGTGTCTTTGGCCTTCTCTTGCCTCTCGTCGTCTGCCAATTTTCCTCTTTCGACATTGAATGGCTACGCTACGAATGTAATACTAACATTCGTAGCGTAAGAGGATTGGTGAGAAACCGCCATTCGAGGCGTCAGTTGTCGTCGCTCGTGGCGGGGCAGGAGGATTGCGCGCCGGTGACCACGCTGATGCGGCACTGGAAGTTGGCCTTGGCCTTCTGCTGCCACTTCTTGTCGAGCGTGGCGATGCTCTTGTTGGCTTTGTCCACCTTGTCGTTGAGCCGCTGCTGGGAGGCGTCGGAGACCGTGCCGCCGTCGCGGTAGTAGGCGCAGGATGTCGGGTTCGGGTCTCCCGTGGTGTAGTCGGTGCATAATGGCGCCTGGCCTTGGTCGATGACGGGTCCACCCGAGACGATGATGCGGTCGCGTGAGGAGTCGGTGGGGTCGCCGCTCAGCTCATGCGAGGAGTACGAGACGTTGTAAAGGCTGACGTTCCTGGGCACCACGACGATGCTGAATTGGATGTCGGGGGTCTCGTCATGCCGTTCCACCGCGCCGGTCTGCACCAGCTGGATTTGGTTGCTGGGCAGTTCGCCCTCCTCGAGGCAACCCTCGTCGAGACCGCCGTAGCACTGGCTCAGACGGTATGGGGGAGTGCTGCCCTGCACCGCGTATTCCGGGGTCAGGATGCCATGCGAGATGCGTATCCACGCGCCGTTGGGGTTGGTCCAGGTGCCGTCGAGGCTGGAATAACGGCTTTCGGAGATGTCGCTGACGTCAACGCCGTTGCGTGCGGCCTCGCGGTCGTTCGACTTCTTCTGCTCCTCGGCGGCGGAGACCGCGTCCTCGGTGGGCTGCAGGGCCTCGTCAGCCGCGGTTTTGGAGTCGACGACGTTCTGCGCGGCCTTGGTGAGGTTCGCCGCGCTGTTCTCGCAGTCCGTGGCGAGGTCGTTCGCCGACTGCGTCGCGTTCCTCAGCTCGGAGGCACTGGCCGCGCTGGTGTCCTTGACATTCACCGACGGCTTGGCGTTCGTCAGTTTCTTGGTCTTGGCGAGCGTGGAGGTGTAGTCGTCGATGAGCCTGGCGTCCTCCACCTGGCTCTCGTCGATGTTGCCGGCCACCGATTTCGCCTTGCTGATTGACGCGTCGAGGTCGTTCCTGGCGCCGTCGAGGCGGTGGGAGGCCTTCTGGTATTGCGAGATGGCATATGAGTGCGAGTTTTGCGTGTAAAGGTGGAAGCCGACGCCGCCGCAGACCGCCACCAGGGCCACCGCGGCGATCGCGGCGATGATGATCGTGGTCGTCTTCTTGCGGTTTCCGGGGGTTCCGCCGTTATTGGACGAGGGCAGGGGCACCGCGTCGGGGATTGGCAGGTCGGATGCGCCGGAAGGCATCGGCGGAATGTTGGGGTCCTGTTGCGGCCATGCGTTGTTCTTCTGCAATTTGGCATCCCTCCCTGCTTCAATGACAGTGGTGACATTGACGGCCTTGCCGATGTCTCTGATTAGGACGATACCATGTGGCCGGAATCACGCGTAAAACTTTGACGGGGCGTCGGATGGCGGTTCGTGGCCTTTTGACGGTCGGTTTGCGTTTGATGTGGGCGCTCGCCGATGCGATGAAGGTGGATATCGGCGGGTGATAATCTTGCGATGCGAGGGTTGCATGGCGAAGACGCGAGCGGGAAGGGAGAATGAAAGGTATGAATGGAAACGAGGGCGATACGATGAGCGGAAATGGTGATGGGACCATGGACGAAAACGTGAATATGAGTGTGGACGCCGAAACGGACGAGACGGCGATGGTCTCGGGGCCGGACACGCATGGGGAGGCTCCGGAATGGGAGACCCACCGCAGCGGGTCCGTGCTCATGCGCGGCTCGATGATTCCACGCCACACCGCCGACAGAAACCTGCTGGGCACCGATATGGACCGTGCCGCCGATGGTGACGGTGAGGGTGCTTGCGATAGTGGCGCGAATGGAACCGTCGACACCGAGGGCCAGGCTGGCGGCTCGGGGAGGACCGGGCTGCGCGACCCGGCCTGGCGGCATGGCGACCCGTGGCGCGTGCTGCGCATCCAGTCTGAGTTCGTGGAGGGCTTCGACGCCCTGGCGGGGCTGGGCACGGCGCTGAGCGTCTTCGGCTCGGCGCGTGTGCAACCCGAGGAACCCGAGTACCACGCGGCGATGCGTATGGGCGAGGCCGCGGCGAGGGCGGGCGTCACCGTCATCACCGGCGGCGGGCCCGGCATCATGGAGGCGGCCAATCGCGGTGCGTCGTCGGCCGGCGGCACCTCGGTGGGCCTCGGCATCGAGCTGCCGCATGAGGAGGGGCTCAACAAGTGGGTCAACCTCGGGATGAACTTCCGCTACTTCTTCGTGCGCAAGATGATGTTCGTGAAATACTCCTCGGCCGTCATCATCTGCCCCGGCGGCTTCGGCACGCTCGACGAGATGTTCGAGATCCTCACCCTCGTGCAGACCAACAAGACCTCGCCCAAGCCCGTCGTGCTCTACGACACGGCGTATTGGAAGGGGCTGTTCGACTGGCTTTCCAGCACCGTGCGCGAACGTGGGCTCATCGTCCAGGCCGACATCGACCGCATCCATTTCGTCGACGACCCGGACGAGGCCGTGCGCATCGCCATCGAGGGAATGGTCAAATAAGCAAATTGGGCGGGAACGTAGCTCAGACCGACTCAACGCGAAACGCCATCTCAGTGACATGGCAAGAAAGCTGTCACCAAGATAGCGTTTCGCGTTGAATGTTGTATTGGTATTAGTGCCGTTCCTGATTATCGGTTCAGGATCAGCGTTTGCACGCGACCATCAGGCCGGTGCCGACGGAGGTGAGGATGGTCTCGAAACGCTCGTCGTCCTCCACCTCGGCGATCAGCGCCCGCATGGCCTCGGGCTTGCCCTTCTCGCCGGACGCCAGGCCCGCCATGTCGGCCATGACGATGCGGCCGCCTTGCTTCAGCAGATGATGGGCCTGCGCGAAGGTCGGCTCGTAGTTGGACGTGATGCCGGAGACGACGATGAGGTCGTAGCTCTCCGCGTTGAGGCGCGGCAGGAACGTGGCGGGAGAGGTGTTGACCGCACGCAGCGTGGTGCGTGAGCTTTCCTGGTCGGAGATGTCGGCGAAGAGGCGGCGGATGATGGTGATGCCGCGAGCCGAGGAATCCACGGCGGTGAGCTGGCCAGCCCCATCGAGGCCCGAGACCAGCTGCAGCGCCTCGACGATCGCGCCGGTGCCGATGCTGATGATCGAATCGGCCTTCTGCGTGCGCACCAGGTAGCGCAACAGACGCGCCTGGGCCGCCGAACCCTGCCTGAGCCCCGAACGCTCCGCCTCATCGCGGGCCTTCGCAAGCGTGTCGCCTTCGAGCTCGAGGGCATGCGCCTCGGCGAGCTGCCAGGCCTTGGCCATATCGGTGTATGTAGTGTTATCCATGGTTCCCTACTGTACTATCACTGCGGTAATGGCTTGTTTTCGGGGTTGCTGGCATATATTCGCAGCCTGGTGATGAAGGGTTACTTTTCGCCGACCTTGGTGGTCAGCTGCCACATCTCCTCGCCCACGTCGATGCCGCGTGGGCATTGGCGCGAGCAGGCGCGCACCGACTGGCAGGCGGTGATGCCGTCCTCCGTGGCGATGGCGTCCAGGCGCTCGCCGGTGGCGGTGTCGCGCGAATCGTTGATGAACCGGGCCTGGGCGATGAGCGCGGCCGGGCCGACGAACGCCTCGCCGCCCGCGTAGACCGGGCAGCTGCCCTCGCACACCCCGCAGGAGATGCAGTTGCTCAGGAGCTCATAGCGTTTGAGCTGCTGCGGGCTTTGCAGGTATTCGAACATGTCGATCTTGCCGTCGCTGGTCGTGGCCAGCTTGCCGTCGGCCTTGAGGTAGGGCGCGAGTTTTTTGATCTGGGCCATCATCTGGTCGATGTCGGCGATGAGGTCGCGCTGGACGGGGAAGCCGGGGAGCGGGGCCAGCTCGATGACGCCGAGGTGAGTTGGCGCTGGGGTTGCATTGGGTGAGCCGGTTTCGGAAGCGTTCGGAGGAGCTGTTGCTGTGGAATCAATGGTGGCGTCGACATTGGTGTCACTATCGGTGTTGGCATCAGCGGCTTGGTCTGGCGAACCGGTGTGCCTGAATCCCGCGCTGGTTTCGGCTTGGACATCGTCTGACTGCCCGGGTTTCGCGTATTGCTCGACCTTGGCCGTGCACAGCAGGGTTGGGGTGCCGTTGATGGCCACCGCATCGGAGCCGCAGACGCCATGGCCGCACGAATAGCGGAAGGCCAGCGTCGGGTCGATGGTGCGTTTGATGGTCAGCAGGCAGTCGAGCACGGTGTCGCCGGTGTGCACGGCGACGGTGTAGTCCTGCGTCCAGCGCTTGCCGCGGGCGCGACGACGGGCCGTGGGGGCGGACGATGACGCGGCGAACGGACTGGAACCGTGCCGTTTGAATGGGCTTGACGAGCCACGGGGCGCGCGGTCCGGTTTCGCCGTGAACCTATGCACCCGTATGGTCACCGTCGTGGCCTTGCCGTCAAGATTGCTCATGGTCATCGCCCTCGTCGCCTCTGTTGTCGCTTCGCGCTTGCAAATCTTCCCTCAGCCAGTCTGCCACCAGCCGTGCCCGTCAGTAGTCGCGGGACTGGGGCGGCATATCCATGATATGGACAGGCTGCCAGGAGACCTCGCCGGCGGCGTCACTCATCGAATGGACCAGGAACCGCCCATCGTCGCGCTTGGGGAAATCGGTGCGGGCGAAGGAGCCTCGCGACTCGTGGCGTGCGTCGGACGCCTCGAGCACCGCCATGCCCAGCTCCAGCAGGTTGTTGACCTCCCAGATGGCCGTCAACTCCTGGTTGAAGGCCGGAGTGGCGGAATGTGGGCGCAGCGCCTGGGCACGGGGAAGCAGCGTCTCCTTGATGGTCTTGAGCGCCTTGCCGATGCTCTCGGCATCGCAGCGCACCGCCACCGCGCGCTCCATGGTCACGCCCAATTCGGCGAGCAGCTGGTAGGGGTTGTCGTCGGGTTGCTGGATTTGATTGTCTTCGTCGTTTTCGTTGGTTTCCGCGGGATTGGCGGGGCCGTCTGGAGCGTCGGCAAGCAGGGCGGAGACGTTGCGCTTGCGCTCGTCGGCGGCCTGCTTGACCGGCTCATATCCTTCGGGGAGGCCGTCGGCGTGACTTTCGGAATCCTGTTGAGCGTCATCGGCTGCTTGATTGGGCGTTGAGACTGTATCGCCTAAGCGCTTTGCGATGGACTCGCCCGCGCGATTGCCGAAGAGGCAGGCGTCGAGCAGGCTGTTGCCACCGAGCCTGTTGGCCCCATGCACGCCGACGCACGAGCATTCACCGGCCGCGAAAAGCCCGTCGACCAACTCCTGCTCGCCGTCGCGCCACTGGTAGACCTGGCCATCGGTGGTGATGGGGATGCCGCCCATCGTGTAGTGCGCTGTGGGTTTGACGGGCACCCAATCCTTCGAGGGGTCGAGCCCCGCGTAGTCGCGAATGGTCTCCACCACCTGGGGCAGCGCCTCATCCATACGTGCCTTGTCGATGCCGGTCATGTCGAGCCACACGCAGTCCTTGGGGCCATCCGGGTCCTTCGGATCGGCGACGCCGCGCCCCGCGTCCACTTCGGCCATGATCGAGCGACTGACCACGTCACGGGCGGCCAGGTCCTTGTGCTCCGGGGCGTAGCGCTCCATGAAGGGCTCGCCCTCCGCGTTGCGCAGCACGCCGCCCTCGCCGCGGGAGGCCTCCGAAAGCAGGATGCCGGTGTGGGCCAGGCCGGTGGGGTGGAACTGCACGAACTCGCAGTCCTCGAGCTGCAGGCCGGCCTTGAGCGCCAGGGCCATGCCGTCGCCGGTCAGGTCGTGGCTGTTGGAGGTGGTGTGGAAGAGACGGCCCGCGCCACCGGTGGCGATGAGCACGTTGCGGGCCCCTATCGCGTGGGTCTTGCCGGTGTGGGTGTCGAACGCCACGATGCCATAGGCCTTGCGCGGGGCATTGGTCTCGTCGCTTGTGCCATTGTCGGATTCGTCTTGGGATGAGGGTGCGACCACCAGATCGGTGACGTACCATTCCTCCGCGAACTTCACGCCCTCGGCCACGCACTGCTGCCAGAGCGCGTAGAGGATCTGATGGCCGATGCGGTCGGCGGCGTAGGCGGCGCGCCGCACCGGGGCCTTGCCGTAATCGGCCGTGTGGCCGCCGAACTTGCGCTGGGCGATATGCCCGTCCTCGGTGCGCGAGAAGGCGACGCCACTGCGTTCCAGATTCACCACGGTCTGTGGGGCGTATTCGGCGAGAATCTTCGCCGCGTCCTGGTCGACCAGCCAATCGCCACCCTTGACCGTGTCGTAATAGTGCCAATGCCAGTCGTCGTGCTCCACATTGCCGAGGCTCGCGGCGATGCCGCCCTCGGCCGAACCGGTGTGGCTGCGCAACGGTTGCAGCTTCGAGACCACCAGAAGCTTGGGTGCTTGCCCCTGCTCTTTCAGAGCCTTGAACTCGTCGCTTCTCACGATTCCCAGCGCCGCCGAAAGCCCGGCCGCGCCCGCGCCGATGATGACCGCATCGTACATTTGCTCACACTCAGAACCCATACCCCCGATTCTTGCACAGGGGGTGAAAGAGCTCATGGCCCGTGTTCCACGCAAGGTGGTTCGTCGGCCGGGCCATAATGGTGGCTATGAGTGGAACATTCAACGCGAAGGTCTATGAGGTCGTCAAGTGCATCCCCGAAGGCAAGGTGGCCACCTACGGGCAGGTGGCGGCGCTCGCCGGCGCCCCGCGCAACGCGAGGTTCGTGGGCTACGCGCTGCATGTGAACCCCGAGCCGGGCGTGATTCCCTGCCATCGCGTCGTCTTCCGCGACGGCTCGCTCGCCCCGGGTTTCGCCTTCGGTGGCCCCGATGAGCAGCGTGCCTTGCTTGAGGACGAGGGTGTGCGTTTCATCCCGCCCGCGCCCCACCACGACAACGCCGGGGACGAGGGCTGGGTCGTCGACCTCAAGCGCTGCCAGTGGCAATGCTGACCACCCCCGATCTCAGGCGCACCATGCCCATGAGTTCCATCTCACCCAGCGTGCCCTCCAGTCTGGTGATGTCCCACGCTTCCGCGCTTGGCTGATGGTTGTTCGTCATTGACGCCGAGCCCGATGTTGGCGCAGAGTCCGATGGTTGAGGTGCTGTTGACGCTGATGTCGTTGCCGACACTGGTGACAAAGCAGGAGCCGTCTCATGGAGCATGGCGAGGATGGCGTCGTGCGAGGCGGGAATGCCCCGTCGGCGGCAGCGTCGTATCGCCGTGAGCACCTCGCGTTGTGGTGGTGAGGCGGTTGGCGGACTGGTCTTGAAAACCTTGCTTTTGCTATGAGTTGCCAGATTGCTTCGGCACATCGTCGTGTAAGCACGGTCTGGGTTACTGGCGTGGCTTATGTCGTGAGTACGGTCTGCATGTTGTCGACTGTCGTTCGCCGAACCATAGGTATTCCGGCGTCGTGGCAGGGCGATGGTCATCTGGGTGGCTTGTTTTCCTGTGTTCTCCTGACTGTTTGAGCCGTCGTTATCGGCGTTGTTTGCCAAGGCAGCCTCATCGTTGGTCGTTCCGGCCTTCCCGACTTCTGTGGTTTCGGTGGTCGGTGGATGCGGGGCATGGCAGATCTCCTCGATGGCGTTGACCGAGTAGAGGATGGAGGCGCGATGGTCGCGGATGAGCCAGTTGCAGCCGGTGTTGCTTGGCCGGTTGATGTTGCCCGGTGCGGCGTAGACCTCGCGGCCGAGGTCGGCGGCCCAATTGGCGGTGTTGAGCGCCCCGGAGCGGCTGCGGGCCTGGGCGACCACGACGGTGGAGGCCAAGGCCGCGATGATGCGGTTGCGCAACAGGAAGCGCCGCGCTTCGGGGATGGTGTCGGGGCACAGTTCGCTGATGAGCGCGCCATGGTTGGCGACGATGCGTTCGAAGAGCTTGCGGTTGCGCTCCGGGCCGATGTGGTTGAGCCCTCCCGCGAACACCGCCACCGTTCGTCCGCTCTCCTCGGGCCCCAGCATCGACATGGTGTCCAGGGCGCCCCAGTGGGCCGCGGCGTCCGCGCCGAACGCGCCTCCCGAGACCACCAGATGCCCTTGCTCCGAGGCTTTCTTGGCGACGGTGCGGGCCACGTATCGCCCATACTCGTCGATGCCGCGCGAGCCGACCACCGCGATGGGGCTTTCGCAGCTGACCAGCGCCTGCGGCTCGCCGATGCCCCAGATGCATAGCGGCGAGGCCCAATCCTTGCGGATTGACAGGTCGTCGAGCTGCCTGGGCCAATACGGGCTGGTGGGACCGATGATCCATTGTGAGCCGTTCATCGTGATCCACGCCCTCAACTCGTTCGGATCGCGTGAGGGCAGCTGCGCGAGACGGCTGCGCCAACGGTCGAGCGCATGGTGGAAGGCGTCCATGCCCCGGGCGTTGACCGAACGTCCCCATTTGGCCGTGCCGGTGGCGAACGCCTCGTCGAGCCGGTTGCGGGCCTTGGCCGTCTGGCTGCCCGCGATGATGAGCCGCAGGGCCTCGACGGCGCTTCCCGCGCCTTTGATGGTGGCGAAGAGCAGGGCGTCGGCCCCATCGATGCAGAAGGTGAGGATGGCGCGGGCGAGGGTCTCGTCATCCAATTCGGGGTGGAATGTCCCAGTGCCGTCGTGCGCGGTTTCTCCGATGTCGCCGTTGTTGTTTACGACGTCGCGGGTTTCGCCGATTCCCATGTTGCCGGTCCCGCTGTTGCCAGTGCCGTCAATGGTGTTCTGGGTGATATCCATCATGCCTCCCTTGTTCTCAAGGCGATGCCCTGCATCATCTCGTCGTGGCCCGGCGAGGTCTTGCCATTGAGGTCGGCCAACGTCCACGCCAGTCGCATGGCCCGGTCCGCGCCTCGCAAACTCAGTCTTGAGTCCTCAAGCGCCAGGTCGATGAGCTGAAGCGCGGATTTCGAGGTGTTGGCACGCATCCACGATCCGCTGGCCTCGGCGTTGCAAGTCCACTGCTGGGCCGCGTAACGGTTGCGTGCCACTTTGCGGGCGTTGATGACCTTGGCCCTCATCTCGGCGCTGGTGGTCTGGTGGGCGCTCGGCCCTTGGATAATGTGCTCGATTGGCGGCACCTCCACCTGGATATCGATGCGGTCGAGGATGGGGCCCGAAAGCCTTGAGAAATAACGGATTCGGTCTTTCTCCCGGCAAGTGCAGCGCTCGCCGTCGCCGTAACCGTAGCCGCACGGGCAGGGGTTGGCGGCCATCACCAGCTGGAAGCGCGCAGGATAATAAGTGGTGCCCTTGGCGCGGGAGAGGGAGATATAGCCGGATTCCAACGGTTCGCGCAGGGTCTGCAAGGCGCGTGGCGAGAATTCAGGGGCCTCGTCCATGAAAAGCACCCCGCGGTGGGCGCGTGTGATGGCGCCGGGCTTGGCCACCCCGGAGCCACCACCGACCAGCGAGGCCGTGGACGCGGTGTGGTGCGGGGCCTCGAACGGCGGCACGTCGCTGATGCCATAGGCGGGCAATGTGCCGCACAGCGAGCGGATCGAGGCCACCTCAAGCTGCTCGCGCTCGTCAAGCGGACACATGATGCCGGGCATGCGCGAGGCCAGCATCGTCTTGCCCGATCCGGGAGGCCCGGTCATCAGCAGGTGGTGCCCGCCGGCGGCCGCCACTTCCAGCGCCCATTTCGTGCGCTCCTGGCCCAGGACCTCGGCCATGTCGCCGATGGCGGGCAGGTGAGCCTCGCCGCCTTCCTCGCTCGGGGAGGCTGGCGCGCGGGTGTCGTTCAGATGGTATTTGGCCTTGCCGCCCATCAGTTCGATGAGCTCGCCCAGGTGCCGCACGCCGGTGATATGCAGGCCTTCGACGAGCTTGGCCTCCTCCACGTTGGCCTGCGGCACGATCATCCGCTCGATGCCATGCTCGCGGGCGTAGAGGCCGATGGGCAACACACCGTTGACCGGCAACACGGAGCCGTCAAGGTTGAGCTCGCCAAGCACGATGGCGTCGGCCAAACAATCGTGGGGTATGTGGTTGCCCGCGCTCAAGACGCTCGCCGCGATGGCCAGGTCGTGCGACGAGCCGCGTTTGGGCATCGAGGCGGGGGAGAGGTTCACCGTCACGCGTGTCTCGGGCCATTTGTAGCCGCTGGCCTGGCACGCCGATTTCACCCGCTCGCGCGCCTCGCTCAACGACGCGTCGGGCAGACCGATGATGGAGAAATAGGGTAGGCCGGGCGAGATGAAGGCCTGCATCTGGATGGCGAAGGCTCGAAGCCCGATCAGGCCGACGGAAAGCGCGCTGCCGATGGTCATCAGAACGCCCCCGGTATGTGCTTGACGTGGGGCGCTCCGCCCTGCACGAGGATGGAGAGGGCGTCGAAGCGGATGCCTGTGCGCGGCACCGACTTGCCTGGCCCCGCCAGCCACAGCGCGGCGGCGTGGTGCAGGTTCGCCTGCTTGTGCGGGGTGATGGCCGCCTGGGGCACCCCGTAGCGTTGGGTGCGCCGGGTCTTCACCTCCACGAAGACGACGATCCGCTCGGGAGTGAACATGATGATGTCGAGCTCGCCGAACCGGGTGTTCCAGTTCGTCGCCAACGGCCTCCACCCCAGGCGTGCCAGCCAGAGCGCCGCGTAGCACTCGCCGGCGACGCCCAGCTGCTTGGAACTCAGCTCGGGGGACGTGAGCAGGGCCTCCATCTCGGCCAGATCATCGTCGGTCGGCGGTTCGAAGGAATCATCGGGTTCGAAATCCTCACGGTTCTCGGTTTCGGTGGTGGCTCCGACCTCCTCGTAGGGTTCGGCCTCGTTGGCTTCGGCGTTCTCATCCGAATCATCAGGGGAGTTCCGGTATTCCGTTTCCGGAGGTGTGCCACTTTCGTTTCGCAGCGGTTCCTCGGCGTCAATAAGCTCGTTCGACTCGTTGACGTCGATTGCTTCGTCGGGCTCGTCGGAATCGTCGGTATGGCCGCCGAAATAGTTCGTGTGGGCGTATGCCGCCCTGCTTGTCGTGTTTGTGCTCATGCTTCGAGTACAGCACGATTATCTGTTTCAGAAGGCGATTCTCAGGTGGTGTGGATAAGTGGTTGGCCAAAACGCGTTTTTCGGGCGTGTCTGTGGATAACTTGATATCAAGTAATACAAAATGTGAACAACGCTGTGGAAAATAGCGTTGTATAGCAGAACGGGAAAGCAATGCTGGATAAAGACGAATCAGATAAAGAAAACCGTTGGGGAACGCTACTGCCATTTGCGTTTCCCAACGGTTTAATCCGAGGTTTGAGGGGTTGATAAAACCTTCAATCAACCAGCTAACCCTCGCGAAAGAATCATGCGCGCCAACTGGACACATCACCAAGCCAGCGTGCACAATCCATCAATCAAAAGGCCTATCAATCAAAAGGCCCGAAACTAGCCGGCCAACCCGGTCAGTTCGCCCAGGTTGAGCTCAAAGCTCACGCCACGATCCTCGAAGTGGGGCTGGTTGCGGGTGCTCTCCATCGCGTGACGCACGAATTCGCCGGCCACCTGCGCCGACTCGCCGAGCGTCTTGCCGGCCATCACCGCGCCACACAGCGCCGAAGCGAACGCGTCGCCGGTGCCATGAATCATGTAGGGCAGCTTGTCGTGCACCAGCTCGCGACGCGCGGCGGCCCCGGTGGAGGCGCTGCCCACGAAGTTGCGCAGTTTGCCGTCATTGCGGTCGATGCCCTTCAACACGACGTTCTTGGCCCCGAGATCGAGCAGCGCGCCGACCCAGTCGGTCGCTTCCTCATCGCTCAGGTTCTGGCCCGGGTAGTCACGCCCAGTGAGGATGCTCGCCTCGGTGAGGTTCGGCATCAGCACGTCCGCGCCGTCCACCAGTGTCTTGACCGCGTCGCACATCTCCTGGGAATAGGTCGGGTACATCTGCCCGCCATCGCCCATCACCGGGTCGACCAGCCGCAGCGCCTTCGGGTATTCGCGGTACATGCGCTTGATGATGTCCACCTGCTCGGCCGAGCCAAGGAAGCCGGAATAGATGCCGTCGAGGTCGACGTCGATCTTCTGCCACGCGTCGAGATAGCCGGAGAGGATATCGGTGGTGTCGTGGAAGGTGTAGACGGGGAACTTCGTGTGCGCGCTGAACAACGCGGTGGGCACCGGGCACACGTCGCAGCCGCACGCCGAAAGAATCGGGATCGCGGCGGTCAGCGAGCATTTGCCGTAGCCGCACATGTCGTGCACTGCCGCAACGCGGGGGATGTATTTGGGGTCGCGCTCATAGAGCGTCGTATCTTCTTGCATTTCATGACCTTTCAGAAAGTCTATGAATCCTATATTGTCGCGTCCGCCTTCCCGCCTGGCTGGCGGGGACGTCGCTGACTCGACTCTAGACCCATTGGCTGGGCAAACCGCCCGAAACGTCACGCAGTGGTCGCGTTTTCGGGATTTTGGGCAAAGCGCGCGAGCTGTCTAATTCCTTGTGGCGCCAACGGTTTGCAATCCGTTATAGCTAACCTCGATAGCGTGCGGCTTGCGGGTGGATTCATCGCGGATTTAAGCTCGGAGGGAGCTAAAAACGAACGTCCATTTTCCACCGAAGGAGCCGGCAATGACCGAGAACGAGCACAAACCATACCATTTCGAGACCCTGCAGCTGCATGTGGGCCAGGAGGAGGCCGACCCCGCCACCGACGCGCGTGCCGTGCCGATCTACGCCACCACCAGCTACGTCTTCCATGACTTCGACCATGCCGAAGCGCGTTTTGCCCTGCAGGATCCGGGCAACATCTATGGCCGTCTGACCAACTCGACCGAGGACGTCTTCGAAAGGCGCATGGCCGCGCTCGAAGGTGGCACCGCGGCGCTCGCTCTGGCCAGCGGCGCGGCGGCGGTCGAAGCAGCGTTGCGTAACATCACCCAGACCGGCGACCACATCGTTTCCTCCTCGCACATCTACGGTGGCACCTTCAACCTGATGCGCCATACCCTGCCGCGCGACGGCATCACCACCACGTTCGTCGATCCCGCTGACCCGCAGAACTTCGAAGACGCGATTCAGGAGAACACGAAGCTCGTCTACTTCGAGACCTTCGGCAACCCGAACGCCGACCTGCCCGATTTCGAGGCCATCTCGAAGATTGCGCACAAGCACAACCTGCCGGTGTTCGTCGACAACACCTTCGCCACCCCGTATCTCTTCCGTCCGCTGGAAAATGGTGCGGACATTGTCGTGGAATCGGCCACCAAGTTCATCGGCGGCCACGGCACGACGCTCGGCGGCATCATCGTCGAAGGTGGCCACTTCAACTGGGCCGCGGTGCCGGGCAAGTTCCCGACCCTGACCGAGCCGGATCCGTCCTACCACGGCATGAACTTCTACGAGGCGCTGGGCGAGACGGCCTTCGTCACCCGCGCCCGCGCCATCTTCCTGCGCGACACCGGTGCCTGCATCAGCCCCTTCGCCGCGTGGCTGCTCCTGCAAGGCACCGAAACCCTGTCGCTGCGCGTCGAGCGCCACGTCCAGAACGCGCTCAAGGTGGTCGAATACCTGCAGACCGTGCCCGAGGTCGAGTCCGTCTCGCACCCTTCGATTCCTGGCCGCATCGACCATGACCTCTACGAGAAGTACTTCCCGAACGGCGCCGGCTCGATCTTCACCTTCGACATCAAGGGCGGCAAGGACGCGGCGCGCGTGTTCATCAACAACCTGCACCTCTTCAGCCTGCTCGCCAATGTCGCGGACGTGAAGAGCCTCGTCGTCCACCCGGCCTCCACCACCCACGCCCAGGAGACCCGTGAGGAGCTGGAAAGCCAGGGCATCCACCAGGGCACCATCCGTCTGTCGATCGGCACCGAATATATCGACGACATCCTGGACGACCTGAAGGGCAGTTTCGAGGCCCTGCGCGCCTCCGGCCTCGCCAAGTAACATGTCCGGCTGAAGGGGACCAGCCTCGTCAGCCGCCATCCTTCGTAATTGCGCTATAAATAAGCCACTGAGTAAGTCTCACAGGCCCATTTATGGCGAGATTGAATTTTCCCGCCATTTTTGAGCCGTTGACGGCTGTTCAGTGGCTTATTTATGGTGCAACTTAAATTTCCCGCCATATTTAGGCCACTAGGCATGCGTCAGCGGCTTGTTTATGGCGCAATCGCGGTACGGTTCCGGTTGCGCAAAAGATGGTCACGAGCATTGGTATGCGGATAGGTTGCCCGTCAGCGTCTTTTGTCGCGCTCGAGCAGGAGATGCTCGGCGTGATAAAACATGATGCCCAGCAGCACCCGGTCGTCGATGGCCTCGGGATCAAGTCCCAATTTCCAGATGTGGTTCTGTGCCGCCTGCAGACGCCATACCCCCTGCACGAACCACCAGATCGCCCTGCGGTAATCGTCTTCATGCCGGCGATACGCCTTGCCGTGAGGCGCGACATATTCCAAGGTGTAGCCGCCGCCTTTCCGGAAGACGCTCACCTTGCCCCGCACCCGCCGGCCCACGCTATAGAGCGAGGGACTCACGTTGCGGGTGATGATTACCGGCAGTTGCCAAGGCTGGCCGTATCCCCGGTAGCCTGGGTCCTCGGTGCAGAAGTCATAGAGATCATCAAGCTCCCTGTTGCGTTCGGACGAGAATCGGTATCGCGCACCCAATAGCCGGCTGGTCTCGTCGAATTCCTGGGCGAGCCACAGCGCCGCCTCCTGCGGGGTGGAGAGGCGCGCCTTAAATTCGAGCACATAGCTGCGGTCGAGGACGTTGGAATATACGGAATAGCCGCCGCGTGTAGCCACGAAGCCGAAGTGCGCATCTTGCTGCCTCCAACATACGATACCTTTGAGCCATGGGGCGTCTTGGGGATATTCGTGGTCTTCGACGCCGGGGACGTGGAGGTAGACCACGTCCTTGCACCCCTTGTCGACCCACAGCCGCGCGCCATATTGGTCGCAGACGAGTTGCAGGAGCTTTTGCAGATTCCGAAGCCTACCCAGTCCGCTGTCGTCGATCTGATCCAGGCCTTCGGAATCTTTCAACGTCTCTTCGGTCACCCCGTAGCCAAGATGGGTCGTGATGTGGAGTCCGTATTCCTCGGGCATTTCTCTCTTTTCACCGTCATTGTGTATGCGTTTGTCAAACCATTCTATCCGTTTTGTCAATGTCTATGGCGTGAATCATCCCCGAGGATGACATGGCGGGCTCAGGCCGCGCGGCGAAGGTGATAATTCGTCCCCAAGCACGATGGAAAGGCGTGATTCCGGGCCATATATTAAGAGGCATCCCAAGGGTACCGACCTCAACAAAGGAGTCCAGATGAACCTCACCCACCCCAATGATTTCAACGCCATCATCAACCCCGGAAGTGGCACGGGCACAAGCCCCGACACTGGGTTTGGCATTGCGCCGGGCGCGCCGGCTTTCATTCCCTCCGACGGCAATCGACAGCCGGCTATGGCCTCGGCCATGGCCCAACCTGTCGTAGGCCAGCAGACGCGCCAGCCCCTCGCAGTCGAGGCCATCAACCTCGTCAAGGACTATGGCAAGGGCGAGAACGCCGTGCACGCTTTGCGCGACGTCAACGTAGGCTTCGAACAGGGCCGTTTCACCGCCATCATGGGCCCATCCGGCTCCGGCAAATCCACGTTGATGCACACGCTCGCCGGCCTGGATTCGGCGACCGGCGGCCACATCATGCTCGGCGGCGAGGACGTCACCGCGATGAACGACAACCAGCTGACGATGCTGCGCCGCCACAAGATCGGCTTCATTTTCCAGAGCTTCAACCTCCTGCCGATGTTCACCGCCGAGCAGAACATCCTCATGCCCTTGACGCTGGCCGGGCAGAAGGCCGACCGGCAATGGTTCGACATGCTGGTCGGCACCCTCGGGCTCGGCGACAGGTTGAGGCACCGGCCCACCGAGCTCTCCGGCGGCCAGCAACAGCGCGTCGCCATCGCCCGCGCGCTCATCACCAAGCCGCAGGTCGTCTTCGCCGACGAGCCCACCGGCAACCTCGATTCGGTCTCCAGCGCCGAGGTGCTGGGCTTCCTGCGTGACTCGGTGCGCGAGCTGGGGCAGACGGTGGTGATGGTCACTCACGACGCGGTTGCCGCCTCCTACGCCGACCGCGCCATCGTCTTCGCCGATGGCCGCATCGTCTCCGACGTGAGCGAGCCCAAGGCCGAGCAGATGAGCGAACTGTTGATGCGGGAGAGCGAGCGGGCCGCGCGCCAGGCGGCGCAGATGCCGAGCATGGACCAGCTGATGGCGGCCAATCCCCAGCACGCGCGGGCCTCGCGCTGAACCGGCCGCAGGATATAGGAAAAGGAACCAAGATGTTCTCGATAACACTGAAACTTATGAAAAAGAGCGGGAAGATGCTCATTCCCGCCGGCATCGCCATCCTTATCGGCACGGCCTTCATCGCCGCGACCTTCCTCTTCGGCAACTCCATGGACAGCGCCCTGCGCACCCAGCTCACGGCCGAATACGGGAGCGCCGACTACGTCGCCCAGATGGAGGGCGCGTATAGCAACAACGGCAACGGCGAGCCCACCACCATCGCGGACATGAAACTCGACCAAGTGCGCGACGTCGATGGTGTGACCGGCACCCAGGTCATCGTCAACGAGGAGGGCCACGTCGGCAAGGGCGGGCAGTCCGCCGCCACTTTCTTCGGATTGGGCACCACCGACACCAAGTTGCAGAGCGTGCGCGTGACCTCCGGGCACCTGCCGTCGGCCAACGGCGAGGAGACCGCGATTCCGGAGGCGCTCGCCTCCAGGATCCACGCGAAGGTGGGGGAGACGATCAAGGTCTCGTCCTCCGATTCCGGGTCGACGCTGACGACCAAGGCGAAACTGGTGGGCCTGACCAAGGACGACACCGGTGCGTACGCGACGTACGACGGCATGACGCTGGTCTCCAAGCCGGTGCTCGCCAAGATCGTGGGCGCGAGCTCGCCCGACCAGGTGACGGCCATCACGCTGTTGATGAACGTGGATTCGGCGAAGGCGGGCCAGGCCGTGCCGCAGGTCAAGCGGATCCTCGGCCACCGCTTCAGCGTCGACACCCGCCAGCATATCGCCGACGAATCCATGAAAGACCTGAGCGCTGGCGGCACCACGCCGGTCAAGACCTTCCTGATGGCCTTCGGCATCCTCGCGATGTTCGTCGCGGCCCTCGTCATCGCCAACACCTTCCAGGTCATGGTCGCCCAGCGCCGCCGCACCCTGGCCCTGCTGCGCACCATCGGCGCCACGAAGGGCCAGCTCTACCGTTCGGTGCTTTTCGAGGCCAGTGTGCTGGGCCTGGTCTCCTCGCTGCTCGGCATCCTCGTGGCTATCGGACTGATGGCGCTGCTGGGCGCCACGAAGGCTGGAAGCATCAACGGACAGGCGATGCACGTCATCATCACCCGGCCGGTGATCGCTGTCCCGCTCGCCTTCGGCATCGTGATGACGGTACTCGCCTCTATTTCCTCGGCTCGTTCGGCCACTTCGGTGACCCCGCTCGAGGCGCTGCGTCCCATGGAGGTCAGTGACAACCGCAAGGCCAGCGTGGTGCGCGCGGTGATCGGTGTGCTGCTGTTGGTCGTCGGTCTGGCGTTGTGCGTCTTCGGCGCCAGCCAGATGCCCGGGGTCCTCTCCCGCAACATCACCGATGGCAGTGACAGCAGGTACGTTTTCGCGCTGTTCGCCGCGGTTGGCGGATGCGCCTTCGCGTTCCTCGGTTTGGCGTTGACCGCCGTCTTCTGGATGCCGGTGCTGATGCGGGGTGTCGGCGCGCTGGTCGCGCATATCGGGCCCGCGGCCAAGATCGCCGACGCGAACATCCAGAAGAATCCGCGTCGTGTGGCCGCCACCGGCGTCGCGCTCCTGATCGGCGTGACCCTCGTCTCGACCATCGCCACCGGGGCCGCCTCCGCCAAGCAGACCATGAGCGCCACACTCGACGCGCACTACAGCGTCGACTTGGTGGCCCAAGGCGGCGACCTCACGCAGCGGCAGGCGCGGAAAGTCGCCAAGGTTGACGGCGTGCAGGATTCGCTCTACCTGTCCACCGCCACCGCCGAGGTCAATGCGAACGGGAACGACGGCAATACCAAAAACGACGGCAAGAAGTTGACCGCGTTGCTGGTGGGCGTGCCCTCGCAAAAGGCTTTGCAGAAGGTGATGCGCACCGATATCTCTGCCGCGCCAATCAGCGGAGACCACGCGTTGGCCCCGAAGCTCAACGGGCAGGACAGCAATAAGAAGCTCGACTTCGCCAACAACCAAGCCGATTTCGACAACGTCGGCGCGGACGGTTCGCAGCGTCACGTCTCCCTGCCACTCAAGACCTCGCAGGTCGATTACCGACAGCTCACGGGTGCGTACTCGATGGTCGTCTTCGTCGACCAGGCCCGGCTCGACAGCGCCCAGGTCAAGCCCAACGGGCATATCCTGCTGGTCAAGCTCGACACGTCCTCGTCCTCGCTGGGCCAGATTTTCGGCGACGTGCAAGCGGCGCTCGGCGGCGAGCAAGGCGTCACCATCACCGGCCCGATCGCCCAGCGCGTGCAGTGGAACAATCTCGTCGACCAGCTGATGAAGCTGCTGGTTGGTCTGCTCGCCGTCGCGGTGCTCATCGCGCTCATCGGCGTGGCCAACACTCTCAGCCTCTCGGTGATCGAACGCACCCGTGAATCGGCCACGTTGCGCGCCATCGGCATGACGCGTGGGCAGCTGCGCCGCTCGTTGGCCTGCGAGGCGTTGCTGATCTCGTTGGTCAGCGGTGTGGTCGGCGTGGCGCTCGGCACCGGGTTCGGCTGGTTGGGATCGTACATGTACTGCAGCCTCATCGGAACCCCTGTCTATTCGTTCGACTGGAAGTTCAACGGCGCGGTGCTGCTCATCGCCGCCGTGGCCGCCCTGCTCGCCAGTGTCTTCCCGGCCCGGCGCGCGGTGCGGACCTCGCCGGTCGAGGCGCTCGCCGAGGCGTAGGAATCCAGCGGATTTAAGTGATATCCGCTTCGGCACAACTGTGGTCCGTTCAATACCGGTAATGCCGGTGTCGGACGGACCATTTTTTCACGGAGAAGAGTTATGGACTGATATTGCCAAAATATGCGGGTGCAGCACGAAAGGGTAAATATCGTCGGATTGGTGTGTGAGTGCTGTGTTTGCGTAGCACTGAACCGGATTTAGTGGTTGAACAGACATTCCGTGCTTCGATTTCAATCCAATCAAATAGAAGGAATGGCGGAACTCCGGCTTTCTGTAATGTGGAGTTTGCGATCGCAACAGCACGGAAACTTTATTTCTAGGAATGATGTCTTCCGTGCTGTAGCGGTTACGCCAGCTGGTTGCCATCGACGAAAATGACGCGACTTCTGCGACGTGGAACCTGTGATAGACGAGTCACACGGGCTGGTTGTCGTAGACGAACAAGCCGTGACTATTATGATGCGGAATCCGTGATAAGTGAGTCATACCAGCTTGTTGTCGTATATGGAAGTGATGCGACTTCCATGATGTGGAATCCGTGATAGACGAGTCACACGGGCTGGTTGTCGTAGACGAAAGCGATGCGATTTCTGCGACGTGGAATCCGTGATAGGCGGGGTCACACGAGCTGGTTGTCATAGGCGAAGACGACGGCCTGCACGCGGTCGCGGGCGTGGATTTTGGCGAGTATGTGGGCCACATGCGTCTTGACGGTCGGCAGGCTGATGAACAGCTTGTCGGCGATTTCCTGGTTAGAGAGCCCGTGCGCCACCTCGATGAGCACCTCGCGCTCGCGGTCGGTCAGCTCATCCAACTCAGGGTCGTGATAAACAGTGGCGTTGGCCGCTGCTAAATCGTCGGATGAAGCATTCCCATCGTTCGCGCTCGCCGAGGTAGTTGGTTGTGAACCGGCACCAGCGGAGCCATTCGCGGCACCCATGCGATTTGCGCCATTGCCTTTGCCGTCACTATTTCCAGACGCAGCCTGCCCGGACTTGGTGAATCCGTCCTCCACCATCTTCTCGATGAGTCGCTTCGTGGCCGTGGGCGCGATGATCGCGTTGCCCTGGTGCACCGTGCGAATCGAGGAGAGCAGCGTCTCAGGCTCCGTGTCCTTCAAGAGGAACCCGGAAGCCCCGGCGTTGATGGCGCTCATCACGTACTCGTCGAGGTCGAAGGTCGTGAGGATGATGACGCGCGTTTTGTGCATTGTGGAGCCGTTTCCGTCGCGGTTTTTCTCGAGGAAGGCCTCGGCGTCGGTGATGCGTTTGGTCGCCTCGATGCCGTCCATGCCGGGCATACGCACATCCATCAGCACCACGTCGGGGTGCAGGTCGAGGCTCAGCGACACCGCCTGGTCGCCATTGGCCGCCTGACCAATCACCTCCATGTCGGGCTGCGAGTCGATGACCATGGCGAACCCGGCCCTCACCAGCTCCTGATCGTCGGCGATAAGGACTGTGATCGGCTGCGTTTCACTCATGGTTCCACTCTAACAACACGCGGCGGCAAGCCGGTTTCCAAAGGCGCAATCGTGAGTTTGATAGTACTAACGATTTGATTTTTGCCTGGCAAGTGACGATAACGTTGCATACTGATATTAATCATAAAATACTATCTATTATCATCGTTCATGCTTCCGACAGGATGCAGCAGCGGTTGTTGGACGCCCTGCCTGTCGTCGCTATCGCCGGTCTCGCGCAGCACCCGCAGCAGCTGGCGCATATGGTGCAGCGCCTCGCGCCCTTGCGCTCCAATTGCCTCGAACGCCTTGACGATTTCCTCGGGCTTCGGCTCCGCGCCCTCGCGTTCTGCCTCATCCAGCAGCGCCAGCCCCGCGTCGGCCTCCGCGATGACGGTGTTGAGCGTCGCGCTCACCTCACCCTGCATCTGCGAGCCGATGCGCTCGCGCTCGAGATTCGCCGCCATCACGTTCTGCTTCTCCGCTTCGGCCTGCAGCGCCTCCTGCCGGGTACGCAGCACCAGCGCGTTGGTGCCGTTGGCCCGTGTCCACAGCGCCGCCGCGATCACGATCACGCACGAAGTCAAAGCCATGCCGCCCACCATCAACGCCACAATCGCGTAGTTGATTTGCTTGTCCCATGTCGCGGGGAATGAGCGGATGCCAAGCAGCCAGCGGATGGGCGTTTCGAAGCCCAGGAAGAGACAAATCACTTTCCATGTAAAGAGCGACGAGTCGATGAGCGCCAGCAGCGACGCCCACAGCGGTGCCAGGCCTTTGCCATAGAGGCAGACAGAATACAGGGAAATCAGCGCAAAGAGCGTGGCGAGCGGGATGTTGGTGAGCAACAGGCAGCTGACGGTCGCGCCAAAGGCGACACACAGCGCGCTCGCTCTGGGGAACTTTCTCCGGAAGGCCAATGGCACGATGAACAGCAGCGTCACGATGGCGAAGCCGATATAGCTTGCTGAAAGGGTAGGCTGAACATATTCGGCCGAGATCTCCAGGTTCGTGGATTTGAAGTGGCCCACGAACGCGACCAGTGGGCTGCCGATAAGCAGCAGGATGAGCGTGGTGACGACATCGACCAGCAGATAATGGCGTTCGAACCAGTTCGAGGTGCGTTCCACCCAATTCGTTTCCGAGACGGCGGGATAGGTGGTTGAAGACGTGACGGCGGAGACGGGGGAGTTGCCGGCATCGTCGTTGTCACTGTTCGAGTTGCCAGTCCCGTTTGCGGTATTGGCGTTCTCTGTGGTGTCCCGTTTCAGCGCATTGTTCCGCCGTCGCCAGATGCTCCAGACATGTTGCGCTTTGCCGAGCAGCGAGAACATCAGGCCTTTGACTCGCGTGATGGGTGAGATCGAAGGCAGTTCGGTGAGATCGGGATTTGACGCTGCCGCTGGTTGAGAATCGGGCGCCGACGATGAAGAAACTTCTGTGTGCTCCCTATCATTCAAATCTTCGCCATTCCGCGTTGATTCGCTATCCAAAACAGGTTTGGATGATTTCGCGGTATTGGAGGATTTGGCGGCAGCGTCTTGTGCCATCTCCAGCGGCACGTCGAACGCGACCTCAAAACCAGTTCCCAAGCTCCTTGGCCCATAAGCGAGATGACCTCCAGCCGCCTCGATCCGCTCGTGCATGCCAATCAGGCCATATCTGCCGCGATGGCCATCCGCTGCGGCCGTGGCCCCACGTCCGTCGTCGCGTATAGCAACATGAAGTTCGTCGTCCGTCCAACGTTCGTCAACCGAGACGTGCGCGCCCGGCCCCGCATACTTGCGGCTGTTGGTCAACGCCTCCTGAACCGCGCGATAGACCGCGAAACCAGTCTGCTCACCGAGCCCATCCGGCCGTGCCTCGCCCGTCACTTGCCTCGTAACGTCTCCACCCTCTTGCCGTGCGGTGGTGTCGGCCTGTGAGACAAGCGCGGCAATATCGCGGTATCCCGGGCGTCCTCCATCCGAAGCCGAGACGAACACGTCGAGCAGATCGTTCATATCGTCCAGCGCCCGCCGCGATTCGTGCCGAATGGTCATCATGGTCTTGCGCGCGACCTCAGGATCATGCGCCCCGGCATAGCGCCCGCCGTCGGACTGCACGATGACGGTGGAGAGCGTATGCGCCACCACGTCGTGCATGTCACGCGCGATCCGGGCGCGCTCGGCCGTGCGGGCGATGCGCCGTTCCTCTTCCTCGCGGGCGGCGATGGCTTGGTTGCGTTCGCGCAACAGCCGTGCCGTGGCGTGCCGCGCCCGTGTCCAATAGGCGATGAAGCAGGCGGCGAGCAACGCGATGAGGATGGGAACCATCACGACCATCGTCGCCCCGGCGAACTTCCAGCCGCAATTGACGCTCATCCCGGATTTATAAACGACTTGGCAGGCCTGGTATGTGCTGCTTGCCTGGTCCATGCCGAGGCTGACATGCGAGCCGAGCAGCGGCCCGATCTCCAGCCCCCAGGCGATGATTGGCGCCGCCGCCACGGCGATCACCAGCGCGAGCAGGATGAACAGGCGGCTCTGCTTCGGCTCGCCATAGACGATGACGGAATAGAGCATCACCACGGCCATCACGTCGGGCAGCGCGAACACCGGTCCCGTTAGCAGTTGCAGTACCACCAGCGCCGCGAAGCCGAGCGTTGAGGCGCGTGGGAAGGTCCGACGGAATATCAGCGGGATGACCAGCGCGCAAGACCACGCGAACTGCCACTGCCGGCTGTAGCCGATCAAGAGCCCTGGCTCATAACCCCACGAGAGAAAAGCGAAATAAAGGGTGAGGGCCGCGAGCAGCGCGTCGCCGACCACGGGATGGTGCCGTAGCCATGCTGTCGTTTGCGCGAGTCTGCCCATACCCCAAGGCTAGCGCGAAGCCGGTCGAAGTGTCATCGTGCTTGGGGATGAATCTTGCGGTTGTGTTTCGGGATGAAGGGAAGTGTGTCGGCGTTGCTAGAGTGGGTTAGACGATATATACGGCAAAGCAAGACATACGAAGGGGAGAGCGATGACGTTACTCGCGAAATACTATGTGCCGGGCCTCGCGGTGGAGGACCATTCGATCCAGGTGCCGCTCGACTGGCGCGGCCACAAGCCGGGCGAAGGGTTCGCGGGCGAGTCACTGAGCCTCTTTTACCGCGTCGTCGCGGCCCCCGAACACGTCCACGACGACCTGCCGCTGCTTATCTTCCTACAAGGTGGCCCTGGTGGCGCCGGCCCGCGTCCGTTGAACCCGTCGAGCGACGGCTGGATCGCCGAGGCCATCAAGCATTTCCGCGTCGTCCTGCCCGACCAGCGAGGCACCGGCCGCTCCTCGTGCGTCGATTCCAATACGATGGCGCGCATCGAAGGCGCGCAGGCCCAGGCCGACTATCTCAAGCGCTTCCTCGCCGGGTCGATCGTGCGCGACTTCGAGCACCTGCGCCGCACCGAGTTCGGCGGCCGCCGCTGGGTGACCATGGGCCAGAGCTACGGCGGCTTCCTTACGCTGGCCTATCTTTCCATCTTCCCCGAAGGCGTCGCCGCGAGTTTCACCACCGGCGGCATCCCGCACGTTCCGGCCGATGCCACCGAGGTTTATGAGCACACCTTCCCGCGTATGGTCAAGAAGACGGATCAGTATTACCAGCGCTATCCCCAGGACGTCGCGCGCGTCGCCATGGTCGCCGACAAACTGCCGAAAGCCGCTGATTTGCAGGATTACGAAGGTGGCAAAGCAACGAATGGCAACGCGGCGGCCTCCGGCATTCCCACCCTGCCCAATGGCGACCCGCTGACCGTCGAGCGCCTGCAGACCCTTGGCGGCGATTTCGGCATGAAACCCAGCTTCGAGCGCGTGCACTGGATCATGGACTCGGCCTTCGCTGATGGTGACGGCTCGGCCAGCGCCAAGTCCCCGCTCGCCGACTCGTTCCTCGCCTCGGTGATGAACGCCACCGCCTCGAACCCGCTCTACTGGCCGCTCCAGGAGTTCATCTACGCCGACGGCGAGCTCGACAAGCCGATCGCTTGGGCGGCGCAGCGCGTGTGCGACACCCACCCCGAGTTCGGTGCCGGCCAGCGCCCGCTCATGTTCACCGGCGAGGCGATGTTCCCCTGGATGTTCCAGCAGGAGAAGGCCTTGCGCCCCTTCCGCGCAGCCATGGACGTGCTCATGGCCGACACGAGATTCGACAAGGTCTACGACGCCGAGCAGCTGGCGCGCAACGAGGTCCCGCTCCAGGCCGGCGTCTACTTCGACGACATGTACGTCGACTCGGGCATGCAGCTCGACACCCTCTCGCGCGTCGGCAACTCGCACTATTGGACCACCAACGAGTTCGAGCATGACGGCCTGCACGGCGACAAGGTCTTCGGCCACCTCTACCGCGAGGCGCTCGACAGGGGCGATTTGGAGGGGCTGTTCTAAAACCCGAGTTACAAAAGTCGACGATAGGAGAGGGCGTTTGTTGCAATTCCAACGTTTTCGATTTCGTATCTTCGGGTTTTGTAACCGAGGTTTGCCGTAAGATAGTGATTCCAACAAGGAGTTTTCATGACACAAGACACTGATATCAAGAACGTGACCGTCGGATTCATCGGATTCGGCAACATGGCACAGGGCATCGCCAAGGGCCTGGTCAACGGGGGAGTGCTCGACGGCGCGCACATCGTCGCCAACTCCGGCCACTTCGACAAGGCCCAGAAAGCCGCGGGGCAGATTGGCGCCCGTGCCACCCACGACGCCCAAGAGACCGTCGATGCCGCCGATGTGGTGGTCATCGCCGTCAAGCCCAACCAGATCGAGACCGCGCTCGCCGAGGTCACCGAGGCGCTGGCCGACGATGCCAAGCTCGTCGTCTCCATCGCCGCCGGTCGCAATCTCGACTACTACCAAAGCCTTCTTGGCGGCAAGGCCCATGTGCAGTGCGTCATTCCCAACACGCCCATCGAGGTGGGCCAGGGCATCCTCGTCACCGAAAACGCCAACACGCTCACCGACACCCAGCGTGCCGTTTTCGAGGCTCTGTTTTCGCCGATCGCGTTGATCGAGCGCGTGGACACCCCGTTGATGGATATCGGCTCGTCGGTGGCCGGCTGTGCTCCCGCCTTCACCGCCATCTATATCGAGGCGCTCGCCGACGCCGGCGTGAAATACGGGCTGAAGCGTGAGACCGCCTACCGCCTTGCCGCCAAGATGACCGAGGGCGTCGGCGCGCTTTACATGGCCACTGGCACCAATCCCGGCGCGATGAAGGACGCCGTCTGCTCGCCCGGCGGCACCACCATCAAGGGCGTCACCGAGCTGGAGAAGCAGGGCTTCCGCGGCGCGGTGATCTCCGGGGTCGACGCCATCCAGAACGGCTGAGGATATCATTCAAACGTATTGAAGGTCATAGGCTCAGCGCGCCATCCCGGCGTTCAGGTTGGCTGCCTATAATTTTCGGTATGCAACGGTGAACGCGATATTTGTGGATTCGCAGGTTCGTGGGTTCGTAAGTTTGCCGGCAGTCTGCCGGTTCCTGCCTGTCAGAGCAGATGGGCGGGAACCGACGGACGTCGTGGCGCGAGGACGGAAAGGAATGGAAAGCGTATGCCGAGATTGGTGTTGGCGTCGAGCCCAAGCGGCGCGGTGGCCGCGATCGTGCGCAATCGCATCCATGTCTCCGGCCTCAAGCTCGCCTACATCCCCACCGCCGACAACCACCACTATTCCAAGGTCATCCGCCCCTTCGTCCGTTTCCTCTTGCGCCAGGCCGGTTTCCGCGTCCATCAGCTCGATATCTCCAGCGCCAGCCGGCGGGAGACCGAGTGGATACTCGGCCATTGCGACGCCATCTACGTCGGCGGCGGCAACAGTTTCTTCCTTCTGCAGGAGCTGAGACGCACCGGCGCCGACAGGCTGCTCGTCAAAGCGGTCGACGATGGCAAGCTCTATATCGGCGTCTCCGCCGGGGCGGTGGTCATCGCCCCCGACATCAGCTATATCGCGCCGATGGACGACCGCACGGCCGCCTCGCAACTGCGCAGCACCAAGGGCTTGCATCTGGTCGATTTCCATATCGTTCCTCATCTCGGCGAGTCGACCATGGGCAAGGCCGCCAAGGAGATCGCCCGCCGTTTCGGCGACACCTTGCGCCTTCACCTGCTCGACGACGACCACGCCATCGTCATCGACACCGAGGACGGCGGCGTTCATATTCCCAGCGAGGTCTAGGACAGGGGACAAGCAGTTTCTGTCGTCGTTCTGTAATCCTGAAAGCTATAGATTTGCTTACATATCGCGCTAGTTGTTTATACCAATAATTCCTAATACCTGCAATAGCGTATAAGCAATATGCCAAAGTCATATCCCTGACTAGATTCAGGCATTGGCTCGAAGAATCATAAAGCCACATAGACAAAACAAATGGCCCGCCCGGCAGCTCTGAATTGAGCAACCAGACGGGCCATTCGAAGGGACCGAACCAACTATTCCCCCCCCCTCGCAACCACGAAGTAATCACGAAGCAATCACGGACGGTGCGGGCTCACGTCGATATCCTCCAACGGAATGATGTGGGTGTGGTTCTTGATCTTGTAGCCGAAGTAGAGGATGAGCACCAGCGGCACGCTCAGGTAGGTGATGCCGATCTGCTGCCAATCGAAGTGGACGATGGCGTCGATGTTCTGCCCGCAGATGATGGCGATGCATAGCACGAGCGCGAGGATCGGCCCGAGCGGGAAGAGCTTGGCGTGGTACTTGAGCTCCGAGAGCTTGTGGCCCTGCTTGATGAAGGCCCTGCGGAAGCGGAAGTGGCTCAGCGCGATGCCGACCCATGCGATGAAGCCGGTCAGGCCGGAGGCGGCGACCAGCCACATGTAGATCTTCTGCCCGTAGATGGAGGTCGAGAAGGCGAGCAGCGCGATGATCGTGGTGACGGCCAGCGAAGCCAGCGGGATGCCGTGCTTGGTGGTCCTCGAGAAGATCTTCGGCGCGTAGTGTTCCTCGGCCAGCGAGTAGAGCATCCTGGTGGAGGCGTACATGCCGGAGTTCGCCGAGGAGATCACGGCGGTGAGCACCACCGCGTTCATCAGGCTGGCGGCGAAGGCGAGGCCCGCGCGCTTGAAGACCAGGGTGAAGGGCGACATGGCGATGTTGCCGTCGGCCGCGGAAAGCAGGTTCGGGCTGGTATAGGGGATCAGCGCCGCGATGACGAAGATCGAGAGCATGTAGAAGATCAGGATTCGCCAGAAGACGCTGTTGATCGCCTTCGGCACCGCGTGCTCCGGGTCCTCGGACTCGCCCGCGGTCACGCCCACGAGCTCGGTGCCCTGGAACGAGAAGCCGGCGATGAGGAAGACGCTCAGGATGGCCGGGATGCCGCCGACGAACGGGGCGTCCTTATACGTGAAGTTGCTGAATCCGACGGCGGGCTTGAACATGATGCCGAAAATCATGCAGAAACCGAGGATCAGGAAGACCACGACGGTGATGATCTTGATCAGCGAGAGCCAGTATTCCGTCTCGCCGAACGCGGAGACGGTCAGCGCGTTGATGACCAGAATGAAGGCGAGGACCGCCACGCTCCAGACCCAGCCGGGTACGTTCGGCAGCCAGTATTGCATGAGGATGGCGGCCGTGGAGATGTCGACGGCGATGGTGATGGCCCAGTTGAGCCAGTAGTTCCAACCCATCGCGAAGCCGAGCGCGGGGTCGACGTACTTGGCGTTGTAGGTGGCGAAGGAGCCCGAGACCGGCTGGTTGGTCGCCAGCTCGCCGAGGCTGGTCATCAGGAAGTAGACCATGATGCCCATGGCGATGTAGGCCACGAGGCCGCCGCCGGGGCCGGCCTTGGAGATGGTGGAGCCGGAGGTCATGAACAGGCCTGTGCCGATGCAGCCACCCAAGGCGATCATGGAGACATGGCGCGTCTTCAGGTTGCGCTGGACTCCGTTGTCGCCCTTGTTTCTTTTCGGCGCTTCCTTGGCGCCTTGCGCTCCTCCTGCAGGGGAGGGGGCCTCATCCGTATGTGCGGTTGGTGCCGACATACCATTCCTCTCTCGTTTAAAGAGGTATACGGTCGAACCTTTCGCGGGAACACATCAGTCGTCTGGTGCCTGATGACGCATCCTCGCGAAGATTCCACCAACGATATTTCATCAATAGCGCTTCACGGCCGCGGCCGTGACAGTTCCGTGCCTATTGAGCCCGGACCCAACCATCAACGCGGAACGGCGCCAACAATTTCGGCTGGACATCTTTTCCTCCGCGATCAAAGACGCAATCCCGTCTCACGCGGCCTACTCGTAGGCCCAGCGACCTCTTCTGTGATTATTGGATACGTGACACTATAGGTGATTTTGGGGACAAAATATACGAACTCCTGCATATTCGTATAGCGCGTGTTGCGTCGCGGGACTGTGTTGCATATGTGACGCCGACGGGGCGCGGCGTTTTGTCTATGCAGTATTTTGTTGCATATACAGTGAGAAATTGCATAGGAATTGCGATGGGATAAAATTTTACGTTTTGTGGTCCGGGTCACAGTTGCATACTTTGCATGTGCGTTTTCGGGGCTGGGTTCGGCGTTGTGTTCGTGGGGATGTGGCGATGTCGATATTGTTTTTGCGATGGTGATTGTCGTATGGGTCTCACGTTTGCCGTGCCACTCATTGCATATGTGACGATACGTGTCAGATAAGCGTCGCATATGCAATGTTTCGGAGCGCGCGGAGCCGTCGGGGTGGACCACGATGAATGGATGTTATAGGAATGAACCAGCTTGCCGTGATAACTGTTCAATGGGGTGGAATCGCGGGCCGAATCCCGCGCCGTGCTTCGTCCAGCTTGCCCTTAGACTTGAGGTATGTCTCTAACTATCGGAATCGTCGGTCTGCCGAATGTCGGCAAGTCCACCATGTTCAATGCCCTTACCCGCAACAACGTGCTTGCGGAGAACTACCCGTTCGCCACCATCGAGCCCAACACCGGCATCGTGCCGCTGCCCGACAAGCGCCTGCCCGTGCTCGCCGACCTCGTGCACACCGAGAAGATCGTGCCCGCCACTGTCACCTTCGTCGACATCGCCGGCATCGTCAAGGGCGCCTCCGAGGGCGAGGGCCTGGGCAACAAGTTCCTGGCCAACATCCGCGAGGCCGACGCGATCTGCGAGGTCGTGCGCGCCTTCAAGGACGACGACATCGTCCACGTCAACGGCAAGGTCGACCCGTCCGACGACGTCGAGACCATCAACACCGAGCTCATGCTCGCCGATCTGCAGACCATCGAGAACGCGCTGCCGAGGCTCGAGAAGGACCTGCGCGGCAAGAAGATCACGCAGGAATACCTCAACGCGGTCAAGAAGGCGCAGTCGATTCTCGAGGCGGGGGAGACCATCGACCACGCCGCGTCCGCCGGCAAGATCGACAAGGCCGACGTCTACGACCTGCACCTGATGACCGCCAAGCCGTTCATCTACGTATTCAACGTCGACGACGACGAGCTGGGCGACAAGGACCTGCAGAAGCGGCTCGCCGCCTCCGTTGCGCCCGCACAGTCGATCTTCCTCAACGCGCAGTTCGAGTCGGACCTCACCGAACTCGACGAGGATGACGCCCGCGAGATGCTCGCCGACGCCGGGTTGAAGGAATCTGGCCTCGACCAGCTGGCCCGCGTCGGTTTCGACGTGCTCGGTCTGCAGACCTTCCTCACCGCCGGCGTCAAGGAGGTGCGCGCCTGGCAGATTCATCAAGGCTGGACCGCCCCGCAGGCCGCTGGCGTCATCCACAGCGATTTCGAGCGTGGCTTCATCAAGGCCGACATCGTCTCCTACGATGATTTCGTCGCCGCCAAGGGCAGCATGAACGAGATCAAGGAGGAGGGCAAGCTCCGCCAGGAAGGCCGCGACTACGTGATGCAGGACGGCGACATCGTAGACTTCAAGTTCAACGTGTGAGGTTGTTGCGGTTCGTAGTTATATCTTCAAGGCGGTTCATTGCATTCGGGCAATGAACCGCCTTTGTATAGGATTTTAAATTTATGAATGTTTTATTTTTTTGGATCGAAAATTTCTTTTTTCTAAGCTTCCTTATGCGGTTAAATATTTTCTGAATTACTGAAGAGAAAGCTTATTTATGTTATCAATGTTTTGTCTTAGCTAATGTTCTTTATATCATGTAGACATGGATATTAATGATAGTATCGGCGGCATTGCAAAGGGAATTGGTGAAGGACTAGAAGCTGCGGGGAGAGGTGATGAATCAAGAGCCAAGGCGATTGATCGTTTAGCTGAAACCTTTGGTATTGAGCATTATCGGCAAGCCCATGCAGCTAAACGAGATTTAAAGGATAGCATTAATGCATGGGAAGAACTTGAAAAGCGTAATTTACCGGAATCGCTAAAGTCTAGACTGTTTTCAGAATATCAGAATCAATTGCATAAGGGAGAGAATCTTAAAACTGTTTTTGAAATATTTGCTACAATCCCGAGTAATGATTCTTCTTATTGTGATCCTGACGAAATAGACCCCGATTGGTTGGACAAATTCAGAGAGATAGCTGAACGTACTAATACGAAGGCAAAACAGTTATTGCTGGCAAAAGTAATCAATGGTGAATTAGAATCTCCAAATTCTCTTTCGAAAAGAACTTTAACAGTACTTGATAATTTATCTGTAGAGGAAGCAGAAATATTTGAAGATTTTTGTTCTCACTGCATTAGGCTTCGGCAAATTCCAGACAATTGGGATTGTGTTGTTTTCTTGAGTGGACATCTGGTAGAAGAGCTTCCTGAATACTCAGAAACGATTTTGCAAGAAGCCGATATCATTTATCCGTCAATTGAAAGTAGATATACAGTTCCTAAAGAAGGCATAGATTATTTTGCTAATGGATGTTGGAATCATTTTAGATCAAAGCGTGATTCCGATATGCAATTTATTGAAGATTTTCCCATGACTCATGCTGGGCAAGAATTGGCTCTGCTTTGTGATTTAGGTATAGCTAATAGTGATTGGACGACGATTTTTGAGCAGCGATTGAGTCCATTAAATTGAGAATGTGGATATAACAAGACAAAGTTAAATCAGATTCGCAGATTTCAATTTTATAGTTCTTTAATTAACTGCCTATTAAGTGCTATAGCTGATTTTAAAAATTATTCGTCTATGTTGTTTAGGATTGTTTCGAGGAAGGCTTTGATGTGACTGCCGAGACGATGAATCACAAGAGTATTAAATTGAGTGATATTTTGAAGTTTTCTGATGAGGAACTTCGTGAGGTCAAAATTAGACTTTGTTCGCCACCAACTGTTAACAAAGCAAATGATCCGATAGAAGCATTCAAAGAAAATCCAGATAATGTTGCGATAGGTTGGGTACTTTGGCGATTTACAAAATATGAGATGTATCATCCAGGCAATATAACCATTGGGCTTTGCAGACTAGCTGATGATCCGGATCGATGGCTGTTGACAACAGTAAAAACTATTACCAAAGATCTTGGTGTGTTGAATGGTGTTGGCTATGAGGGCGAAGAATGGTCAAAATACGTCCAGTATTATGGTCGTGTCATTGTTCATTATCATAGGAAAAATCAGTACTTGATTTTAAATGGCGTTAGAAATGGAATCAATAGACTAGATGGTATTACGGTTGAGCAGATTCTTCCTGATATATTCGAAGATGACCATTTCCCTGGTTATGACCATATTTCGTTGACGTATTCAAAATTGAAACGTATTGTTGATTGTCATTTGGATGATTGGTTTAATGCTTTAGCTAATCAAAAAGGTGTTTATGTCATCACTGATCTGAATACCGGAAAATTATATGTGGGTTCCGCTACATCTGAAAAAGGCATGCTGTTGAAGCGGTGGACTGATTATGTCGACACATTACATGGTGGTGACGTAGGACTCAAAAAGCTTATCAAAGAAAAAGGTAAAGATTACATACCTCAATATTTCCAGTACACGCTTTTGGAGAATTTTAATCAGCGCGAGCCAGATGAAAATATTTATAAAAGAGAAAATTGGTGGAAAGATGTATTAGCGAGCCGCGATTTTGGGTACAACGGCAATTAAGTCGATGTCAAGAGAAGTTTACTTAACTTCTAGAGTTGATAGGTGCTGAAAACTAATGCGTTGAACTGAGTATTGGAAATCTTTGTCCTTCATTGAGAACCGTTTAGAGGAGCGTAAGGTATCGGTATCAATTATTCGATTAGATATTTTTGATTCCAATCCGCAAGCCAGCCGATGACAGATGGGTCATTATCCAGATACCAAGCGCTTAATTTGTTGTTAAACGTTTCTCGATCGGGTGGTTCCACTGGAACGGCGAGCACGTCGGATGAGCCTAGTTTGAGCAACAAGCCATTGGCGGCGAGCAGGGCGGTGCGCTTGTTCCCGTCGCCGAATGGTTGCATTTTGGCCAAGGTCGAGAACAAATGCGCAGCACGGTTAAGGGGTTGTACAGATTGCGCGGAAATTGCTGAATCGGCCGCGTCCTGTGAAGACTTGTTGCCGAAATTCGTGACCTGATTCAGCTCTTGTTCGATAGCGGCTGTAGACGGCACAGGCGGTGTATAAGTGCCTCGACGAGTGGAGACAATGACGTTTTCCGCAGTTCTCAGCACCCCGGGTTCTATCGCGGCCGTGCGAGTCATCTTCGCGTTGATACCGGTGAGCCAGTCAAGATTCATAGGACGAGTTGAGTAATCGTATTCAATGACATACGACGAGGCGTCTTTCAAGTCACACAGCAGCGCATAATCGTTGCGTGATCCCACAACCTTGGGATTCCCAGTACGCAGAAAATCCTCAGTCGCCATGCGCGAGGTATTGAGCCCGTCAAAGGTGCGTCCCATCCGGTAGAGCAAATCGGCGCGTCCCTTAATGGTCATTAGGGGAGAGGCGTTGTGCTGAGTTGCCATATTTGCTTTCCTTATTGACGCGCCGAATCGAGACTGTATTCTGAAACCGTATGATTCATAGTGACTCTTCGAGTATAGAAAAATACAGGCAAAGATTTCTTCAAGGCTATAGCTTTCCTTTACAATGAGAGTTAGAGCAAGGCTAAAAAAGAGGTGATTAGATGCCAGAGGTGAGTAGGTTTTTCGGAATCGTGATACGAATGATGTATCAGGATGAAAAAGAGCACCATCGTCCGCATGTCCATGTCTATTATGGTGATTTTGAAGCATCTATTGCCCTCGATGGGCGGCTTTTGGCTGGTTCTCTGCCCGCCAAACAGTATAAGTTGGTGACAGCTTGGCTAGTATTGCATGAAGATGAGTTGTATGAAGCGTGGAACAAAGCGGCGGCCGGGCATCCGTTTGAACGGATTAAGCCCCTCTCATAAGGAGGTTCCAGATGTTTGAAGTAAATGGCGTTGTGTATGCGGATGCTCCTACCAAGGAGCTGAAGGTCGAGTCCGTGCGCGTGACTGATGACCACATCATGCTCGTCGTCTTTTCCACTGGGGAAACGAGGCTATGCGATTTCACGGAGCTGTTTGATAAGGTTCCCGCTTTTGAGCCGTTGCGCGATGAGAAAGTGTTTGAAGACGCCAAGGTTGTGCATGGCATCCCGATGTGGCAGAACGGCACCGTCGATATTTCTCCGATTTACCTATACGATCACTCCTATGAATATGACCCGCACGGAGAGTTGGTTTCAGCCTAAGTAAGACATGTCTCTGTGTTGTTTTATGGAGAGGTGTTTTTGATTTAAGCATTAGTTTTCTGTAGTATAATTGACTTAAACAGTAGAAAACTAATGCTTAAATTGGTTGGTGAACGATGAAATACACCCCTACTACCACGAAACGGGACTTGCGGATTATTGGGGAGCATTTTGCGGCGCAACGCAAGTTGCTCGGGTTGAGGGTCAGCGACGTGGCGAAGCGAGCGGGGATTAGCGAGACCACGGTGACCAATCTCGAGCACGGCCGACCAGTGCGCTCCGATGCGTTGATTACCGTGGCGCGGGTGCTTCAACTCGCCGATTACATGGTCAAGGCCGCCGACCCGTATTCGCACGACCTGGGCATGGTTCGCGCCGCCCAGATCCTGCCCAAGCGGGTGAGATAGCCCCGCAATCCATGTTCCGAATCGAGGCAATTTGTCTACTAGACTGGTGGTGGTCTCGTTGCCAAGCTAAACAAGTAGCTAGAATGGCGAGACGACGGAATAACGCAAAAGAAGTGACGCAAAACGAGAACGGGAGGTGAAAGCCATGAGTCAACAACAGGTCGAGGTCCGCATCACGGTCGGCGACGGCCAAGAGCGGATTGCCGGGACCCTGTATTTTAACGGCCCGAGCTCCACCTTTAGATATACGTCCGAATATGTCAATGCTCCTGACTCGTTCGATCTCGCCCCCACGTTGCCCCGATCGCTTTCGCCGTTCGTCTTTGATGGTCTTGGCCCGTTTTCCGACTCGGCGCCCGACCGCTGGGGCCGAAAGCTGCTCGAGCGGAATCTGAAACGACGTAATTTGCCTGAATCCGAGTATCTACTGGGCGTCAACGATGTCACACGCCAGGGCGTGGTCAGGTTTTTTACCGATGGAACGGCGCTCGCAGGCGATGAAGGTGTGCCGGCGCTGACGGATTTGGCGGAGCTGCTGAACACCGCGGATGCCGTGGAGGAGCGTCGCGAGATTGACGATACCGCCTTGCGCAGGCTCTACCGCGCGACGGGTTCCTTGGGTGGCGCCCGTCCCAAGGCGTCCGTGTTCGATCGCAATGCGTTGTGGCTGGCGAAGTTCCCCAAGCCGAACGGCGACGATTGGGACGTCATCGGTTGGGAGGCGGTTACTCTGGAGTTGGCCGCGCAGGCTGAAATCGACGTGCCCGAGCATCGGGTCATCAAGATCAAGGATGTTGACGGCCGTCAACGTAGCGTACTGCTGACGAAGCGTTTTGACAGGGGAGAAGGCGGTTCCGCCGAAATCTTACGGCGTATTCCCTATATTTCTGCCATGACGGCGTTGGACGCGAAGGACGGCGATGGTGGGGATTGGCTGGATTTGGTCGAGTTCGCACGTGGATGCGGCATTAACGTTCATGAGCTTTGGCGCCGCGCCATGTTCGGCGCGGCCATTGGCAATCTGGACGATCATCTGCGCAATCATGGATTCCTGCGCTCGGTCAAGGGTTGGGAGCTTTCGCCGGCCTTTGATCTTAATCCTGAGCCGTATCAAAACGCGGAGGACGATCGGCATCAACTCGCTTTGTTTGGCGACGGCCACGTAGACGTTGCCGCGTTGATGGATTCCGAATCATTGGAATTGTTCGATGTTGCCGAAGCGGATGCTGACGATTATTTGAAAACGCTGCAATCCGTGGTCAAGCAGGCTGCGCCTAGGGCACGGCTCCGGCAGATCGACAGTCGTTCTGTCGCGGTGATGGAGTCGCGGTTCGGGCGGACGTTGGATGAGCTGGAACGTTTGTGGAAACGATAAAGAATAATAGAAAACGATACGAAGCAATAGAGAAATTGCCGAAAACAATGATAGCTAGGCTCGCGGGGTTGAGTCTATTCGCGTAATCGCGGTTTTGGCAGCATAATGAGTATGTACGTTTCGTCAGCAACGATGGACGGAGCGATGAGTATTTTGCGAAAGGAATCGATATGGTAGATCAGCGACGAGTGGTGATTCTGGGCGGGCATGGCAAGGTGGCGCTGCTGGCCGAGCCGAAACTGGTGGACGCGGGCTTCGACGTCGACGCTGTGATTCGCAATCCCGGGCAGTCCGAGGATGTGCGCAAGGCCGGCGCGAATCCGGTCGTCTTCGACATGGAGCACGCCAACGTCGATTCCTTCGTGGGGCTTTTCGAGGGCGCCGTGGCCGTCGTGTTCTCCGCCGGGGCCGGTGGCGATGACGCTGTGCGCACCCACGCCGTGGACTACCAGGCCGCCGTCAACGCGATGGACGCCGCCGAGAAGGCCGGTGTGCGCCGCTTCGTGATGGTCTCCTACGACACCGCCAGCCGCGACCCGAAGTCGATGGGCTGGCCCGAGTCGTTCGTGCCCTACGCCCAGGCCAAGCACGACGCCGACGCCCACCTGCGCGAAAGCTCGCTGGACTATACGATTCTCGGCCCCGGCCTGCTCACGCTCGAGCCTGAGACCGACAAGATCGTGTTGAGCGACGACCACACGATGATCGACGGCAAGCCGGCCACCGCGGAGCAGCGCGCCACCTCGCGTGGCAACGTCGCGGCCGTCATCGCCCGCGTGTTGGGCGCCGACGTGGTCAAGCGCAAGACCATCGCCTTCTACGACGGCCAGACGCCGATCGATGAGGCGCTCATGTGAGTGTCGGCTGGGTGCGTTCGCTGAGGTGAACGTCGACTGTAGCTTTTGATGTCACTGTTCCTGATGGCATCGTCCGTTGGGGACAGTGATTTTTTATGCCGGTTTGGCTTCGGTTTTGTCTCGCTGATTTTGCTGGTCAATTCGTATTGGAATTCGCCAGTCAACTTTCGACTCGATGATAATTCAGAGCCAATCTCAAACGCCGCCCTGCCAACGCCGTGTGGTTAGATGGATTACCAAGAGATGCCCAAATTACGCGAAAGGCCAGTGATGCAACAGAAACAGTACGTGTGCGAGAAGTGCGGTTGCCAGCGCTACACCTCCGACCAGTTCCAGGCCACCGGCGGCGAGTTCGCCAAGCTCTTCAACGTGCAGAACAAGAAGTTCATCACCATCAGCTGCGCACAATGCGGCTACACCGAGCTCTACCGCGCCGAGACCGACGCCGGCATGAACGTCCTCGATTTCCTGATGAACTGACGCCGCGCTGTGTCGCGGTGGGGGAGTGGTGCTGTTTCGCGGCGGTGCAGTGACGCGACGCGACGTGACACAGACTTCGAGGTGGCGGCATGTCGTGGTTTGAACGTCATGGCTTTCATTGATTGGCTGGCTATGGCGTTTTCGTATATTTTTGATTTCGTGTCACCCCTGTCATTCCCGGGCCCGGCGCGCTAGGCTGAACCGTAGGACTCAAAGGAGCGGCGTATGGAAATCGCGTTGAAACGGGTGTATGAGGCGGCAAGTGATTCGGACGGCTATCGCGTGCTGGTCGATCGCCTCTGGCCGCGCGGCATCTCGAAGGCGAAGGCCAAGCTCGATTTGTGGCTCAAGGATGTCGGCCCCAGCACGGAGCTGCGCAAGTGGTTCGGTCACGATCCCGCGAAATTCGATGAGTTCGCCGAGCGCTACCGCAAGGAGCTCGAGGCCAACCAGACGGTGGTCGATCAGCTCGCCGATATCTGCCTCGGCAATCCACGCGTCACGTTCCTTTATGGCGCCAAGGACCCCGAGCACAACCAGGCCGTGGTGCTGCGCGACTATATGCGGGGGCATCTGCGTCGCTGAATCCATGCGCTCGCGCGACAGTCAGGTCGTCCGTCAAAGGTCAAAAAATACCGGATTGTTGACGTCAAAAAATGGCGGTTACGCCACATAGATACCTTTTGATGGAGTATGATGGACGTATGGCAACAGTGACGTTATCGATCCCGCGGGCACGGCGGCGTGAGCGTGCCATCTCCGATTATTTCCGCATGTGGGTCACGCGCGATTTCGACCGGTTGGACTCGTATTTCGCGCCCGATTGCGTCTATGAGCAGTGCACCGGCCACATCTACGAGAACCGCAACCAGATTCATCTGTGGGTCGAGGACGAGCTGGACCACCTCTCCGTGCTCAACTGGAAGGCGCTCAACTTCACACACGCGCGCGGCCGCGAGGGCCAGCCATCGATCACCGTTTCCTGGACGTTCTGCGGCCAGCTGGACGGCGGCGAGGCGCACGACGCCGACGGGGTCTCAGTCGTGGAATTCAATCGCCAGAACAAGATCAAGCGCTTCCGCGATTTCGAGGCCAAGCATCGCCGCAACTACCCCTACAAAGGCGAGTAGAGTGGCAGGTTTATTGCAAGTTGCAGAAACGGGTCGTCGTTCATCAATAACGATGGGCTCGTTTCTTTATCTGTAGCGGGTAGTCTGGAATAGTTGGCTTTGGAATCCGTTTTCAGCACGGATCAAAGGGGATGCGCGAAAGCGTTCATTAAGAATCTCGTATTGACCGTTTTTCGGCACGAGGCTTTCGGGATGCTGGAGACCGTTCATTTGGCAGCCGGTAGTGATTGTTTTTCTGCATGGGCGAATCAAGATGCTGAAAATCATTCAGGTAAGCGGAATTTTGTCTGATGGAGTCGCTGTTGCTTCAAAAGTTGAGTCGAGAAGACTCAAGTTTTGTTCTCCGTGGGTAAAATTCGGGAAGCGCGGGCGGGAATAACGGTTGAACTAAGTGACAAGATAAAGACTTGGAGCCGCAAGGTTCCCGAGCCCGGGGCGTCAAGGCGACCAGATGGCCGCCGCCAACGCGAGGGCTTTCCTCCTTAGTCAAGGAGTATTGATTATGGCTATGTTTCCGGCTTTGATGCATGATGCGTTCTCTGATATGTTCGACGATCCGTTCTTCGCGGGCTGGGGCGATTCCAGCAGCCGCATGGGCAACCCGATCTCTTCGGCCAACATGATGAAGACCGACGTTCGCGAGACCGACAAGGCCTACGACGTCTCCATCGACATGCCTGGTTTCAACAAGGACGACATCGCCCTCGAGCTGCACGACGGCTATCTGACCGTCTCCGCCGAGCGCGACGAGAACCATGACGAGAAGAACGATGAGGGCAAGTGGCTGCGCCGCGAACGTTACGCCGGCACCTGCTCGCGTAGCTTCTACGTCGGCGACGAGGTCAAGGAATCCGACATTCACGCGGCCTATAAGGATGGCACGCTGAGCCTGGAGATTGCCAAGGTTCAGCCGCAGCCCAAGGTCGAGGCCAAGCACCAGATCGCCATCGAAGGCTGATAGGGCTGGTTCGCTGGTCTGATTTCAGGCTGATATTCGATAAAGACCCGAGTCGGGTAGTGATTCCGTAATCCAACTGCCCGACCCAGGCCGAACTCTCAGATTAGGTCGGCCAAGACCGAACTTCTGATTCATTGAAGGTGGGCCATCGCACGATATACGTGGCTGTGAGTGAACGCCATCGCGCCGGCCGTTACGAGCAAGGGTACAAAGGGGAAGTGCCCGGATTCGTAGCGACCGACGCGATGGCGTTTTTTGATTTGGTTTGACCCAGATATGTCGTCCATTATCGTCTGGCATGTCTGGCACGGCAGGGTTTTCGCGGTCCTGGTAGTTTTCAATAGTTTGCGACTAGCGTTTTAAGTAGTTCGGTTGTGAGATGATTCCAGATAGCTAGCGCTCCCTATGGCCGCTAGCTATCCATTGCAGCTTTTGGCGATTCCGGGCGATTCTACGGATTCCCTCGATTCAGAGTAGTTCCGCTGAACCGAAGTGGTCTTCGTTTGCCATCAGTGCCGATTTGCGTTTTAGTCATTGCAGCTCAGTCCTTAGTAGTCTCTGCCAACTTCTATTAGAGGAACTTCATCCGTCAGCTGCTCGCACTCCGCCAACTTTCGCCAGAAAAACTTACTTCGTGAGCTTCTCATACTCCGGCAGACCCATGTAGTTGAACGAGACATGCCCGACGCCCTTGGCGCTGCCTGCCGCCACATTGGCGTACCACAGCGGAATCACGGGCAGATCGCGCAGCAGCGTCTCCTCGGCCTGGTGGTAGGTGGCCACCGAGGTCTTGAGCGAGGGCTGGGCCGCGGCCTGGTCGATGAGCGCGTCGAACTCCTGGCTCTTGTAATCGCCGTTGTTGAGCCCCTTGCCGTCGGCCGCCGACGAGTCGTAGGCCTGCACCAGGTAGCCTTCGGGGTGCGGATAGTCGGATTGCAGCCCCTGGACGAACGCCGCGTTGATGGTGCGGTTGTGGATGGCCCCGCTGAACTCCTTCTGCGTGGGCATCGCATAGGCCGAGGCGTTGATCGAAAGCGTGTTCTTGATCGAGTTGACCACGGCCTCCACCCACGGCTTGAACCCGCTGTCGGCGCTGTAGGCCAGGCGGAAGCTGCCATCGAATGGCGCGATCGCGTCCGCCTGCTCCCATAGTTCCTTGGCGCGTTGCGGGTCGTAGCCGATGGCCGAGGCGCCCTTGAGCGACTTGGTGTGCCCGGTGATGGTGGGCGCGGTGAAATCGGTGGCCACGCTGGCGGTGCCGTGCAGCACCTTGGTGGTGATGTCTTTGCGGTCGATCGACAACGAGATGGCCTCGCGGCGCAAGCGCCCCTCCTCGCCGGTGAAATGCTTGAGGTTCTGCGGGATTGTGAACGACTTGAACGCCGGGCCTGGCTCGTCGTAGGCCTTGATGGCGTTGTCGGTGCGGAAGCTGGTGAGCGCCGAGTTGGGGATGGCGTCGAGCACGTCGAGGTTGCCGCCCTCCAGATCGGCGTAGGCCGTGTCGACGTTGGTGTAGAGCTTGAAGGTCACGCCCTTGTTCGCGGGCTTGCGCGGGCCGTTGTAGCTCGGGTTCGGGGTGAGCCTGATCTCGCGGTCGTGGGTCCAGCCGGCCAGCTTGTAGGGTCCGTTGCCCACCGGGTGCTCACCGAACGCCTTGATGTCGCCATAGGCGCTCGAGGGCATGGGCAGGAACGCCACGTCGCCCACCTTGTAGCCGAAGGACGAGTCGTGGCCGTTGATGTCGACCTGCAGCGTGTTGTCGTCGAGGGCGTGCAGGCCCGAAAGCTGGGCGTGCGGGTCGCCCTTCTCGTTCTGCAGCGCGTCGTAGCCGGCGATGGTGGAGAAGATCGAGGCGCCCATCATCCCGTTGGCCGCGTTGGCCGCGAACGACCACGATTTCGCGTAGGTGTCGGCGGTGATGCGCTCGCCGTTGGAGAATTTGAGGCCCGGACGCAGCTTGATGGTGTATTGCGAGGCGTCGTCGTTCGGCGTGATGGATTGCGCCCCGGCGTCGACCACCTTGCCGCCCTTGCCGAAGGTCACCAGCCCCTCGAAGATCTGCGTGACCACCTTCCAGCCGGCGGTGTCGTTGGTGTCGGAGGGGATGAGGCCCGAGGCCGGTTCCACGTTGTTGACCATGATCGGCTGGTCGGATTGGCCCGACGCGGATGATCCGCCGCTCCCGTTGGACGCTCCGCAGCCGCTGACGACCAAGGCGACGCTGAGTGTGAGCGCCAGGCCCGCGAGGGCGGCTTTGACGGTTTTTCGTGCGGACATGCGACGACCTCTTCTCGTTGGGTCACGTGGGTTTGGCGCGACCATTTACTGCGTTCTTTCAACACTATCGGAACAAACGTCTGTCATACGCCGAACCGATAGCGTCTTAAGCGAAGAGTGAACGCAGGGCTATCGACGTTGCCTATGACGTCTTATCGGCACCATGCCGCCATTATGGGCTATGATGAGGGCATATGGGGCGGTGCGCGGTGCCGGCGTCGTGATTTTGACGCATGTTTTGGATGTATCGGGTGCGCGGCCGCGGTCGACGAGGATATCAGGAATACGAGGTTGGATATATATGGGAATGCCACTGGATCTCTATGTGATACGACATGGCGAGTCTGAGGCGAACGTCATCGTCAAGGCGGGGGAGAAGGGCGACGATTCCCTCTTCAAGCAAGACAATGTGACCGTGCCCGACCGCTCGTGGCGTCTGACGGCCACGGGCCGCAAGCAGGCCTATTGCATCGGCCGCTGGCTCGTCTCGCAGCAGCAGCTCTTCGACCGCTACCTCGTCTCGCCGTATGTGCGCACGCGCGAGACGGCCGCCACGATGGCCCTACCCAAGGCCAAATGGGAGGAGACCCGCGTGCTGCGCGAGCGCTCGTGGGGCGAGATCAGCACGGTGACGCAGAAGGAGTTCAAGACCAATTACGCGCGCAACTGGATCTTCAAGAAGACCGACCCGCTCTACTGGCGTCCGCCGGCCGGCGAGTCCATCGCCGACGTGGCCGAGAACCGCGCGCACAATCTGCTCACCTCGCTCAACCGCCGTGCCGAGGCGCAGTCGGTCATCGCGGTGAGCCACGGCGATTTCATGCTCTCGCTGATGCTGACGCTCGAGGACCTCTCCGACGAGGAGTTCCTGCGCCGTTCCGACAGCGAGGAATGGACGATCACCAACTGCACCTGCCTGCATTATTCACGGCGCGATCCCCACACCGGGCGCACCGACGAGCGCGTGCGTTGGGAGCAGACCGCCCGTCCCGTGCTCGACAAGGCCACCGGCAAGTGGGAGGTGGAGGTCCGGCCCTGGCGCGAATTCCAGCGGCCCATCCTCTCCAACGGCGACTTGGTCGACGTGGTGCAGGCGGTCGACCCGCATCTGTAGAGATTCGCGTGGACACTTTTTGGGAGCCTTTAAAAAGTGTCCACGAAAAGGGGCGTTTTCACCCCGAAAAGTAACAAAATCGCACAGTTTCGTGGCCACTTTTTAAAATCCTCAAAAAAGTGGCCACGCCTTGTTCATTGCCGACACGCCGTGTTGTCCACGCCGCCGCTAAAATCATTCAAGGCGCGCGACGAAGTGAAGGCCGCGCGGTGAATCCCCTATTTTCAATTAGTGGACGAAGTATGCCCAAAAGGAGAGCGAAGGATGAGCAACATATTCACCTGGAAACTGCATGGCGACGGCAAGACCCTGAATCCTGGTGAGGTGGTCGACCCCGACGAGCGCATGACGTGGGGCCGAACGGCGGGCATTGGCGCCCAACACGTGATCGCGATGTTCGGCGCGACGTTCCTGGTGCCGATACTGACGGGGTTCGACCCGTCCACGACATTGTTCTTCACGGCGATGTCGACGGCGTTGTTCCTGTTGATCAACAAAAATGAGCTACCCAGTTATCTGGGTAGCTCATTTGGTTTTATAGCCCCGATCGTCGCGGTGAGCACCGCGCACAAGGGCCTGGCGGTGGCGAGCTTCGGCATCATGGTCACCGGTATGCTCCTGGCGCTGGTCGGCCTTCTGGTGCACTTCGCCGGTGCCAAGTGGATCGACATCATCATGCCGCCGGTGGTCAACGGCGCCATCGTCGCCATCATCGGCTTCAACCTCGCCCCCTCGGTGTGGAACAATTTCCAGAAGGCGCCCGACACCGCCGTCGTCACCCTGGTCGCCGTCCTGCTCATCGCCGTGCTCTTCAAGGGCCTCATCGGCCGCCTCAACATCCTGCTCGGTGTGCTGGTCGGCTACGCCTACGCCTGCCTGCGCGGCCAGGTCGACTTCGCCGCCGTTGGCAGGGCCCAGTGGGTCGGCATCCCGCAATTCCACCTGCCCCAGGTCGACTTCTCCGTGCTGCCCATGTTCATCCCGGTGGTCATGGTCCTCATCGCCGAAAACGTCGGCCACGTCAAGTCGGTCGCGCAGATGACCGGCCGCAACTACGACGACCACATCGGCACCGCGCTCTTCGCCGACGGCCTCGGCACCACGATCGCCGGCTTCGGCGGCGGCTCCGGCACCACCACCTACGGCGAGAACATCGGCGTGATGGCCGCCACCCGCGTCTACTCCACCGCCGCCTACTGGTGCGCGGCCGCCTTCGCCCTCATCCTCAGCCTCTGCCCGAAGTTCGGCGCGGTCATCAACACCATCCCGGCCGGCGTGCTGGGCGGCGTGACTACCCTGCTCTACGGCATGATCGGCATGGTCGGCGTGCGCATCTGGGTCGACAACCAGGTCGACTTCGGCAAGCCCCTCAACAACATGACCGCCGCGGTCACCATGATCATCGGCATCGCCGACTTCGGTTTCGCCATCAGCGGCGTCAAGTTCAACGGCATCGCCATCGGCACCGTCGCGGTCCTGGTCATGTACCATGGCCTGCGCGCCATCGGCCGCGCCACCGGAGCCATCGCCAAGGACGATGACGGACTGAAGAAGCCCGAGCCCAGCGAGTCCGAAGGCAAGTGAGCCAGGTCGGGCGTTGCCTAACATTCGGCGCCCGAACCGATAACCAAGCAACAAAGATGCCGGATTTTGCCTTCACCGGCGGCAATCGGCCACCACGCGCGTCAGCACAGGCGCGGGGTGGCCGATCGTTGCTTTGCGCGTGATTGCGGTTTCAGGGATTGATGGCGGCGTGTGCGCAGGGGAGTGGGTGAATCTTACAGCGTGATGGCCAAATCGACGAAATGCCGCAAAACAATAGGTCGTAATTTCCCGCAATCAAGCGATAAGTAGGACTTAGGGAATCCTAAAATCCTAGAAAATAATACCTTTTCGCGATGTCGTAATCCCTTTGACACCTGGGGAATCGCCGCGATATAGTCTGTGTTGTCAACAGGCCAACAGCGCGTCCGAAGGGGAAGTCAATGAGTGTTCACGTCGTCATCATGGGTGTTTCGGGTTGCGGCAAGACCACCGTCGCGCAGGCGGTGGCCAAGCGGCTCGGCTTCGTGATGGCCGAGGGCGACGACTTCCACCCCAAGGCCAACGTGGAGAAGATGAGCCACGGCATCCCGCTCAACGACGACGACCGCTGGCCCTGGCTCAAGACCATCAACGAGTGGATGGTCGGGCAGGACAGGCAGGGCAAGTCGACGGTCATCTCGTGTTCCGCGCTCAAGAAAGCCTACCGCGACGTGCTGCGCCGGAACCTCGACGTGCTCTTCGTCCATCTGGTCGGCTCCGAGGACTTGATCGGCTCGCGCATGGCCAAGCGCACCGGCCACTACATGCCCACCTCGCTGCTGCCCAGCCAGTTCGCCGACCTGCAGCCGCTCCAGCCCGGCGAGTGCGGGGTGGAGGTATCCATCGACGGCACGCCCGATGAGATCGAGCGCCAGGCCATCGAGGCCGTCGAACGCTATCTCAAGGAGCGCAAGGCCGAGTAGGGCTCATAGGCTTAACCGGCATGCCTTAAAAAATTCAAGCATCATAAAACCGGCCGGTCGAACGGCTTCCGCTTATTCGGCCGGCCGGTTTGTTGTAGGGTTTCAGGCCTTTATTAATGCGGCCTGTTTTCCTATTCTTGCTGTTTCTTATTTCCCGTTTTCATCAGCGTTGTCGCCGTTGTCACCCTCGTCGTCCGTGGGGGTGCTGACCTCGGTGACGATCTCGGTCATGGCCTTGCGGGCCACATCCGGGTTGCTCTCCCAGATCGCCTCGGCCACATCCTCGTGCGCCAGCAGCAGCTCCTTGGTGGGCTGCACCTGGTCGCCGCCCTTCTCGGACCTGCCAGTGATGATGATGTCGACCAGCGAGGAGAGCGAGGAGAAGAGGTCGTTGCCGCTGTGCTGCAGAATCTCGTTATGGAAGCGCAGGTCGAGTTGCTGGAATTCGTCGAGGTTGCCCGCGTCGCTGTTCTTGTGCATCTCCATGGCGAGCACCGGCATGAGGGCGCGCGTCTCGACGGGTGCGCGCAGCGCGGCCTGGGCGGCGGCGAAGGGCTCCACGGCCAGCCTCAGCTCGGTGAGCGCGACGAGCTCCTGCTTGCGCTGGTTGGAGTGCAGCTTCCAAGTGATCACCTTGGTGTCGAGCGAAAGCCATTCGCTCAGGGGCTGGGCGATGAGGCCCACGCGCTTCTTGATGATGATGGCGTGCGCCGACTCCAATGAATGCGCGGTCTCTCGCGCCACCGTCCTCGAGATCTTGAAACGGTCCTGGATGTCGTTGAGCGTCGTGCTGTCGCCGGGCTTCCAGCGCCCCTCGATGATGTCGACCGCCAGCTCCTCGGCGATGGCCGAGTGGAGCACGGTGGTGCTCGTCTCCGTCAGGCTCGAGGGCGCGATGGGGACGTTGAGGTTCGGCATCAATGGGTTGGTGAGGGCGTTCAGGCGATCGCCGGAAGGCATGACATGCCTGAGTTTTCGCGACCTGGGCCTGCGCCTGGTCGTCGTGGTTCTGGAAGAAGATGACTTACTCATACGATTAAGAGTATCAAAGGCGGTATAAAAAATACCATAGAAGTTTAAAATAATAACCTTAAGCGTAAAAGTAATCCTTTTTAATCTAATAGTATTCAATGAAATCGGTATGATATGCTCTCTGTGGTATCAGCGTTTTCACTGAGGAGGCATTATGCAGTTAGGCATGGTTGGATTGGGCCGCATGGGCGGCAATATGGTCAAGCGCATCCGCGAGGCGGGCCATGAGGTCATCGGCTACGACCTGAGCCCGGAGTCCGGCCGCGATGTGTCGAGCCTGGAGGAGCTGGTCTCCAAGCTGGACGCGACGCGCATCGTGTGGATCATGGTGCCTTCGGGCAAGGCGACCGACGAGACGCTCGACGGGCTCATGGGCCTGCTGGAACCCGGCGACATGGTGATCAACGGCGGCAACTGCCGCTACACCGACGACCAGCTCAACGCCAAGAAGCTCGCCGCCAAGGGCATCAGCTACATCGACTGCGGCGTCTCCGGCGGCGTATGGGGCGAGGAACGCGGCTACGCCCTGATGGTGGGCGGCACCGACGAGGAATACCAGCGCGCCCTGCCGATCTTCGAGGCGCTCAAGCCCGAGGGCAAGGACGGCCTGGTGCACGCCGGGCCCGTGGGCGGCGGCCACTTCGCCAAGATGGTGCACAACGGCATCGAATACGGCATGATGCAGGCCTTCGGCGAGGGCTTCGCCATCATGGAGCGCAGCGAATACATCGACGACCCCACCAAGGTGATGGCCTCATGGCGCTCCGGCAGCGTGGTGGCCTCGTGGCTGCTCGACCTGGTGGTGCGCGCGATGAAGGAGGACCCGGACCTCAAGAGCATGCCGCCCGTGGCCGACGAGACCGGCGAGGCGAAGTGGACGATCGAGGCGGCCACCGAGCTCGGCGTGCCCACTCCCGCGATCAGCGCCGGCTTGTTCACCCGCCAAGCCTCGCGCGGCGGCTCCGACGACATTTTGCGTGCGGTGACCGCCATGCGCAAGCAGTTCGGCGGCCACGTCACCAAGGCGTGAGTGGTTTCGCGGCGATAGTCAGAAAGTTAGATAGTTAGGTAATTAGCTACATATGTAATAAGTAATTGCCAGTATTGAAAAAGTTGTGGAGCCCGGCCATTTGGTCAGACTCCACAACTTTATATACAGGTATTTTTTAGATATAACCGTATTTCCGCAGCCGATCAGCGGCGACGTCGAACCAAACTGTCGACCACGCCGATCACCAGGCCCGCGGCCGCCGGGATGAGCCACGTCAGCTGCGCGCTGTAGAGCGGCAACGACGCCAGCGCGAGGCTCAGGAAATGAATCGGCAGGCCGAAGACGTCGAGCAGGTTGACGATGCAGTCGAAGATGCTGAAGACGGCCACCAGCAGCACCGTCCAGAAATAGACGCGCGGGAAACGCGACGAGAACGGCTTTTCGACGAGGTTCAGCAGCACCAGCACGATGGCGATGGGGTAGAGGGCGCCGAGCACCGGCAGCGAGACGGTGATGATCGCGCTCAGCCCGGCGTTCGAGACGATGAAGCTGAAGACGGCGAAGACCACGCTCCAGGCACGGTATTTCACCGGATGGCCGAGGACGGTGGGGAAGGTCTCCTCGAAATAGGTGGCGCAGGTCGAGATCAGCCCGGTGCACACGTTGAAGCAGGCGAGCACGAAGATCAGGCCGACGAAGGCGGTGCCGATGGAGCCGAAGGCCGAGGTGGTGAGGTTGGTGAGCACGGTGGCGCCGGTGTCGCTTTTGCCGTTGGCCGGCTTGATCGAGCCGCTCACCGCGCCGATGAAGGAGAGGGCCGCGTAGATGAGGATGAGCAGGATGCCCGCGCCCGTGCCCGCGATGCCGGTCTCGTGGCGGTTCGCCTTCTCGTCGGTGACGCCCATCTGCGAGATGTTGGCGGAGATGACGATGCCGAAGTAGAGCGCGGCCAGCAAATCCATGGTCTGGTAGCCGTTGATGAACCCGTAGATCAAGGAGCCGTGCGCGTAGTCGCCGAACGGCTTGCCCAGCGGGGCGTGGCTGATGAAGATGCAGGCGACGAACATGACGACGATGAGCACCAGCAGCAGCGGGCCCATGAAGCGGCCCAGCGATTTGGAGAGCTTCTCGGGGTGCTGGCTCAGGATGAACGAGAGGACGAAGAAGACCACCGAATAGATGAGCAGCGCCATCCGGTTGTTCTCGCCGGCGAACGGGGTGATCGCCATCTCGTAGGAAGTCGTCGCGGTGCGGGGGATGGCGAAGCAGGGGCCGATGGCCATGATGATGACGAAGGCCAGGATGGCGGCGAACTTGGGGGAGACGCGCGAGGCGAGGTGCTCGAAGCCGCCCGCCGAGGCGACCGCCAGCACGCCGAGAATTGGCAGGCCCACGGCCGAGACGATGAAGCCGATGGTGGCGGGCAGCGCGGCGGATTGGGCCTGCGCGCCCATCAGCGGCGGGAAGATGAGGTTGCCCGCGCCGAAGAACATCGAGAAGAAGGTGAAGGCGACGACGAGGCGCTTGCTGGTGGGCAGCTTTGCCGGCTTTGTCGGCGTTGCGGGTTTCGTCAGCGTCGTGGGCTGTGTCGATTTTGTCGGCTTCGTGGAGGCGGGGCCCTGCTGTCCTGGCTCGTGTTCCATAGTTACTCCGTCGGCCCGCTTGTCTTGCGTGGCCTGTGTGGAAGGCGAGCTTTCCGTCATCGTCGAGTTCCTTTCGTCCGCTGTTCCTTGGTTCCTGTATCGGCCCGCGTGCCCGGGCCATAGCGTCACATGACCACTCCACTATAGTCAGTCGGCGCGGCCCTTGCCAACGTTCCGGGCGGCGGCCGGATGTGAGATATTCGTCAGTCGCAAGACGGGGATACGCTAAACTGTCTGTTGTTCGCAATCATGGCGTGATGATTGCAATCTTGGGGTAAATGGAGGTATTGCTGATGGCGGCAGGGAAGGGCATGCGGCTCAAGGCGTTGAAGTTCGTCTTCCCCAAAACCCTCCCGATCTGCGTGAGCTTCATGTTCACCGCCATGTCCTATGGCCTGCTGATGTATTCCAAGGGGTTCCCGTTCATCTATCCGGCGCTCATGGCCGCCTCGATCTTCGCCGGCTCAATGGAGTTCGTGCTGGTCGACCTCTTGGTCAGCGCCTTCAACCCGTTCGCGGCCTTCATCCTGACTTTGATGGTCAACGGCCGCCACTTCTTCTACGGGCTTTCGATGCTCGGCCCCTACCGCAACATGGGCTGGAAGAAGCCGTTCCTCATCTTCTGGATGTGCGACGAGACCTTCGCCATCAACTCCTCGATGAAGGTGCCCAAAGACATCGACCGAGGCTGGGCCTACCTGTGGGTGTCGATGTTCGACTACTCCTATTGGGTCACCGGCGCCATGCTCGGCTGGCTCATCGGCGGCATCCTACCCTTCAGCACCAAGGGCGTCGGGTTCGCCATGGTCGCCATGTTCGTCTCGATCCTGCTCGACCAGTGGAAGGCCTCGCCGCACACGTTCCGCGGGCACATCCCCGTGCTGGTGGGCCTGGCGACCTCCGTGATCGCCCTGGCGATCTTCGGCCCGCAACGCTTCATGTTGCCGGCGCTCGTGGCCATGTTGGTGATTTTCGAGCTGCTGCGGCCTTATCTGGAGAAGCCGCACGATGAGGGCTCTCTTGACGGCACAGATACAGGCAATAGTACGGATATCGGCATGAGCGAGAGTACGAATAGCGCGGATAGTACGGATAAAACGGGCAATACAGACAGTACAAAAAATCCAGGAAATACCGATAATTCAACCAATCCGGATAATAAGGAAACCACTACGGAAACGGCGACGACGAAGGAGGTGGTGCGATGATGACCATGACCGTGCAGCAATCCGTCATCATCATCGCCATCGTGAGCCTGACGACGATCTTCACGCGATTCGCGATGTTCGTGCTCTTCCCCGAGTCGAAGACCCCGCCGAAGTTCATCCGCTACCTGGGCGACGTGCTGCCCCTGGCTATCACCGGCATGCTCGTGGTCTATTCGCTCAAGGACGTCACGCCCTTCTCCGGCAACCACGGCATCCCCGAGGCCATCGCGGTGCTGGCCCTCGTCCTCGTCTACCGTTGGCGCAAGAACAGTCTGCTCGCCATCTTCGTGGGAACGATACTGTATATGGTCCTGGTACAGACCATCTTCGCCTGATTTCCTGCCATTTCGGCGGCCCGGTATCTCCGCCATATCATTACCTGACGAAGGCCTGAGCTCGCAGCGGACGAAACTGTGGGTGAGGCCACACCTTTCGCTACCATGGGGGTCATGTCCTTCTTTGACTTCTTAGGCGGGTTCCCCGACCCGCGAAACGGTTTTGGCGGCTATCGACACAACGAATCGGACGACGATGACGATCCGACGATCCTCAACGTCGAGACCAACGGCGACGACGCCCATTCGTCCCACGCCCACGGCGGGCGCAACTGGCCGCCGAGGCAGGGTGGCCCGCGCCTGACCCGCACGCGCTCGAAAGCTCCACGCCCCGGCATGTCAAGGGGCACCAAGATCTTCATCGGCGTCGTCATCGCGCTGGTCGTCGTGCTGGCGCTCGTCTTCGGGCTCGACCGCTTCATCACCGACCTGATGTGGTACGGCCAGCTCGGCTTCCAGTCGGTGGTCTGGACCCAGCTGTGGACCAAGATCGGCCTGTGGGTGGCCTACGCCGTGCTCATGGCGCTGGTCAGCTACCTGGCCGCCACCATGGCGATCCGCACACGCCCCGATTCGGCCGACGGCTCCACCATCCGCATCAAGGGCGACGTGGTCGAGATCGGCAAATCCGTGAGCTCCAAGACGGCCCGCCGCGTGGCCGTGGTCATCTCGCTGATCGTCGGCCTGCTCTTCGGCTCCCAGTTCAACTCCAACTGGTCCGAAGTGCTCCTGATGTTCAACGCCCAATCCTTCGGCGTGAAGGACCCGCAGTTCGGCATCGACAACGGCTTCTACGTCTTCGTGCTGCCGGGCTTGAAGCTCGTGCTCTCGGCGCTGACGATGCTGCTGCTCTTCGGCCTCATCTTCTCCGTCATCACGCATTTCGCCATGGGTGGCATCCGCGTGACCATGCCGGTCAACGGCCGTGGCATCCTCTCCATGACCAAGCACGCACGCCACCAGATCTCCATCTGGTTCACGCTCAACATGCTCGTCTGGGCCGTCCGCCAGGCGGTGGGCGCCTTCGACAACCTCACCGAACAGGGCACCCGGTTCACCGGCGCGGACTACACCACCGTGCATGTGGGCATCCCTGTCACCTTCATCCTCGCCGGCCTCACGGCCGTGCTGGGCGTGATACTCGGCGTCTGGCTCTTTGCCTCGCACGCCTTCGACAAGCCCGCGGCCACCTCGGCCCCGGTGGGCAAGGCGCTCAGAGCCTGGCGCGTGCCGGTCGTCTCGATCGCCGTCGTGGTGGTGGTCGCGCTTCTGCTCGGCGTGGTCTGGCCGATGCTCTTGCAGCGCTTCCAGGTCAACCCGAACGAGCAGGAGATGGAATCGTCCTATATCTCGCGCAACATCAAGGCCACGCAACAGGCCTACGGGCTCGACAAGGTGAAGGTGGACCAGTACCAAGCCACCACCCAGGGCCACTCCGGCGCTCTGGCCAGCGACCCCGAAACCACCGCGCAGATCCGTCTGCTCGACCCCGAGGTCATCTCGCCCACGTTCAAGCAGCTGCAGCAGTCCAAGCAGTACTACATGTTCGCCGATTCCCTTGCGGTCGACAAATACGACATCGACGGCAAGAGCCAGGATACCGTGATCGCCGCCCGCGAGCTCAATGTCAAGGGCAACGACAACCGCAACTGGGTCAACGACCACACCGTTTTCACCCACGGCTACGGCGTCGTGGCGGCCTATGGCAACAAGGTGACCAGCGACGGCAACCCCGAGTTCTTCGAATCCGGCATCCCCACCCAAGGCAAGCTCACCAAGAGCCAGCATTACGAGCCGCGCATCTACTTCTCGCCGAACTCGCCCGACTACTCCGTGGTCGGCTCGCCCAAGGGCAGCAAGCCCTGGGAGTTCGATTACCCGCAGGGCTCCACCGGCGCCTCCAACACGTTCGAGGGCAACGGCGGGCCGAAGGTCAACAACCTCTTCACGCGCCTGCTCTACGCCATCCGCTTCGGCAGCGACCAGATCTTCTTCTCCGACCGCGTCACCCCCGATTCGCAGATCCTCTACGACCGCAGCCCGCGCGACCGCGTGGCCAAGGTGGCGCCTTATCTCACGCTTGATGGCCGTGTATACCCGGCCGTGGTCAATGGCCGCGTGAAGTGGATCGTCGACGGCTACACGACCTCCAACGCCTACCCGTATTCGCAGACCACCGATCTCGGCGTGGCCACGCAGGACTCCACCACGGTGGCCTCCAAGACCATCCAGGGGCTCAACTCGCAGCCGGCCAACTACATCCGCAATTCGGTCAAGGCCACGGTCGACGCCTACGACGGGTCGGTGGACCTCTACGTCTGGGACCAGCAGGACCCGGTGATCAAGGCCTGGCAGAAGATCTTCCCCGGCCAATACCATCCGCTCTCGCAGATCTCCGGCCAGTTGATGAGCCACTTGCGCTACCCGGAAAGCCTCTTCAAGGTGCAGCGCCAGCTTTTGGCCAAATACCATGTGACCAGCGCCGGCCAGTTCTTCTCCGGCGAGGACTTCTGGCAGACGCCAGTCGACCCCACACAGCTGCCGGAAGAGCAGAAAAGGCATGTGCTGCAGCCGCCGTACTATCTGACGCTCAAGACGGGCGGGTCCAAGGAACCGCTCTTCTCGCTGACCTCCACCTACATCCCCGCCGGCACCTCCACCCGTGAGATCCTCACCGGGTTCCTTTCCGTGGACTCCGACGCCGGGTCGACGCCAGGCAAGGTCGGGCCGAACTACGGCACCATACGATTGCAGGAGCTGCCCAAGGATTCGAACGTGCCGGGCCCGGGCCAGGCGCAGAACAACTTCAACTCCAACGCCGACGTCTCCAAGGAGCTCAACCTTCTGGAACAGGGCTCCACCAAGGTGCGGCGCGGCAACCTGCTGACGCTGCCGTTGGGTGGTGGCCTGGTCTACATTGAGCCGGTCTACGTGCAGTCCAACGGCCCGACCAGCTTCCCGCTCTTGAAGAAGGTCTTGGTCGCCTTCGGCGACCAGGTCGGTTTCGCCGACACCCTTGACGAGGCGCTCGACCAGGTCTTCGGCGGCGACTCCGGCGCCTCCGCGGGCGACGCGGAGAACACCAACGGCTCGGCGGCCTCGTCGGCCCCGCAGGCCGACACCTCCAAGCAGGGCAAGGACGCGGCGAAATCCGGGCAGTCCGGCTCGTCCTCCTCGAACGCCGACCTGAAGGACGCGCTGAGCAAGGCGGGGCAGGCCATGAAGGACTCCGACGCCGCGATGAAGCGTGGCGACTGGGCGGGCTACGGCAAGGCCCAGCAGGAGCTCAACGACCAGCTCAACCGCGCCATGCAGCTCGAAGGGCAGAAATAGGGCACGCATAGCCCCAAGGTCTGAGGCCGGATGATGGCATGGAATGATGATGCGTTCGCATTCCATGCCATTATTCATAATGTTCATAATGATTGAGAGATAGTCGAACAGCATTCGCGGGATGGTCGAAAGCTGTTCGAACGATATCGATATGAGGAGATAGGGGAGCGAGCAAGGCAATGACTGCGGAAAACGTGGAGCCGTTGAAGGCGAGAATCAGGGACGCGGACGATGGTGACATCCAAGCCATCACCGACATCTACAACGAGGCCGTGGTGACCTTCACCTCGACTGCCGACCTCAAGCCGCAGACCCCCGAGCAACGTCGTGCGTGGGTCGAAAGCCACAGCCCCCGCGAGGAGTACCCCGTGGTCGTCATCACCGACGAGAGCGGCAAAGTGGTGGGTTTTGGCTCGTTGTCGCGCTACAACTACCGCGAGGGCTACGATGGTGTGCTCGAGCTGAGCTACTACATCGCCGGCTCGGTGCGGCGGCAGGGCTACGGCTCGGCCATGGTGGAGTGGCTCGTCTCCCGCGCCAGGCAGCTCGGCGCCCACATGGCCGTGGCGTTGATCTTCGCCATCAACGACGGGTCGAACGCGCTCATGCGCAAATACGGCTTCACCCGCTTCGGCCTGTTGCCGCAGGCGAGCTGGGACGGCAAGGGCTACCTCGACGTGAACTACTGGTACAAGGACCTGCGCTAGGGGATTGGCGCGATTGGCATAGGGAACTCGGCAATGGCGCTGAGTTCCCTTAAATATTTGCCCTTCGATTCCATTGCAGGCTTGTTCGCTTATGCCGAGCGCGGGTGCGCGGGTCGGTTGCAGCCGGTAGTATGAAGACGTTCATCGTCGTATTCGGCGACTTTTGTCATGCCCGAATACAGGCGGAAATAAGGTGGATGGCGTCACCGCCCCACCTGACGGCGGATTCGAAAAGGAACACACGAGGCAATGGCATCTGATTTTTGGCTGGTCGCGGGGCTGGGCAACCCCGGCAAGAAGTACGAGGGCACACGGCACAACATGGGCTTCATGACCGCTGACGTGCTCGCCGAACGCTGGTCCGTGACGCTGAGCGACCACAAGGGGTTGGCCGACCTTGGCAAAGGCATTATGAGCCTCGACGGTCGGACGATGAAGTTCTTCCTGGCCAAACCGCTGACCTACATGAACGATTCGGGCGACGCCGTCTCGTCGATCTGCAACTACTACAACATCGAGCCGGACCACGTGGTGGTGATCCACGACGACATGGACCTCGACTTCGGGCGCATCAAGGTGAAGGCGGGCGGCTCAGCCGGCGGCCACAACGGTATCCGCTCCATCGACAAGTCGCTCGGCACCAACCAGTACGCGCGTGTGCGCATGGGCACCGGCCACGCCGCCCGTGGCCCGCACGCCCACGAGAACACCGTCAACTGGGTGCTCGGTGGGTTCTCGGGCCAGCAGCGCAAGGAGCTGCCCGAGTTCCTGGCCGACGGCGCGGACGCCGCCGAGACCATCATGTTCGAGGGCATGAACCAGGCCCAGGAGCGCTTCAATGGCCGGTGAGGCGAAGCGGCCGGCGAAAACTAAAAACGAAAACGGAGACGACACGAAGGAAACGAACATAGACAAGGCCAACACGACGGATAGGGCAAATAAGGTAAGCGACTCAGACAAGGCAAGCAAAACGACGGCCGAGGCCACGGCCAAAGGTACCGCAAACAGTAATGGCGGCGAACGCGCGGCCGTGAACATGAACGGCTCGCTTTCGGCGTTCCTGGAGCGCTTGGAAGACGACGAGGCCTTCCGCGACCTGCTTTCCGGCGACGTGGAGGCCCCCGAAGGCGCCGGCGACCAGGCGATCATCGTCGGCGCGCCCAATGGCATCCGTCCGGCACTCGCTGCGGCCAAGGCCCAATACGCGCCCGTCGTGCTCGTCGTCTCGTCGAGCCGCGAGGCCGAGGAGACCGTCAACGCCATCCGCTCGTGGTATGGGGGCGATCCGGGCGAGGTCTGCCAGCTCGAGGCGTGGGAGACCCTGCCACACGAGCGCCTCTCGCCCCGCGCCGACACCGTGGCCAGCCGCATGGCCGTCTTCCGCAGGCTCTGCCATCCGCAGGACGGCAGCGAGATGTTCGGCCCGATTCGAGTCTTGGTGATGCCGGTCCGCTCGCTCATCCAGCCGGTGGTGGCCGGCCTGGGCGATGTGGAGCCGCTGGTTTTCACCATCGGGCACGAGCTGCCCTTGGACGAGGCCGTCTCAAGGCTGGTGGAGAACGCCTACACGCGCGTCGACCTGGTGGTCAACCGTGGCGAGTTCGCGGTGCGCGGCGGCATTCTCGACGTCTTCCCGCCCACGCTGCCGCACCCGGTGCGCATCGAGTTCTTCGGCGACGAGATCGACACCATCCGCCAGTTCCACGCCTCCGACCAGCGCACCTACGGCGACGACATCCAGACCATATGGGCCACGCCCTGCCGCGAGCTCCAGCTGACCGACAAGGTCCGCTCTCGCGCCAAATCGCTGATTGGCAAGATTCCCAACGCCGACGACATGCTGCAATCCATCGCCGACGCCATCCCGCTGGAGGGCATGGAATCGCTCATCCCCGCGCTCATCGACGACATGCAGCCGGTGGCCGGGATGCTGCCCGCCGACGCCGTGGTGATGCTCTCCGACCCCGAGAAACTGCGCCGCGCGGCCGCCGATCTGGCCAAGACCGCCAACGAGTTCCTCGCCGCCAGCTGGCACGTCGCCGCGAGCGGTCACGGCGCCGGCGCGCCCATCAGCTTCGACCAAGCCAGCTTCCTCGATTTCGACGAGACCATATCGTCCCTGGAATATTCGAACCACGAGGTCTGGCAGCTCACCAGCTTCGGCGTCGACGCCACCAGGCCCGGCCATATCGAACTCGACGCCAAGGTGCCCGAGGAATACCGTGGCGACGAAAAACGCGCCACATCCGGCGTCGAAGGCCTGATCGACGACGGCTTTGAGGTGAAGATCACCGCCGCCTCGCAGTCCACGCTCGCCCGCCTGCGCCGCGCCTTGGGTGAGACGGGCGTCACGCGCTTCGACACCATCGCCTCGCAGGCCCTCGACGGCTTCGTCGACATGGCCGCCAAGCTCGCCATCTTGACCGAACGTGACCTGACCGGCCGGACGAGCGCCGTGGCCCAACGCAAGACCTCGCGCCGTCGCCACAAGGCCATCGACCTCATGGAGCTCAAGGCCGGCGACTACGTGGTGCACGAGCAGCACGGCATCGGCCAGTTCGTCGAGATGCGCCAGCGCACCACCGGTGTGGGCGCCAACCGCGCCACCCGCGAATACCTGGTCATCCAATACGCGCCCTCCAAGCGCAACGCCCCGCCCGACAAGCTCTTCATCCCCACCGACCAGCTCGACCTGGTCTCCAAGTACATCGGCGCCGACAAGCCCAAACTCAACAAACTCGGCGGCTCCGACTGGGCGCAGACCAAGGCCAAGGCCCGCAAGCACGTCCACGAGATCGCCGACGACCTGGTCAAGCTCTATTCTGCCCGCCAGCAGGCCAAGGGCTTCGCCTTCAGCCCCGACACCCCATGGCAGAAGGAGCTCGAGGACGCCTTCCCTTACCAGGAGACCGCCGACCAGCTCACCGCCATCGACGAGGTGAAGGCCGACATGGAGCGCCCCGTGCCCATGGACCGCCTCATCTGCGGCGACGTGGGCTTCGGCAAGACCGAGATCGCCGTGCGCGCCGCGTTCAAGGCCGTGCAGGACGGCAAGCAGGTGGCCATCCTCGCGCCCACCACGCTTCTGGTGCAGCAGCATTATGAGACGTTCACCGAGCGCTACGAGGGCTTCCCGGTCGACGTGGCCGCCATGAGCCGCTTCCAGACCAAGAAGGAGATCGGCAAGACGCTCGAAGGCCTGGAATCCGGCGAGGTCGACGTGGTGATCGGCACCCATAAGCTCCTCAATCCCAAGATCAAGTTCAAGGACCTGGGCCTGCTGATCATCGACGAGGAGCAGCGTTTCGGCGTCGAGCACAAGGAGACGCTGAAGGCGCTGCGCACCAACATCGACGTGCTCTCGCTTTCGGCCACGCCAATCCCGAGGACGCTGGAGATGGCGGTCACCGGCATCCGCGAGATGTCCACGCTGGCCACGCCTCCCGAGGACCGCCTGCCCGTGCTCACTTATGTGGGCGCCTACGAGGACGCGCAGGTCACCGCCGCCGTCCGGCGCGAGCTGCTGCGCGGCGGCCAGGTCTTCTACGTGCACAACCGCGTCAACGACATCGACAAGATCGCCGCCAAGATCCACGACCTGGTGCCCGAGGCCCGCATCGGCATCGCGCACGGCAAGATGGGGGAGAAACAGCTCGACAACATCATCCAGGACTTCTGGCACCGAGACATCGACGTGCTGGTGTGCACCACGATCATCGAGACAGGGCTTGATATCAGCAACGCCAACACTTTGATCGTCGACCACGCCGACCGCTTCGGCCTCAGCCAGCTGCACCAGCTGCGAGGCCGCGTGGGCCGTGGCCGCGAACGCGCCTACGCCTACTTCCTCTACGACCCGAGCAAGCCGATGACCCAGCAATCCCACGATCGCCTGGCCACCATCGCCCAGAACACGGCCCTCGGCTCCGGCTTCGACGTGGCGATGAAGGACCTCGAGCTGCGCGGCACCGGCAACCTCCTGGGCGGCGAGCAGAGCGGCCACATCGAGGGCGTCGGCTTCGACCTCTACGTGCGCATGGTCTCCGACGCCGTCGAGAAATACAAGGAGCCGGAACGCAAGGAGTCCGTCGCCGTCACCATCGACCTGCCCATCGAGGCGTCGATCCCGGTCGACTACATCGACTCCGACAAGCTGCGCCTCGAGGCCTACCGCAAGCTGGCCGGCGCCCGCAGCGAGAAGGACCTCACCGAGCTGCGCGAAGAGCTCACCGACCGTTACGGCCCGCTGCCCGAGGAATTCGACACCCTCTTCGACGTGGCCCGCCTGCGCCGCAAGGCCCGCGAACTCGGCATCACCGAGATCGTCACCCAAGGCAGCCGCGTCCGGGTGGCCAAGATAGACCCGCCGGAGTCGATGCAGATGCGCCTCTCGCGGATCTACAAGGGCTCGCAATACCGCCCCGTGACCCACACCTTGCTCATTCCCGCCCCGTTCGGCGGCTCGCTCGGCGGCAAGCCGATGACCAGCCCCGAGGTGATGGGCTGGGCCGACCAGCTGCTCGACGACCTCGCCTGGAAGCCCGGAACCGCGAAGTAGGAAAGGTCCCAAGAAAGTGGGGAAGTGGGTCCCGAAGTAGGTAGATCGCCAAGCAGTCGGTTGCAAGGCAATCGCTCATGCTCGCCTTCAAGCGGCACCGTCACGCTCGTGAACCTGAACAGCCATGCCTCGTGCCTGTTCGGTTCACGAGCGTTTTTGCCATTTCGGCACCTGCGTTGGCCTGCTGTTCCGTTGGCGTGCGTTTTTATATTTCGTAACAATAGTGCTTGCTGGCCCACCGCTGCTTTGCATTGATATTACAGGGATTATAGCAATGTGAGCGTTCACAATTATTGGCGGATTTTGGCGGTCTACGTCCAACAAACGCACTAATCTTGGAACTGTTAATGTAAGTCAAACTGTAAGGAGCAGTTGTGGCAGCTATTGAAAGCGTTTATGCACGCGAAATTCTTGATTCCCGCGGAAACCCGACCGTCGAGGTCGTTCTCGACTGCGTCGATGGCTCTCAAGGCTTGGGCCTGGTTCCCTCCGGCGCTTCGACCGGCGAGGCTGAGGCTTGGGAGCGTCGCGATGGCGACAAGTCCCGTTACCAGGGCAAGGGTGTCCTCGACGCGGTGAAGGCCGTCAACGAGGTCATCGCCCCCAAGGTCATCGGCATGGACGCCACCGACCAGCGCGCCCTCGACGAGACCATGATCGAGCTCGACGGCACCCCCAACAAGGGCAAGCTGGGCGCCAACGCCATCCTCGGCGTCTCCCTGGCCGCGATGTACGCCGCCGCCGACTCCGCCGACCTGCCGCTCTACCGCTACATCGGCGGCACCAACGGCCACATCCTGCCGGTGCCGAACATGAACATCATGAACGGCGGGGCGCACGCCGACTTCGCCACCGACATCCAGGAGTACATGATCTCCCCCTACGGCTTCGACACATACAGCGACGCGCTGCGTGCCGGCGTCGAGGTCTACCACACCCTCAAGGGCATCCTCAAGAAGGACGGCCACGAGACCGGTCTCGGCGACGAGGGCGGCTTCGCCCCGAAGATGAAGACCAACGAGGACTCCCTCAAGTACATCGTGAAGGCCATCGAGGCCGCCGGCTATGAGCCCGGCAAGCAGATTGGTCTGTGCCTCGACGTCGCGTCCTCCGAGTTCTACAAGAAGGACATCGACAAGTACCACTTCGACGGCGCCGACCGCGATGCCGACTACATGCTGGATTACTACAAGGAGCTCGTCTCCAAGTACCCGCTGGTCTCCATCGAGGATCCATTCGCCGAGGAGGATTGGGGCGCCTGGCAGAAGATCACCGCCGCCATGGGCGATGAGCTCCAGTTCGTCGGCGACGACCTGCTCGTGACCAACCCGAAGCGTCTGCAGAAGGGCATCGACCTCAAGGCCGCCAACAGCCTGCTGGTCAAGCTTAACCAGATCGGCACCGTCACCGAGACGCTCGACGCCATCGAGCTCGCCACTGCCAACGGCTTCACCTCCATGGTCTCCCACCGTTCCGGCGAGACCTCCGACACCACGATCGCCGACCTGGCCGTCGCGAAGAACACCCGCCAGATCAAGACCGGCGCCCCGGCCCGTGGCGAGCGCATCGCGAAGTACAACCGCCTGCTCGAGATCGAGGAGGAGCTTGGCTCCACCGCCGAGTACGCCGGCTATTCCGCCTTCAAGGCCTGCAAGAAGTACGTGAAGTAGCCTTTTCGGCCGGGTTGGCGCACAAGGCGCACGCCCGGCCACGGCTTTTCGTGACGTTGCCCGTCGCATCCGCAGCAAGTCGAATGCGACGGGTAATTTTTTGTAATATGAGCACATCGAGTCGCAAGCGCGCCACCGGGCGCGGGACCGCCAAGACGAAGACCAAATCGAAGTCGAAGTCGGCGTCCTCCAAGCGCGACTTCGGGCCCTTGGCGCTGTTCGTTGTCGTGATCGTCGTGGTGCTGGGCGTCATCCAGCTGGCCACCACGATCTATAGCTACAGCCAGAGCCTCACCGAACTCAACGGGCTCAAACGCCAGGAATCGCAGCTCATCGCCAAGAAGGCGAACCTGGAGAACGACATCTCGCGCTGGAACGACAAGGCCTACGTCACCGCCCAGGCCAGGCAGCGGCTCGGCTTCGTCTTCCCCGGCGAGCAGTCGATTCACGTGGAGCACCCCGAGGCGGTCACCGGCGTGAAGCCCAAGAACGACACCAAGACGACCAGCACCGACCAGAGCTCGCGCACCCTGCCGTGGTACAGCGAGCTGGCGTATGGCTTCAAGAAGGCAGACGAGCCGCTGCCGAGCCAGCAGAAGGGCACGGTGACGGCGCCGGACCAGCAGGGCGACAAGGCGAAAAGCGGCCAGAAGCAGGACGCGAAGGACCAGCCGGATTCCGGTAACGGGCAATCCAAGTCGGGTTCGCAGAAGACCACGTCGGGCCCAGGGCACTGATTTCGGGGCCGGTGCGATAATGGATGGCTTCGGGCTTTACTGATTCCATAAGCAATGGTCTTGGAACAGCGCAGTGACATTCGGCGTCATATACGCTATGGATGTTAGATGGCCAGACGAAACAGACAATACGAAAAACCAGACAGACTAACCAGATAGACAAACGCGGCCAACGGATTCGGCGATCGCCGGATGCGTGGCACGAGGAGGACACAACGGTTTTGGAACAGCGGCAAGCACAAGCGCAACCAGCATCTGGCGATTCGGACGTCCAGCGGGCTTCGATCGCGCAACAGGCTCCCGACGCCCAGGGTCAGCGGAACGTGGAGCGTCAGACACCGGAAGCGGACGCTCAGCGCGTCCTCGCCGACCAGCAGGCCATTGAGCAAGAGGCCAAGGCGCTGGTCGACCGGGTGATGGCCGACCCGGCCACGGAGGACGACATCGCCCTGGTGACCAAGCAGCTCGGGCGTTTCCCGCGCGGCATGGTGGCCGTGGGCGCCCGATGCGTGTGCGGCAGACCCCTGGCCGTGATCACCCGCCCGCAGCTGCCCGACGGCACGCCGTTCCCGACCACCTGCTACCTCACCAGCCCCGAGGCCGTGAAGGCCGCCTCGCACGTCGAGGCCGACGGGTCGATGCAGCACTACACCGACTTGGTGCAGCACGACGAGGCGATCCACGAGCGCTATGAGCGGGCCCACCAGCTCTACCTCGTCTTCCGCCACGAGCTGGCCGTGCGCCTGGGCGACAGCGAGGAGCACATCGCCGGCACGAGCGCCGGTGGCATGCCGGTGCGCGTCAAATGCCTGCACGCCCTGCTGGCCCAGACGCTGGTGATGGGCGAGGGGGCCAATCCCATCGGCGACATCGTCATGGAGCGCATAGCTGCGGATTTCGACCCCAAGGTCTGCCGGTGCACCACGACGCTCGACGAGCCCGCGGGCAAGTAGCCACAACCAAATCAGCAAACCAAATCATCAAACGACGGTGACGGCCACCAGATAAGCTGGGTGGAGTCAACACGCGAGGTCACAGCGCGTCACGGCGCTAGAAATGCGGAGGAACCAAGGATGGATAACGGCGCGGATATTTCTGCGGAGGCCCCGGTGACGGTGGCGGGCATCGACTGCGGCACCAACTCGATCAGGCTCAAGATCTCCGAGGTGCGCCCCGACGGCACCACCAAGGACATCGTGCCGAGGCTCCTGCGCGTCATCCGCCTGGGCGAGGACGTCGACAAGAACCACCGCTTCTCCGAGGCCGCCCTGCAGCGCGCCTACACCGCCGCCCACGAGTTCGCCGAGGTGCTGGGCCGCCACCCCGTGGATGGCCTGCGCTTCGTGGCCACATCCGCCACGCGCGACGCCGCCAACCGCAAGGAGTTCGAGGATGGCATCGAGTCCATTCTCGGCGTGCGCCCCGAGGTCATCCCGGGCACGGAGGAGGCCGCCCTGAGCTTCCTTGGCGCCACCAGCGTCGTGCCGCGCGACGGGCTCACCGCGCCCTATCTGGTAGTCGACCTGGGCGGCGGCTCCACCGAGATGGTGCTGGGCGGCGACGGCAAGTCCGCGCCCGCCACGAAGGTGCAGCAGGCCTTCTCGATGAACATCGGCTCGGTGCGCATGACCGAGCGCCACCTGCGCCACGACCCGCCCACCGCCGAGGAGATCGCCGAGGCCACCGCCGACATCGACGAGCACATCGACGAGACGTTCGAGCATGTGCCGGCGGGCAAGGCGCGCACCATCATCGGAGTGTCGGGCACGGTGACCACCATGACCGCGCTTGTGCTGGGCCTGAAGGAATACGACCACAGCATGGTCGACGGCGTGCGTGTGCGCGACCAGGACGTCTTCGCCATCGACGACAAGTTCCTCAACATGACCCGCGCCGAGCGCTCCACCTACAAGACCATCCACCCCGGCCGCATCGACGTGGTGGGCGGGGGAGCGCTGATCTGGAACCGCGTGCTCGCCCGCATTTCCGAGGCCGCGCTCGCCGACCATGGCGAGGGCATCGACTCGTTCGTCTCCAGCGACCACGGTCTGCTTGATGGCATTGTGCTCGACTACGGCATGAGGCTGCTGGATCGGCGCTGAAGGGTGCCGAAGGGCACGTTTATTGCGTTGCTGAAAGGCTGAAACGCGTGCGTCATGTCCAGTCTCACTTTGCACTTGGACTGTCGTTAGATCGTCGCTAAAAGGCTGAAATGCGGGCTATACCAGCTCTCGTCTCGCGGCTCGGCTGCCGCTAGACAGTAGAGAGGATATGGCATAATTGATACTTGTCGGTTTTAGGCCGATGTGCCCCCGTGGCGGAATTGGTAGACGCAGCTGACTTAAAATCAGCCGCCATTGGCTTGTGGGTTCGAGTCCCACCGGGGGTACTTTTTCATGAATTTATTAATCCGTTGGAACCTAACGGTTTTCCCACCTCTGATGTTTCAGTCTGTATCCGAATGTTGCTCGGGTCTTGGCTACCTGAGGTCTCGGTAGCTTTGACTTTTCGATAGGCATTCCGCTTGAGTTCGCGGGACATGTTGAGCGCTGGATTGTCTTCATACGGTTCGTAAACTGCATAAATTGGAAATATCCAGGACGACGCGTCCACAATGAACATTGCAACTTATAAAAAAGGTCGGTATCTTGACAATTATGGATAATAATCATGCTAAGGAAGATGAAAGCGAGATTCCTCGCGATCAAAGTGCATATTATACACCTTTTTTTGAAAAATAAAAATAACCGAATTCGTACATATTTAGATGTGTATAAGTCAGTTTTGAGTTAGGAGAAGGGGAATGACGGTGGATAAGTCTTCTAGAATTCACGCCGAAGATGTGGACATTACAATTCATACCGTGTCTGGTCAGGATTTCATCTCTCTTACTGACATGGCCCGTCACCTTGGTGCGTCGCCGGGTGACGTAATTCGTCGCTGGCTGCGATTGGCGGACACCATAGACTTCCTTTCAGCTTGGGAGAGTCTTGCAAACCCGTTGTTTGATAAAGATGCGGCAGAAAGCATTAGAGGACAGGCCGGGAAGAACGTATTCAGTCTTTCTGCCGGAGAGTGGATCAGCAAGACGAACGCAATAGGAATTCGTTCTTCAAAAGGAAGAAACGGTGGAACCTACGCTCATACAGATATCGCGTTCGCGTTCGCCTCATGGATAAGTCCTGAATTCCATCTCTTCGTCATCAAGGACTACGAGCGTCTCAAGACCGCTGAGAAGGAACGTCTGGGGGTTGAATGGCATGCGCGGCGCGAGCTGGCCAAGACCAACTACCGGCTTCATACCGATTCGGTGAAGGGCATGATCGAAGAAAGCGGTATGTCTGGCTTCCGTGAGCGCCTTGCGTATGCTTCTGAAGCTGATGTCATTAATCTTGCCGTGTTCGGGCAGAAGGCGTCCTCGTGGAGGAAGGATCATGAGGGATGGAAGGGGAACATGCGTGACTATGCGCCTGCTTCCGAATTGGTCATCCTGCAGAATATCGAGGCGTTGAGCAGTGTGCTTATCCGTGAGGGCAAGAGTAAGGAAGAGCGTTTCCGCATTCTCCTTATGGAAGCTCAGCGGCAGCGCGAGGTCCTTAAGCCGGATATGCCGTCAATCGAGAAGATTCAGAGAATCATCGATGATTCTGAAAAGTCTGATAAGCGAATTGGTGACAGGAAAGAAGACTTGAACGACTGACTAGATTTGTCTGCAAAACACTGCCTACTCGTCCATGAGCTTGTCCATGCTGAGCATCACGACAGTGGATGCGAAATCGTGGACAAGGACGTCGAGAGGTACACCTGTCGCGAAACCGCTTTGCATCTCATCGATTCGGTTGAATACAAGAACTTTGAGAGCATATACGGCGAAGACGTGTATAAAATTGCTAATGAGCTGGACGTGACGGCCCAGATTGTCCAGTATTACCGTCGTTGCTCGCTGAGTTGTTGCCATTTCAGCGGCGGTACTTGGTCGAATTATAAAGTGTGGCTGCACGATAATGTGTGGTTGAGATAGAAAAGGGAAGGTAATGTCAAAGGAGAAGTCCCAGGCGCTGTTAGCGATGGAAGAGGCGAAGAAAGCTCATAAGCAGGTGAAAAACGAATATGAGCAAGCGGTTGCCTTGGCTGATCGTGCGGTGTCAAAAGCCCAACGTGCTCACGACAAGGCAGTCAGTTCCGCTGAATCGTTGCTGAATACGGAGAAAACGCGTCTGGACAAACCGATAGAGACAATTGGCAGCGCGAAATTATATTGGGATCATGTTCAAGAAGGGAAATCCTCTCTTGCGTTGGAAGATGGGATGACAGTGGAAGTTAATTCTTCCGGTAATGTCTATTCCACTGCCGCCACAAAAGGCAAGGTTGGCGTCAGCGTGACTGGTGCGGTTGTCGGAGGACTGATTGCGGGGCCTATTGGCGCTGTTGCTGCGGGAAAGAAGAATAAGGTCGACACGAAAAACTCCGTGCATGATAGTAGAAACCTTTTCATTACCTTACGAACGTCCTCGAACGCTTTGACGATTCAGTGCAATCCCGATAAAGAGAAACAAGCTCGCGATTTTGCCGATGCGATCGTTCGTGCCGCGGCGAACATGTCTGGTGTTTTTGAAGACCACACACGGAAGCTTGAAACCTTACAACAGCAAATTGCCGCCGTCCGAAATGACACAGCCGATATTGATGAGGCCGCAGCCGAATCTGAGGCCGTTAAAAATGATACGGCTGCAATGGATATGGCGCTGCAAACTTTCGAACAAGCTAAAGCTTTAGTGCCTGCTGATGAGCTGACTAATTATGAGCATGGCAAGAAGGTGCGTCGTAACGTTATCATTGCAGTTGCTGTGTTGATCATTGTGGTCATTGTTGTCTGCTGCATAATATTTCTGCGTTAACTGAGAAATGCCCTCGCCGAGAGTCAATCCGGCGGGGGCTATGAAATGGACTCAAATAGTCGGTCTATAGTCCAAAAAGTTGGTTATAATACTGGTTTGGTCTTACGGGTATAAGTGTTTTATATCGCTGTTTTTAACGTGGAAAATCGTCGGATGACTGATCTGTCCGGATATGGGTCATGAAGCCCCAATTGATGAACTCGATGTTGAGAAACCGCAGGGAACTACTATCCTGTTTTATCGGCAATTTGGGCAAAGGGCAGCATTATTAGGTATTTGGTGGTGTCAGGTAGTTTGCGCATTTCAGGTCGTGGGCTTTGAGTTGGAAAGGCATGGCCCTACCCCCCCCCAAAAAAAATCTTAAACTCAATTTATACAAACTATCGGATACTATCATATGCGATAAAATATTGTATCTATACAAACAATATAATATTGTTCAATATAGGAGATGATAGTATGTCAGTTGCTGATATCTCGGTCATTGTGTCTGTTTTAGCTTTTTTGGTATCTTTTGCTTCTTTCGGATGGACTGTTTATAAAGATAAAACCGAACGTGCAGATATAAATGAGTTAAATACCTGGAATACTTTGTTGGATAACAGCCCTGGTCAAGATCAGGTTTTAAAAAATGAGCAACAGGAAGTTGCGAATCGTATACGAGGTAAGGCGTTACACAGACAATTTACTAAGTATATTTACGATCATTTACCGCCTAAACTATCCGACAAAGAAGGTTGTGATAACCAACTTAAGTTAAGAGAGCGCGGTCCCATACGCTTTCTGAATTGGTTGTCGGTAGGTTTCACAGGAGGAATTTCCTTTGCGTTTATTTTTCTTTATTATGTTGTGGTATATACAAAGAGTGCACCCGGACAATCTTATAATCAGCAGGCAGCCCCGTTTCTTTTGCTGATGTTTTTGATATTCTTCGGAGTGGGAATATGTATTTGTTTGGCTTTACGCAAATTATGGATAAAAAGCATTGTCGAAAATGATTTTCCGAAATCACTTTTAGCGGCGAAATTGCAGGATGATTACAAGTCTGCCGCCTTTCAAGAACTGAAGGATACTGAGGAAAACTATACGCATTTAAAAACGAATCGGGCAATTTCGGTTAATGCTTTTATGGTAGGTATTTCATTTCCTCTGGTATTTTTGGCTGCGGCTCTTTCTGCTATGTGGAAGAATAATGCAATTCTTCATACATGTTCAATTTTGGGTTCCTACGTGGTTGTTTTCGGGATATTTCTATCGCTTATTTTTTTGATTCTCGATAGCTTTTTATCTGTATCTGTGAAAGAAAATGAGCTGGGAGAAATCAAAGAGGAAGACAAAGTCGAATCTGATCAAAAAACGGGTGGAGCTGATGAGGGTAAAAAGTGCGATAAATCCGCAAAGAAAGTGGTGTAATTGTGTTTTATTGCGATAGCTAAGGACTTGAGCTGCAATACTGATTCTTTAGAAACGAGAATTAAATCGAAGTGTTATCTATGGTGCGTTCTCTTATATGTTTCATAATTGCCAGTGTCTTCTTTTAGAATTTGATAGAAAGACGTCTATTGGGGGGGGTAGGTGATTGTGGAGATAATTAATGTTTATTGTGCTAGCTGTTGAATTTGCCGATTATTTCTGGGATGAAATGACTTGTATTGTCGGCTGGCTGCTCCGGGAAGGGCGATAAGCTGTGTTAGTTTCGCGCTGTTAGCTGTTAATGATGCGGTGAGTAAAGACGTCATCCAATCATCTTCTCGTGCTGCGAAGCGTTTGATGCGGGGTTCGCCTGAGGCGTGAAAAACGAAGAGTTCTACTGATGTGTGTAAGTAGGTTGTTTAAGGTGTGATGTCTTGCCAGAGGTTTTCGACCATCCTGTGGAATGGTGGATGGATGGTTCGTAGTTATTATGTACGACTGTATTGTGGGTCACTCAAGGTGTGGAGGGTGGCCCACAATGGTTTGCCGGTCAGTGGGTGTGGCGGGTGAGGAGGTGGCGGCGGGTGAGGTCGGCGCCCAGGGTGGTGATGGCGACGGCCAGTAGGGTGGCGATGAGCCGTGGTGTGCCACCGGTGAAGGGTAGAGCACTGACGGGTGGTGTGAGTCTGACGTGGTAGGTGTCAGATTCGTTGTTGTGGTCGTTGTAGCCGTTTGTTCCTGCGGTGTCGCTGACCTTGAGGTGGACGACGGAGCTGAGGCTGACGCTGGGTGGGATGGCGATGGTGAATTTGCCGTTGGCGTCGCTGGTGGCAGTGGTGGTGGAGTTGTCGGGCCAGGTGACCGTGATGGTGTCGCCTTCCTCGGTGGTGCGGTTGGGTTGGGTGCTGGCGTCGCCGCTGGTGTAGGCGACCCCGTGGAGTGTGTGTCCGCTGGGGATGATGTGTTCGAGGCCGGGCGCGACCACGTCGAGCTTCTGCTCGAAAGGAGGATCGGATGTCGCCGACTCCACATTGTCCGCCTGTTTTAGTTTCGTGGTGAACGAACGTGTCGCGCCATCGCCGACCAGGTCCTGATACAGCGACGAGGGGAACGTGGTCTCCCAGGCGCCCGTGGTCGAGACCGCGGGCTCGATTGTCTGATGAGAGCCGTCCGAAGCTGTCACGGTAATCTTGTCTCCGGTCCGTGTGCCGCCGTCGACCGTGCCCTTGACATGGATGCCATCGGTTTTCGCCTCGACATTCGTGATGGTGGGAGTCGGAACCGACCGCCACTGCGCATACAAGGTCGCGTTCCAGTAGACCCCATCAAGAGGCAGGGTGACCGATTGGTTCGGCTCGTACGCGATGCCGTTGCCGTCCGATTCCGTATTCCAGCCTGCAAATCTGTAGCCCGTGCGGCTCACGCTCGTCCCGTCAGGCAGTGACTTCTGCGGCAGAGGTATGGTATCGGGCCACTCATCGGGAGCGGACAATGCGGCAGGCGATCCGTCTCCACCGTTTCGGTTAAAGTTGACAACCGCTCCAGGCTTTCCCCACCACATCGTCTTCGTCGATGACGAGGAGCCCGTGCAATTATCATCGCTAGAATCCCCGTCCTCGCTTTTACCGTTATTGGAGGCTTGACCGCTGTTGGACAACCGTTGGCCGCTGCCGAGCCTGAGCATTCTCGCCGCTTCCAAACCCCAGTAGCCCGTATCCGTGGTATGTGAAAAGTCCCAGCCGGACAGGTCCAGCGCGAGCAAATCCGAATTCCAAGCAAACGCCGAATTCATGTCAGTTGGTGATATGTGCCAGCTCCCGACGCCGGAAATGACCTGATAACTCGAACCTCTGGGGTAGTCGGCGTTGAACGTGTTTTTCACACTGGTGACGTGGCTGGTGTCGATATGCTCAAGGCCGTCGAGCCTTTTGGCGTGCATCTGGCCGAACCAGCCTTCCAAGCTGGTCAGATTGGGGCCATTGTTCCAGTTTTCGAATGTGACCCAATTGGCGTGCTCCTTCTCATCGTGTTGTCGCCATGGAAGGGCGGCTTCGCTGGGGGTAGCGGCATCGCTGTAATTGTGGTTGATATAGGCGTTGGTGACTTTAAAATGGCAAGTCGCGTCGAACGTCCAGTCGATGTAGTCGCCTGCCGGACCGCCGTGGTCCGAGCCCAACCAATGGCCGGACGCCGGGGTGCACGTTGATTGCGGGCCCACAAATCCCCTCACCGGAGGGGCAGAGCTCTGCGTTTCTTGGGGAGTGGGACTGGATGGCGTGGACGATGGTCCTGTTGTGCTGGAACTGGAGGAGAAGGTAGATTGGTGAGATGTGCTAGAAGTTAGCGAATCCTGCGGGGGGGGGTGGCTTTCGATGCCTCTGACGTCACGGGAAGGGCCGTGAGAAGCGAGCTTGCCAGAAGGGTCGCCGTTGCCGCGGCGAGCCTGTTACGTGCCTTCATGACAGCGTTTCCTTCCTTGTGGAGCCCCTCTGCATGGGCCGCCACAGCAAAATCAATACAAAACAATATTATATGACTTTTGACGACATTAAACGTCAAAACGTATGTTTTTCTCTCCAAAATCGTGCGAAACATCGGATTTAAGCCAATCCACGGTATCTAAACACATCAAATCAAAACCGTATTACGGCGTGTTGCAGGCATCCCAAACCTTTCGATCCCAGATAAAGTAGATTCAAGAAATTAAAAAGGCCGGCTTTAATGGCCAGGAAATTTTCAATTAGCTGCATGTCGCGCTAAGGCTTTCGCCCGTCCGATGGCGCGGTGTTGGATGGGGGCTTCATGTTCGCATCGTCGGTCGTCTGGGGTGTGGGAGTCGGACGGGGTGGTGTGGCGTTTGCTGTGGTGGTGGGGTTGGCCGCCCAAGGTGTGGGAGGCGGCCGGTGGTGGTGTGGCTTGTGGAGGTGGCGGGGTTAGTTGATGTGGACGCCGACCAGGTGGCGGCGGGCGGTGGCGGTGATGAGGGCGGCACCTGCGGCGAGGAGCAGGAGGGCGAGCTTCCTGGGTGTGCCGCCGGTGAGGGGGAGTGCGGTGACTGGGGGCGTGAGGCGGACTTCGTAGGTGGTGGACTCGTTGTTGTGGCCGTCGTAGCCGTGGGCGCCGGCCGTGTCGGCGACCTTGAGGTGGACGGTGGAGCTGAGGCTGACGCTGGAGGGGATGGCGATGGTGAATTTGCCGTCGGCGTCGCTGGTGGCTGTGGTGGTGGAATTGTCGGGCCAGGTGACGGTGATGGTGTCGCCCTGCTCGGTGGTGCGGTTCGGTTGGGTGGTCTCATTGCCGCTGGTGTAGGCGATGCCGTGAATGGTGCGTCCGCTGGGGATGATGTGTTCGAGTCCGGGTGCGACGACGTCGATGCCGACGGGACCGTATGGGTCGGAGTCCTCGGAGGTGATGCCGTCGGCCTGTTTCAAGGTTCCCGTGTAGCTGTTGGCGCCGCCGTTGCCAACGAGGTCGGTAGGCGTGGGAAGTATGACCTCCCAACTACCGGTGGCGTCGACTGTTGGTGTGGCGGTGGCGGTGTTGGTCCCGTCGGTGATGGTGACCAGGTCTCCGGCCATGCCGCCGCCGAGTATGGTTCCCTTGATGTGCGTGCCGTCGGACTTGGGCGTGGCCGCGGTAAAAGTGGGTGGAGGAACCGCACCCCATACGGCGTAGAGCTTGGCCTGCGCTACGCCGTCTAACGGGAGGCTAACGGTATCGCCCGCAGAATAGTCGGGTGTGGTGGCGTTGCTGGTTTTGGCCCAGCCGAGCAGACGGTAATGATTGCGCTTGAGATTCGGAGTGCTGGGAATCGTGCGGTTGTATGGTGCCGGCTCCTGATACCCGTCCGGCCAAAGACCGATGTGAACACCCAACGAGTCGGGCAAATCACCTGATCCACCATTGCTGTCAAAAGCTATAGAAGCATCTGCCTTCGCATACCACATCGGAACTGTGGTATGTCCTGAACCCAGACCTTGTGAATTTGGGTTACCGGCCCAATTGCCGTCTTCAGAAGTCCAAGACGCATTGCTGTTCCATGGGGCATTCGTAAACGCGCCTCCCGGAATGTGCTCTCCGTCTGCTAAACGAATGAACTGCAATTGACTAGTGCCATAGAACATGTCGCTATATTCGTTCGATGCCGGTAAATGCCATCCTGAGAGGTCTATGGAGGTTAGTGCTGTTCCCCAAAACATTGCGCCAGTATCCAAAAAATTAGAAACGTTCCATTGTGAAATATCTCCGACATCGGTCAAGGAACTATCCTGGCAGAAAAAGTCAGACGCCGTAGTGACATGGGAGACATCCCAACTATCCAAACCCGTTATTGATTCCAATGCAGAATCGCCATAGAACATGTCCCTAATATTGGTCGCGTTAGACATCTTTATATTATCTACATCCGCTGTTTTTAGATTATTCAACTGTTCAAATGCGTGCTTGAGTAATGATGAAGTGGAGACCAACCCACTAACGACGATTTTAGTCACACTGGAATCCCTGTACCATGGCATTGTGTAGCCAGTAATATTGGGTATCGTCCCGTTTTCGAGTTCGAGGACGCAGTCGTCACCGTCGACGTGCTCGTTCCAGTTCAGAGATCCCCATGTGTGTTCACCCGGATTGTTGCAGGATGCGGATTGTGGGCCCACTTGGGGTTGCGATGTGCGGCTTTTTCGTGAGGTTGCCTGTGAAGTGGAGGTCGAGGAATGTGGTTCGGATTTGCTGGATGTTGCGCTGGAACTGGATGAGAGCGGGGATTTACCTGTTGTGCTGGAAGTTATCTGTTTTTGCGGGGGGGGGTGATTTTCGATGCCTCTGACGTCACAGGGAGGGCCACGAGAAGGGAGCTTGCCAGGAGGGTCGCCACAGTTGCGGCGAGCCTGTTCCGTGCCTTCATGACCTGTTTTTCCTTCCCGTGGGGCCGTTTGAATGGGCCGCCACCGCAAAATCAGTACAAAACAATATTATATGACTTTTGACGACATAAGGCGTCAAATCGTATGTTTTTTTACTGCGAAATCCTGAGAAACATCGGATTTAAGGGGATTGCGTCTGTCTAAATACCATCGTGACAGAAATGCATTACGGCGTGTCGATGGTCATCAAGCCTTTGAAAGTCGACGTCAATCGTTGACGTACGCAACGATACATGATGATAACAAGGCAACAAAAAGCAATGACAAGGCGGTAATAAGTCTCACTTTCGATTCGCTTGATATCTCACTAACTGGTCAGTCTGTGACCCCGGTAACATTTGCCGCCGTATACTTTGCCCAACCTATCAATTCCCAGCAAAGGTGGACAGATATGGCCGAGGCAACAACGGCAACCACAGGCGGCAAAACGGCCAAACAAGGCGGCGTGATGCTCATCGTCGCGCTCATGGCCGGCTATTCGGTGGTCTACATGGACAAGAGCATGATCTCGACGGCCATCATCCCCATCTCGCAGCATTTCCACCTTGACTCGGGGCAGACGGGCCTGATCATGTCGGCCTTCTTCCTCGGCTACTCGCTTATGCAGATTCCCGGCGGCTGGCTGGCCGACAAGTTCGGGGCCAAGCGGGTGCTCATGGTCTCCGTGCTCGTCATCGCGGCCTTCGCCTTCCTCTTCGGGGCGATGAGTGGGCTCATCCTCTTCATGGTGATGCGCTTCTTCGCGGGCATGGGCCATGGCGGCTACCCCCCGAGCTGCACCAAGTCCGTGGCCGAGAACTTCCCGCAGAAGCGGCGCACCTTCGTGCAGTCGCTCATCCTCTCGACCTCCGGCATCGGCGGCATCCTAGCCTACACGCTCGGCGCGCACATGGTCACCGCCAACTGGAGGATGGCCTACGACGTGCTCGGTGTCTTCTACCTGATCGCCTTCGTGTTGATCGCCATCTTCGTGCCCTCCCACAAGGGCGAGGCCGCGCGTGCCGCCAAGGCCAAGGCTGAGGCAAAAGCTGGCAACACGACGGCCGCCGAGGCCGACGCGCCCAAGGTCGGCTTCAAGGACGTCATCACCAACCCCAACGTGCTCGTGCTCTTCGTGGCCATGCTGCTCCTGAACCTGGTGCTCTACGGCAACATGTCGTGGCTGCCCTCCTACATCACCAAGACCTTCGGGCTGACCATCAACCAGGCCAGCTGGCTGCTCGCGCTCAACTCCGTGTTCGGCACCGTGGCCACCATTTTCGCGGGCTCCCTGCTCTCCAAGCTCTTCCTGGGGCGTGAGAAGCTGGCCGTCGGCGGCTCCTGCGTCGTGGTGGCCGTGCTGATCGTCGCGTTCGTGATGTCGCACAACCTCGTGCTTTCCCTGATCCTGCTCATCCTCATCAGCATGGTCTCCACGCTGGCGTTCACGGGCATCTTCACCTGGCCGCATAAGATCATGAGGGCCGAGATCATCGGCTCGTCCATCGGCGTGATCAACACCGGCGGCACCCTCGGCGGCTTCCTCTCGCCGATGATCATCGGCCAGCTCATCAAGGCCTCCGGTGGCTCCTTCACCACCGCGTTCCTCTTCCTCGCGGCGGCGGGCGTGGCCTGCGCGCTGGTGGTGCTGCTGGTCAAGGTGCCCAAGAAGGCGTGAGGTTTGGCGGTTAGGCCAGATCACAGGTAATGAGATTCGCGTTTTGGTAGCAGCGGATTGATACTTGATAAACCTAACCGCTGAATGAATGTGTGCATACCAAATTCAAAGGCGCGGTTTCGTTGGTATTCCAGCGGGGCCGTGCCTTTTGCGTGCTTGTGATAATGCCGTTTGAATAGCCTTCGATAATCGTTACTGAACCATCGTCTTGCCGCGCGTCGCCAGGCTTCCTGCGACACGTTGGGCTGTGGGCGCACGGTGGGGTGAGGACTGACTAGAATAGGCAGGATGTTCAGTATTCTCGATATGTTCAAGATCGGCGTGGGGCCGAGTTCCTCGCACACCGTCGGGCCCATGATCGCGGCCTCGCATTTCGTCACGTCGCTGGAGCGGACGAAACTGCTCGAACAGGTCGCCCGCGTGCACGTCACCCTCTACGGATCGCTCTCGTTGACCGGCCTGGGGCACGGCACCGACCGCGCCGTGGTGGCCGGGCTCGAGGGCAGCCTGCCCGCCACCGTCGACACCGAGCACCTGCTCAACATCAAGAACGACTGCGACCAAGCCGGCACGCTGCTGCTCGCCGGCAAGCACGAGATCGCCTTCGACTACGACAGGGACGTCATCTTCGAGAAATGGGAGCGCCTGGCGCCCCACCCCAACGGCATGCGTTTCGAGGTCTTCGACGCCCAGGGCGGCAAGCTCGACGAACAGGTGTGGTATTCCATCGGCGGCGGGTTCGTGCGCCAGGGCCACCCCGACGACCTGCTCATCGGCATCCACGACACGCCTCCGGAAGGTTCCACCTTCTCCGACGAGGCCGCGGACTCCGACGATGACTTCGCGCCCGAGGCGCCCTACCACTTCCATTCCGGCGACGAGCTCGTGGCGCTGTGCGAGCGCGAGGGCAAAAGCGTCTCCGAGATCGTGTGGGCCAACGAGACGGCGGTGCGGCCGGCTGAGGACGTGCGCGCCGACCTGCTGCACGTCTGGCAGAGCATGAGCGACTGCGTCTACGCCGGGTGCACGAGCGCGCAGAAGACGCTGCCCGGCGGCCTCGACGTGCCCAGACGCGCCCCCAAGATATATCAGCGACTGGCGGGCAACGCCGACATCCTCAAGCGCGATGTGCGCAGGCCCGACGTGGCGATGGAATCCTCCGAATGCACGTGGGTCGACTTGTTCGCGATGGCCGTCAACGAGGAGAACGCCGGGGGAGGGCGCATCGTCACCGCCCCCACCAACGGCTCCGCGGGCATCATCCCCGCCGTGCTCGAGTATTACTGGCATTTCGCCGGCTCGGCCGACGAGGACGGCGTCATCCGTTTCCTGCTCGCCGCCGGCGCCGTGGGCTATCTCTTCAAGCGCAACGCCTCGATTTCCGGGGCCGAGGTGGGCTGCCAGGGCGAGGTCGGCTCGGCCTGCTCCATGGCCGCCGCGGGGCTGTGCGAGGTGATGGGCGGCACGCCGGCGCAGGTGGAGAACGCCGCCGAGATCGGCATCGAGCACCATCTGGGCCTCACTTGCGACCCGGTGGGCGGGCTGGTGCAGATCCCCTGCATCGAGCGCAACGCGATGGCCGCCAACACCGCCGTCAACGCCGTGCGTGTCTCGCTTCTGGGTGACGGCTCGCACATGGTCAGCCTCGACCAGGCCATCAAGACGATGAAGGACACTGGCGCCGACATGATGAGCGAATACAAGGAGACTTCCAAGGGCGGGCTCGCGGTCAACGTCGTGGAGTGCTGAGGCGGTTTTCGCCGCGTATGCGCGTGTGAGAGAATCGTGGTGTAATCGCAGTGAAACGCACGAAGTGGTGTCACGGTTGTGCGTACATTTTGGTTTCGGAACGCCGTCAAGTTGGTGGTGGTGCTAACCTGAATGTCATTGTAAACGTGAGAAGGAGGCCCAGATGGCTACCAACATGCCCGAAGTGAACGCCGAGTTCGGCGCCGCCCCGAAGATCGATTTCCCGGAGGGGCCGGCTCCAGCGGGGCTCAAGTCCGTCGAGCTCGTGGAGGGCGACGGCCCGATGGTGCGCGCCGGAGACACGGTGACCGTCAACTACCACGGCGTGGTGTGGGGCCAGAGCGATCCGTTCGACTCGAGCTTCGACCGCCACCAGCCGGCCAGCTTCGGCATCGGCGTGGGGCAGGTCATTCAGGGTTGGGACCGCACCGTGCCCGGCCACAACGTCGGCTCGCGCCTCATGGTCTCCATTCCGCCGGAATACGGTTATGGCCGTGCCGGCGTGCCGCAGGCGGGCATCGGTGGCGACGACACGCTCGTCTTCGTCATCGACATCATCTCGAAGCGCTGAATTTCGGCGTAATAAGCGTAATATTTCACGTAACATCGAGGCAAACCCATACATCAACGAAGGGTAAGGGGTATCCATGGCAGAGGAAGAAAAGACCGTATTGCTCACGCAGGAGGCCTTCGACAAGCTCCAGAAGGAGCTCGCGTGGCGCCAGGGCGACTATCGTGACGAGATCACGAAGCGCATCGCCACCGCGCGCGCCGAGGGCGACCTTTCCGAGAACGGCGGCTACCAGGCCGCGCGCGAGGAGCAGGGCAAGAACGAGGGGCGCATCAACGAGCTCATCGTCAAGCTGCGCAACACCAAGATCCTGAAGGCGCCGCCGGCCGGCACCGTGGGCAACGGCTCGCTGGTCACCGTCGAGCTGGCGGGGCGTGAGATGACCTATGTGCTCGGCTCGCGCGACATCGCCGTGGCCACCGACTACGACGTCATCAGCCCCGAATCGCCCATCGGCGCGGCCATCATGGGCGCCAAGACCGGCGACAAGGTGAGTTACAAGGCCCCCAACGGCCGCGACATCTCGGTGACCATCAAGGACTCCAAGCCGCTGAAGTGAGGCGTTGGCGCTGAGTTTTCATCGTTAAAGGTTCGGTTTCTAAAGGTTCGGTTTCGTCTGATGACGAGGCCGGACCTTTGTCGTATTTTCTCTGGTAATTGTCCAGGTTGACTCACCAGAGGTTGATGACGACCATGTAGATGGCGACCACGTGGCAGGCGTAGCCGGCGACGGTGCCCAGGTGGAAGATCTCGTGGAAGCCGAAGACGCGCGGCCACGGGTCGGGCTTGCGCAGCGCGTAGACGATCGCGCCGGCGATATAGCACGCGCCGCCTGCGATGAGCAGGGCCACCACCACGGGGCCGGCCACGGGGGAGACCCAGAAGAGGCCCATGTAGGCGATGCCGGAGACGCCGAAGATGATGTAGACCACCGTGTAGAGCCAGCGCGGGGCGTTGATCCAGATGACGTGGATGACCAGCGCCGCCAGGGTACACACCCACATGCTCGCGATGATGATGTCGCGCCAGCGCGGCTCGAGGGCGAACGAGACGGGGGTGTAGGTGCCCGCAATTAACAGGAAGATGTTCATGTGGTCGATGCGGCGCAGGATGTCGGTGACGCGCGGCGACCAGTCGCCCAGATGATAGCAGGCGGAATTGGTGAAGAGCACCAGCGAGCAGGTCATGAACACGGCGCAGGCCCATTTCAGCGCGGCGCCGTGGGCCAGACAGATGAGCACGATGCCTGCGGCCAGGGCGAGCGGGGCGGCCACGGCGTGGATCCAACCGCGCAGCAGCGGCTTGGGGCGGCCATGCACGTCGAGGCGGGTCTTGCGCTCGATCTCCGCCGGGACGATGCCCTCCACCTTGGCGGCGCGCACCTCACCCTTGGCGATGATCGACGAGGCCCTCCATTCGGCGCGGCGGCGGATGGCGTCGGCGCGATCGTGAGCGGTGGCGCGAATCTTGTCGGCCTTGGCGTCGAGCGCCTGCTTGCGGGCCTGGGTCATGGCCTCCCGCGTGCGACGGGCTTCGTCTTCGTCTGGCATCGAGCCTCCAAGCGGTGATGGGATTATCGGCAATATCGGTAATATCCGCATTATTGACTACGGGAACGTAACTTACGCTATCGTAACCTCTGTTTGTGACAAAAGCCATCATCCGTCCACAGCGTGATTCCCGAGCGCAAGCTAGAATGGAGGACATGGCAGATTTTGATGAGATACTCGAGACCCAATCCGATTTCGACGCGGGCGACCGCGAATGGCTCCACCTGCTCGTGGCCGACTGGCAGGTGGTGGCGGACCTGAGTTTCGCCGACCTGCTGCTGGTCATCCAGCGCGACGACGGCAAATACGTGATTGCCGAGCAGTGCAGGCCCTCCACGGTCATGACGCTGCGCAGCGACGACGCCGTGGGCAAGGAGGTGCCCGACGACGTGGTCTCCGAGATCAAGACCGCGATGGCCTCCAACAGCGTCTTCCACTCCACCACGCTGCGCAAGGTCGACAAGGCCACGGTGTGCAACGTCTACGCGCCCGTGCGCTGCGGCAACAAGGTGCTCGGCCTGGTGGTGCGCGAGACCAACATGTCGACGCGCGAATCCAACGGCCGCTACGAGTCCGAGAGCATCAACGCCGGCAAGCAGCTCTATTCGATGATTACGCAGGGCCAGTTCCCTTACCACGACGCGATGATGAGCCAGCGGCACAACGCCCGCGTCTCCGATGGCTTCATCGTCCTGAACGCCGACGGCATCGTGCGCTACGCGGCCCCCAACGCCATCAGCTGCTTCCGCCGCCTCGGCACGCTCGCCCAGATGGAAGGGCATTACTTGAGCGAGATCGGCACCCAGCTGCTGCACCCGAGCGACCCAGTGCCCGAAACCCTGCCGCTGGTTTTGAGCGGCAAGGCGGCCGTGGACTGCGAGCTGGCGGCCAACAACTCCATCGTCTCCATGCGCTCGCTGCCGCTTTACGACACCAACAAGCGCGTTGGCGCCATCGTGCTCTGCCGCGACGTCACCGAGCTGCGGCGTCGGGAGCAGGAGCTGCAGACCAAGGACGCCACGATCTCCGAGATCCACCACCGCGTGAAGAACAACCTGCAGACCGTCTCGGCCCTGCTCCGCCTCCAGGCGCGCAAGACCAAGAACGAGGAGGTCAAGCAGGAGCTCAAGGAGGCGCAGCGGCGCGTGCAGACCATCGCTACCGTGCACGAGGGCCTGAGCCAGACCGTCGACGAGATCGTGGACTACGACGCCGTGATCTCCAACCTCCTGAAGATGAGCGTGGACCTGGCGACCATGAAGGACCAGCACATCCACATCCGCTACGTCGGCAAGTTCGGCATGATGCCCGCGCAGGACGCCACGCCGCTCTCGCTGGTCCTGACCGAGCTCATCACCAACGCCGTCGAGCACGGCTTCGAGGGGCGCATGGAGGGCAACATCACCATCTCCGTGGGGCGCAGCGGCAACAACCTCAACGTGGTGGTGGAGGACGACGGCTCGGGGCTGGCCACCGAGGAGAACAACGGCATGGCGCGCTCGTCCGGCTCAGGGCTGGGCACGCAGATCATCAACACGTTCGTCACCAACGACTTCGGCGGCACCGTGCGCTGGGAGGACCGGCGTGGCGGCGGCACGCGCGTGGTGCTCGACATGAAGCTGCGCGCGGCACAGGACGATGACGACGAATACTGAGTCGGGCGTGCGGCATGCGGGCGGTTTGCTGATTTGTCGATCGTACTGATATGAAACGATGTCGCCGTCACCTTGACGTTTTCAACGGCTGGGGTGGCGGCGATGTTTTTATATGCGTGGATGCGTGTTTGGATGTGGGCGTACGTGTGGATTCGTTTGTAAATGCGTATATGGGGATGCGTATGTGTGCGTGTGCTTATGCGGACGTATACGGGTATGTGCGTATGCGAGCGTGTGTGAAAATACAAAAACGCCTCGCGACCTGATTGACAAGCAATCGGAATCGCAAGGTGTTTCCTATATAAGCGTTATATCGCGGTTGTCTTCCAACTATGTCGCGATGCTGGTGGGACTTGGCTCAGACCTGCATCTGCATGTTCTGCGAACGGCGGGCACGCATGGCTCGGCGCTTGAGGGCGCGGCGCTCGTCCTCGCTCAGGCCGCCCCAGACGCCGTAATCCTGGTTGGTGTCGAGCGCGCACTTGAGGCACGCGTCGATCACCTTGCAGGTGCGGCAGATGGCCTTGGCCTCCTCGATCTGCTGGTAGGCGGCGCCGGTGTTGCCCACCGGGAAGAAGAGCTCGGGATCCTTGTCGCGGCAGGCGGCCTTCGCACGCCAATCAAACGCATTGCTCATAGATCAAATACCTTCCTATACCTTTGCAGGTGAAGCGGCCCGGCCCAAGTGGCTTTCGCGGCGTTTCCGTTGGTGGTTTGCGCCGTGATCCGAGGATTTCGGTGTTGCCCACGATGCCGTCATCTGTATGTTCCTTTATTAGATAAGCACGAAACCATCCGATTTTCAAGGGTTTTCGTCGGAAAATATAAAGTAATTTATTTTTGCGACACAAGCTAATTCGTTAGTCCTGAAAACACTGGACGAGGCGGACCTTGGCGCCCTCGATGAGCACGGCCCTGCCCGGGGTGCTGAAATCATCGTGGTCGAGGGTGGATAGGAGCGCGGATGGCACACCGTCCATGAGGTCGGCCGAGCGCTCGCCGGTGGGGAAGACGAGACGCGTGACGCACTGCTCGGGCACGCGCACATGCCGCGAGGTCTCCACGGCGAAGACCACGACGCTGTTGGCGTCCGACAGGGCCTCACGAAACGCCTGCGCCTCGGCATCCATCGCCAGCGGGTCGATGAGCGCGTCGGCGTCGTCGACAAGCCACACCAGGCGCGGAAAGCGGGGAGGAGCGGCGTGACGGATGCGCGTTGGTGCGGTGTGGCTGGTTTCCGGAAGCGCTGGTTTCGAGGATTTGTGGCGTGGGCGATAGGCGCGCTCGAGCGGAGGTTTGTTCTCCTTGAGGTTTCGGTCGCCTGGCCCATGACGCGTGCGCGTGTGCGTGTGGATCGTGCGGGTCTTGAAGCCCGTGGCCTCTTTGTGGGTTCTCCGGAGCATGATGCCAGGGACGTGGCACAGACGCTTGGCGAGCAGGCTGAGCAGGGTGGTCTTGCCGTTGCCTGGGCCGCCGATGACGGCGATGTTGCCGTGATTGAGGGGCAGGAAGCCCGTGGAGAGCGTGAACCCGTCGTCGGCCAGACCGAACGGAATGGAATCGGGATCGAGGTTGGGATCATAATCCGGATGATGATTTGGATTTGAACCGGATGGTGATTCGGAATCGGACGTGGCGCTTTTACCCAAGGCCAGCTTAGGCAGGGGAGAGGTGAAGAGCGTGGCGGCGTCGGGCTCCTCCATGAACCTCGAGGCGAGGCGTATCTGCGCCACCAGCGCGTCGATGCCGGCGATCGGAGCGCAACGGAACGGCTCGACGCTCTCACCGTCGTTGCGGTAGGCGCAGCCGGGCGCCTTCGGGCTGATCCGCGAGGCCTGCGGGCCGCCCAGCAGCTCATGGGACTGCATGCTGTCGCGCACCCTCAGACAGATGTCGAGGCTCATGTTGGCCTTCATGCCGTCGGTGACCTGCCCCAGCGGGTTCTGCGTGCAGGCGACCAAGTGCATGCCGAGCGACCGGCCCAGCGAGGCGATGGACATAAGCCGGTCCATGTAGTCGGGCAGCTGGTCCTTCAAAGCGTGGAACTCGTCGATGACGATGACTAGCAGCGGGGGAGGCTCGGCCAAGCCCGCGATGTCGGCCGTGGAGGCGTCGGCGACCATCTGCTCGCGGCGTTTGAGCTCGGCCTCCAGCGCCAGCAGCGCCCGTACGGCATGCTTGAGGTTCAGATCACAGACGTTGCCGACGGTGTGGGGCAGGGCCTCGAGCCGGCTGAACGCCGAACCGCCCTTGAAGTCCATGAACACGAAATTGAGGCGGCTGGGCGGGTTGCTCAGCGCCATCGCCATGCACCAGCTTTGCAGGAACACGGATTTGCCCGAGCCGGTGGTGCCGGCCACGAGCGCGTGCGGCCCCTGGCGCTTGAGGTCGATGGTGAAGACGCCGTTTTTGCCCACGCCGATTCGTGATTTCAGCGTGGGTGGGCCGAGCCAGCGCCGGACGATATGGCGCCATGATAAGGGAGACGGTGTTGATGCGGTTGATACGCCGCGATCTGGTGATTGTGACGACGTTTCTGTGTCGTTCGGATGTTCATCTTGACCACTGTTTTTCAACATCTGCAACGCTTCGAAGGTCACGCAGGGCAACGCCTCGAAGTCATCCCGTCCTTCCTCGTCGCCGGTCGAATTCGACTCGGATCGCGTTGTCTGATCGTCATCGTCCTGAACTCCGGCGCTTTCGGTGGTGAAGAGCAGGAATGAGGCGAAGGTGGCCAGCAGGTTCGGCAGCAGGATCGCGACGAAGAGCCACTGGCGGCTGATGAGCATGACCGCGAGCATGACGGCCTGCGAGATGAACGGCGAGGCGTAGGCCATCGTCCGTATGCGCGTCATCGCCCTGGGTGTCAGGCGGCGACGCTTGCGTTTGCGCGCCTTGGCGGCTTTGCCTGACTTCTTGGCCCCGTTCGCCTTATCCGAACCATCCGCCTCTTCGGTGGTCGCGTCGCGTTTCCTTCTGCTCATACCTCCATTGTTCGCGGGCTCAGGTGGCGGTGGCAAGCCAAACGGACCACTGTGGTCGAACGGTTGGCCGATGTGGATAACCGTGTCGCAACAGCGTCAGAAGCCTTGTGCCGGTTGGGTTTCGAAGACTTTCGTATACAGCATAGTAATAATGAATTCCAATAAAAAAATGTCCAACGCAACTTACGAAGCTCGCAAGTCCCGCTGGACATGTCTTGAATATATTGCCGGCTCGCTACTGAACTTATTGCCGAACTTATTAACGGCTTGCTACCGCCTTACTGCGTCACGTCCTCGGCCGCCGTGCCGACCGTGCCGGGCTTGTGGGTGCCGTTGGCGAGGTCGTCGAACAGCGCCTGGTTGCGCGCGTCGTCAAGCAGCACGGTGGAGCCGACGCCGTCGACGTAGTATTCGGGGTCGGTCCAATAGACGGAGCCGGTGATGCCCTGCTTGCCTGTGGCCGACTTGAACGCCATGGCCATGCTGACGAGCGTGGCGGGGTTGGTCTTCTGGTCCACCTGCACCGCCGAGAGGGCGGCCTTCGCCAGGCCCTGCACCTTGCTTGGGCTGGTGAGTGTGGATGAGGCTAACGCCTTCGACATGATCGCGCTGATGACCTGGCGCTGACGTGTGGCGCGGCCGAAATCGCCCTGCGGGTCCGAATAGCGCATGCGGGAGAAGGCCAGCGCGGAGGGGCCGTCGACGGTGTGGCAGCCGGACTGCCATTTCATGCCGGAGTAGGGGTCGTCCACGTCCTCGTTGTAGCACAGGTTCACGCCGCCAAGCGCGTTGACCACGTTGGTGAGGCCCTCGAACTTGATCTGCGCGACATGGTCAATTTTCTGGCCGGTGATGTCCTCCACCTCGCCGACCATGGCCTGCTTGCTGTAGAGCTCGGAGACCGCGTTGATCTTCATGTAGTCGCCGTCGCGCTTGACCAGCGAATCCCTCGGGATGGAGACGAGCGAGGAGTTGCCGTGGGCGGGTTTGGTGAGCACGAGGATGGTGTCGGTGCGGAAGCCGGGGGCGTCGCTCTCGCTGCCGCCGATGCCCGAGGCGTCGCGCTCGTCGGAGCCCAGGATGAGCCATGAGGTGCCGGCGGTGTCGCCTTTGTCAGTGAGCCAGTTGGACTTGTCGAGCTGGCCGTTGACCCAGTTCCAGCAGCCGAAGATGGTCAGCGCGATGGCGAGGATGAGGATGATGAAGGTGATGAGGATGCGGTGATGGTGCTTGCGCGGCGGCTTGACGGCAGCGGCGATGGGGCTGCCAGGGCCGCCGGGGATGTTGCCGGAGCCGAACCCACCGGAGGAGGCGGGAGGCATGGCCGCGGGCATGGCCTGGCGGGCCGAGGCGCGCCTGACGGTCGCGTTGCGCGAGGAACCGGCGGAACGGCGGCGCTGGCCGGCCGGCGCGATGGAGGCCGGCTGCGCTCCCGCCGATTGCCGTGCCGATGATCTTGCGGGGCTCGGGGAAGCGGGGGCCGCGGAGGACCTTCCATTGCCGCGCCTGCGTGCCGAAGGCGGCGAGAACGTGGGCGGAACCGGGCTCTGTGCGGCCGGGTTCTTAGGCGTGGGGGTGTGCTTGCGGCTGCCGGTCGGTATGAAACTCGGTGGATTCCCCGCTGCTCCAGATCCGCCTGTTTCTCTGACCATGGTCCCTCCCCGAAAATACAACTGTTCTACTATTACTCGTCATACCTTCGTTTGGGGTGCTTCACCGCTCACTTCTGCGCAGGAACCGCACATACTGTCACGTTCAGATACTGGTAGGCGATGCCGATGTACTGGTTGGTCTGCGGGTCGCGGATCGAGCCGTCGTCCGGGTCGACGATGCCGCCGGTGGCCGGGTCGACGAGCGTGCCGTCGGGCCTGGTGATCAGACCGGTCTTGGGGTCGAGCGTGCCCTGGCTGGTGGTGGAGGGCTGGCCCTGGGCGCTCTGGTCGGTGCCCTGCTGGGCCGCGCCGCTCTGGTCGGAGCCGGATTGCGACTGCTGCTGCGAGGCGTCGCTGGAGGTGTCGCCGGCCTCGGTGAGCGGCTGGTTGTCGCGCAGCTTCTGCCAGATGGAGTCGGCGTTGTCGCTCCACACCACGCGGTTCGAGTCGTTGGGCGCGGGCACCACCGAGATGGTCTGCGAATAGAGGTGGTCGACCTTGAAGTTCCTCAGGCTGTATGCCAGGCCCGCCAGGATGGTGGGTTTGTCGAGTCCGGAGGAGACGCTCAGTGACTGCAACGCCGCCTGGGAGAGCTTGTAGAGCTCGTTGCTGTGGGTCATGAAGTTCTTCGATAGGGCCTGGTTCACCAGCTCCTTGATGAGGTATTGCTGGCGCGTGGTGCGCATGATGTCGGAGCCGTCGGTGCCCGTGCCGTGGCGCATGCGGGCGTATTGCGTGGCCTGGGTGCCGTCGAGGTGCTGCAGGCCACGCTTGACATCGAGGTCGGTGTAGTCGTCGCGCATGTCGGTGGGGATGCAGATGTTGACCCCGCCGATCGCGTCGATCATGTTCTTGAGACCCTGGAAGTCGACGACGATGAAGTTCTGGATGTTGAGGCCGGTCAGCGAGTTGACGGCGTTGACCGTGCAGCTCGCGGCGCTGGCCAGGTCGCCGCCGGTCTGGTAGGCGTTGGCGAATATGGAATTGAACATCACGCCGTATTGGGCGGGCATGGTGCCCCGCGAGGTGTTGCAGCTGGGCACGTCGACCAGCGAGTCGCGCGGAATCGAGACCATGTTGATGTAGGAGCGGTCGGCGCTGATTTGCATGACCATCGCGGTGTCGGCGTTGTGCTCGTCGGCGTCATCGTCGTAGGCGGAATCGGAGCCGCCGAGCGCGGAGTTGTCGCCGCCGTCCCTCGTGTCTTGCCCGAGCAGGAGCAGGTCGATGGGCTTGTGCGCGTTGGGGTCGATCGGCCCCTCGTCGCGCACCTTCTTCTGGGCGATGAACTTGACGTCGTTCGGGGCGAGCAGCAGGTTCACGGCCATGGCGCCGGCGGCGCTGCCCACGAAACCAAGGGCGGCGACGACCACCATGGCGATGGCGCGGC